>CAYZUM010000383.1:0-2518 GCA_964481455.1 uncultured Methylomonas sp. | reverse complement strand
TTAAAAGAAGACCCAGTAACAACCTGGCCAGTTATTACAGAAACATGCCATATTTTACAAAGAGCATTGGGAGCAAAAGCCGCTTCGCAGTTTATCAATATGTTAGCGACAGATTCAATTGATATTTTTAACATTGAAACCAGTCACCTGCCCCGTATATGGACACTCATGGAAAAATATTCAGACTTACCGATGGACTTAGCCGATGCCTCTTTAGTCATACTCGCAGAGGAGTTAGGGCATGGGCGTATTCTCTCTACCGATTTACGTGACTTTAAAACCTACCGCTGGAAAAACCATCAACCGTTTCAAAACCTGTTATTACCGGATTCCTAATACTCGAAGGTTGTAGCTAATACTTATTCACCATACAAAACAAATATTACGAACACTATAAGAGCTTAAATGCTATAGTCGTATGACAATGAGTCAGACAAGAGAAATGCCATGAGAATTACTGCCCGTATAGATGATGCTTATGCTCAGAAACTCAGGGCTATTCAACAGATAACCCAGTTGAATACCACTGAAATCATCAAACAAGCTCTGGACTTACTGTATAAAAAAACTGCGCTAACAGGTAAAGAGAAAAACCAGAAGTTGCTACAAATGTTGGCAGGGACTGCAGAAGGCCCTGCCGACTTATCAGTAAACTATAAAGAATATTTGCATCAAGCCTGGAAAGAAAAATATGATATTGACTGACACTGGGTTTTGGTATGCCTTTTTTAATTCTAGGGATAAATACCACCAGCAGACAGTTTATGTGATGCAGAACCTGAATGAAGGACTCATAACTACCTGGCCTGTCATCACAGAAACCAGTTATTTATTAGAAAAGGCTTTAGGCGTGCCAAGTCAACTACTTTTTATTTCTGCTCTGGAATCTGATTTTATTGAAATTTCAGATATTACAAAACAGAATTTAGGGCGAATTCAGGAGTTAATAAACAAGTACGCAGACCTACCTATGGACTTAGCGGATGCCTCATTAGTTATACTGGCAGAAGAGTTAGGCCACGGGCGTATACTTTCCACCGATATGCGCGATTTCAATACCTATCGCTGGAAAAATCATCAACCATTTCAAAACCTGTTATTACCGGATTCCTAATGTTGCCACCCCTTAAACCGATTGCCATGAAAGAACGAGTCTCAATGGTCTTTATTCAAAAAGGCCAGGTTGATGTTAAAGACGGCGCTTTTGTCGTTATTGATGAAACGGGTATCCGTACCCATATTCCGGTCGGCAGTATTGCCTGCATAATGCTGGAGCCTGGAACGCGTGTTTCACACCAAGCCGCCGCACTTGCAGCCAGAGCAGGAACATTATTAGTCTGGGTAGGTGAAGCAGGCGTTAGGCTATATGCCTCCGGGCAACCGGGTGGTGCACGATCTGATCGCTTATTATATCAGGCCAAATTAGCACTGGATGATAGCGCACGGCTAAAGGTAGTGCGCAAAATGTATGAACTCCGCTTTGGTGAAAAACCACCCGAACGACGCAGTGTCGAGCAATTACGTGGAATTGAAGGAGCTCGGGTCAAAAAAACCTATCAACTACTGGCTAAACAAGCGGGGGTTACATGGAAAGGGCGCCATTACGACCGTAATCAGTGGGATAGTGCGGATATGCCAAATCGCTGTATTAGCTCAGCCACTGCCTGTTTATACGGCATTAGTGAGGCGGCCATTTTAGCCGCGGGCTATGCCCCTGCTATTGGTTTTATCCATACTGGCAAGCCATTGTCTTTTGTTTATGATATTGCTGACTTATTTAAATTTGACGATATTATTCCGCATGCTTTTAAAATTGCAGCTAAAAATTATCCTAATCCCGAACGAGAAGTGCGCTTGATGTGTCGCGATATTTTTCGCCAATCTAAAATACTCAAAAAAATAATTCCGACGATAGAAGAAGTCTTAGCAGCAGGGGAAGTTGAAATTCCCAAGCCTGCTGAAGAAAATATCGCCCCTGCAATTCCTAACCCTGAAGGTATTGGCGATGCTGGTCATCGTAACTGAAAATGTACCACCACGATTACGTGGCCGCTTAGCCGTGTGGTTAATAGAAATCCGTGCCGGAGTTTATGTGGGTGATTTATCCGCTAAAGTACGCGATATGATCTGGCAACAAGTTGAGGCAGGGATTGAAGAAGGTAATGCCATTATGACCTGGAGCACTAATACCGAGTCGGGCTTTGATTTTCTTACCTTAGGTGAAAATCGTCGTTTACCAGTAGAAATTGACGGTCTGAAACTGGTTTCTTTTTACCCTATTGAAGATAAAAAAGATGAAAATGCTCTTTAACAATCTGGACTTAAAAATTGCTCTAATAGTTGGTAGAAAACTGGAAGTGATTATTTTACTTGCATAACAATGTGTTAAGATAAGGGTGTTCCCCACACCTGTGGGGATGAACCGGTACTTACAAACATATGGTAGGTGCGGGTAGAGTGTTCCCCACACCTGTGGGGATGAACCGTTGAGATAGATAAATCTGAAACTTTAAGTGTC
>CAYZUM010000382.1:0-2518 GCA_964481455.1 uncultured Methylomonas sp. | reverse complement strand
AATGAAGGTGACAGGAGTCCCTGAATTTCACGAAGTAGCATGGCGCGCCTGTAAAGGTCCTCTGCTTTCGTCATCATTGCCTACATCAGCGCTATCGGCATGAGCAGGTGTTTTATCCCAGGGGGCTTGGCTACTGGGAGGTCTGGAGCTATTTTGAGAATTCTGGTTTAGCCGCTCACGAGAATCTTTAAGGTCATCCAGCAAATTGACCGCCAGATTTTGGACAGCATCAGGCGAAAGCGAGTGAATCACTTTTTCATCACGTTGTCGTAAATCGTCATCGCTGAGTTTCATACTTCAAGGGCTAAAGTTTTAAGCGTGTCTAGCCTAACATAAGGCACACATATATGGGAAACTTTTTAGGGGGTGTGAATAATTACTGTGCGATGTGTCAGTCAATACGCCTGAGTGCTTCAAGCCTCGGCAAATGTGCTGGAATAGAAAAGGCGCAACGGCAAAGTAATTTACCATCACCCGTTGACTTGAATCCGTTATATCATTAAAAACCTTATATTCTTCAACTTTGGTTAAATCCATTTGCTGATAAGATAAGCGAGCCGATAGCTTTTGCCAGATTTGTTCATTGACGGGAGAGCCTAAAAATTTTTGCAAGCTTTTGTAAGCAATTTTGATAAAACTTTCACTATTTTCTGCTAACCTGTCAACGGCTATAATGCGAGTATCGGGTTCCAGAAAATGTCCATTTTCTAAACAATAGAGTGAAATAATGAGTTTACGACGTGATAAATCACCAAGACCACCCTATATCACTAAATCGCAAGGCGTAAAACTTTCTTCAGATATCGTCATAGTTTTGTTTTTAGTTATAGACGCTAAAATTTCTAATACTCGATCCTCAAGTTTTTAGTTTTTCAAAATATAAAAATTGGCATAAAAACTGCTTTAAATGAAAAGTATTTTATATAACAGCATGTTATGATGTTAGATATAAAGTCACTATTTCCGTTATTCTTGATAAATTTAAAATCTCAGAAAAAATTAAAAGTTTTTTCCAATTGATTCCACAAAAAACCACATGTCTGGGTGAAATTTAGGCTAAATCGAACCTTTATTTTGGCAAAAACTAAAGTTTTAGGCTGTTTTAAAAAGTCAAGAAATAAAAAAATTAAAAACTTGAGGATCGAGTAATAGGTAAAGCTAAACATTAAATAAGCTATCAATGAATGGATGGATGTATCTAACAATAAAATAGAGTATA
The DNA here is from genome assembly GCA_964481455.1 of uncultured Methylomonas sp. Taxonomy (GTDB): domain Bacteria; phylum Pseudomonadota; class Gammaproteobacteria; order Methylococcales; family Methylomonadaceae; genus Methyloprofundus. The sequence continues at coordinate 1,299 of CAYZUM010000382.1, read as the reverse complement.
GTATTCCTATTGTTAAATGTAAATATGACATGTAGGGTGAGTGACATGAAATTTATTCCATGTAAAGGGAGTGCTTTTTGTACAGAAGAAGGAGCGCATTGTGAAGGTTGTGGTCGGTCACGCGCTGAGATTGCTGAAACTCGAAACCTGGTGAGTGGCTTGGTTGAGTTAGTGCAAAAACAAGATTAGAGTTGTTATTTTGAATACCCATTAATAATCAATCGCTTATGTTTTTATGTGGTGTTTATTTTTATGAAAATCGACAAAAATCGGATTCTCAATGATCTTCTATGTTTTACATTTTTTAATCTGTTGATTTTAAAGTATTTAAATTTTATTTTTTTAAAAGAACAACTCTATTATGACAACCCTGAAGATTTTGCCCAGTTTATCAGTGGTTCACTGGTAAAAAAATGTCAGAAGCTAAAATCTGAAGGTGCTTAAAGTATGCTGAGATAAAAGTATATTTACAAAACCCATTATTTTAGATAATATTTTATAGCTGAAGTCCCCAGAATTATTAAGTGGGGATGGCTACTTTCAAAGAGAGGAAAAAAAATGCAGATAACTTCAGATATGTTGACTGATCTAATTAAAGCCGCGAGTGATACGATAGAAGAGCACGATGCAGAAGTCACCGAGTTAGATAAAACTTTAGGTGATGGCGATCATGTTATCAATATTCGTCGCGGGCTTGGTTTTCTGGTTGAGCAAAGTGAAGAAATAAGTCAAATGGAATGGGCTGATGCATGGAAAAAAATGGGTATGACTTGCATGAGTAAAATCGGCGGTGCTTCAGGCTCATTAATTGGTACTTTTTTTGTTGCTATGGGAAAAGATGCTGTTGGAAAAACGGTTGACCCTGTTGTTTTTGCAGAAGCTTACAATGCAGCAGTAGAAGCAATGAAAGCCCGTGGAAAATCAGATGCTGGTGAAAAAACAATGTTAGATACATTAGTCCCGGTAGCCAATTATCTGACAGAAAACTGTGGTAAGCTTGAATATCCGGAGTTATTAGCAGGTCTCAAAGAGACAGCGATTAAAGGCATGGAGTCAACCAGTGATATGAAGGCTATAAGGGGGCGTTCTTCGTTCTTAGGTGAGCGTAGTATCGGCCATATTGATGCAGGTGCAAGAAGTTCACAATTAATGATTTGTGCGATTGCAGATGCTATAGAAAGAAAGTTATAAGTGATTAGTGGCCTCCATTACACTTAAGGTAACCGTTCACCTCCCCCTATAAAAATCAAAGGATTAAAAGGCGTTTTTTTATTAAAATCTCCCCCGCTGAAAATCAGG
>CAYZUM010000381.1:0-2541 GCA_964481455.1 uncultured Methylomonas sp. | reverse complement strand
GGATGAAAAAGTCTATCTCTTTGTTTATCGAATGTGTTTTCTATATTAAGATCTACCATGATGCTGTAAAACGCTATCGCTATGATGGCCTACGAGTAGAATAGCGTTAAAGATTTTTAACGGTCGTTAATGCAATTAGTTCTTAGATCTACTTCCGTGAATTTTCTATTATGATCAGTTTTTCCAAAAAACTTTATTAAAAACCGGATGTTTTTCTCATAAATTGAAAAAAAATGGCTCTTTATTGCCCTCTCTTGATAGGGTCGCGCTTTAATATATGGGCTGTCGGGTATATATTTGTAGCAGATTTTTATTTATGGTCTACAATTCTTAAGGTAAGCGAAAAAAGTAGTTTGAAATTTGGTAATCAGTCTTTTAGGTAATAAATACGGTTACTGTTGATATCAGTGAGAAGGCGCGAGATGTATGGAATTTAAAAAACAGTTACATGAATATGCACAATGGAGAGAAGACATTGTTCAGGCAATTGAAATGTACCGTGAATGGCGTAATCGTTACGGTGTAAGTGATGTGCAAAGTACTGATACCGTGTTAAATGTTCTTAACGGTTTAAACAATGATCGTGTGACACTCGCATTTGCAGCTGAATTTTCTCGTGGTAAAACTGAGCTCATTAATGCATTGTTTTTTGCTGAGAGTGGTGTCAGGTTATTACCATCGTCGCCTGGCCGGACAACAATGTGCCCTACAGAATTATTTTATGATGAAGCGGGCAGTTATATTCGCTTATTGAATATTGAAAGCAGGCTGGAAGATGTTTCATTAGTTGAGTATAAACAACAACCTGAGTGTTGGACCCAGATTGATCTGGATTGTGATTCTCCATCACAAATGCAGAAAGCCTTTCAAGAATTAATGGCAGTTAAAACAGTGTCAAAGGATGATGCGACTAAGCTGGGATTATGGAGTGAACGTGAAGCGGCAGAGTTAGGGGTATTGAATGCAGAGGAGGTTGAAATTCCTTGTTGGCGTCATGCTTTAATCAGTTTTCCGCATGATCTATTAAAAGAAGGTTTATGTATTTTAGATACGCCAGGTCTTAATGCATTAGGAACGGAGCCTGAATTAACTTTAAATATGCTGCCGAGTGCACAAGCCATTATTTTTGTATTAGCTGCCGACACTGGTGTTACAAAAAGTGATTTAGAAATGTGGCGTAGTCATATCAGTTCAGCGCGCGGTACAGGTAAGCAGGGGCTAGCTGTTGTAATGAATAAGATTGATGCGATGTGGGATGACTTATCTGGCGAGTCTGGGTATGAGTCATCAATTGCATCACAGATAAAAAAATCTGCTTCAGTTCTTGGTGTTGATGAAAAATTGATTTTCCCGGTTTCGGCTAAGCAAGCTTTATTAGCCAAGATTAAAGCTGACTCTGCCTTATTAGAGAAAAGCCGATTAACAGGTTTGGAATCCTACTTATCAAATGATATTTTATCTCAAAGGCGTACTATTCTGAAGGAAACGGTAGCGCGTAGTATTGGATTTTTAGTTAGGGAATCATTAACCTTAACGGAAACAAAATTTAAGAATTCTCTGGCACAATTAGAAGAATTTAAGAAAATAGATTTTGAAAATGCGGATATGACGGGTAAATTGATGGCGGAAACGCGAGATCGTCAAAATGCCTATTTAGAAAATGTAGAAAATTTTCAGGCAAGTCGTCGAGTCTTTGGCGTTCAAGCCAGGATGTTAGTTGATTCTTTGGCAAAAGAAAGGATTGATGAGGTTATTCTGAGAACAAGGGATGATATGGCTAAAAGCCTGACAACTTACGGAATGAAGCAGAATATTCGTAAGTTATTTGATGAATTACGTGATGTATTGCAAGAGGCTGTTGATACAACCAATGAAACGCGGCGCCTGGTTAAGGCAATCCATAAAAAGTTTAGAGATGAATATGGTTTTAAGGAAATTGAGCCACATTTATTTTCGATCAAGCAATACCAGTTTGAATTAGAACAAATCTTTGAAGAAGGGGAATTGTTCCGTTCTAGTGCGAAAACAACCATGACTGAACAGAGTATTGTTGTCAAAAAATTATATAGTACGATTATTAGCAAGGCTCGTAATGTACTGAAAGCTGCACATAAAGATTCATCAATATGGTGTAATAGTGTCTTGTCGCCTTTAATGCATCAAATTAAGGATCACAAAAAACAGATAGAAAGCCGCTTGCATATGTTACGGAAAATTAGTGGCTCTAAAGAAAATATAGCGGGGAGTATTGCTAGTTTAGAGGCTGAATTAGGACCCATAAAACAACAGCATATGGAATTGAAAACTATTATAAGAGCGATGCAGATAGAAAATTATAATGATGAGAGTAAAGAAAAGCCGAGTGCCTCTGCTTGAGGTTTTTGAATGCTCAATAGAGTATAAATGTCATGATTTTTTTCTACGCGTGGTTGTTGGTGCGTGTTGTTAAATTAATAATTTTATCAATATGATTTACTTTCTTTGTGGTAAGGTAAGGCGCAATAAATAAACTACCCATATTGCGCAGGATTTTTGTTTGTC
>CAYZUM010000380.1:0-2546 GCA_964481455.1 uncultured Methylomonas sp. | reverse complement strand
CAGGCGCATAGCTAGCTACGTAACGGTTTCCGCAACGCAGAAGGCGAACAAAAAGGCACGTCAGAATGCACACGTTATTTGATTCCCATTCCTTATTATGTTCGATTTGTTCATTGCATGTTTATATACTTTACTCTTTGACAATACAATCAGCCATAGGAAATCTCGGAATAATGAGTGAATTTTGCATAAAAGTTAAAAAAACACTTCACTACTATTTTACTAAGCTTGTACAAAAAATCAGATTTTTCCGCTGGAGCCTTGCAAAACCAATTGCCGAAACGCCAGTGTTTATTTTAGGTTGCTCCAGAGCCGGCACCACGTTGGTATACAAAACATTTTCAGAATCTAAACAACTTGGCACTTTACACAAAGAAACCCATGATTTGTGGTCATCACTTCACCCACTGAAAGAAAAAAACTGGGTCGGACATGAATTATTTGCAGCAGATGCATCGGATCAGGATCGCGAATTTATTTCTCGTTATTTTTATACATACACTGGCACATTAAACTTTGTTGATAAAAACAACCAGAATGGATTGTGCCTTCCTTATCTACTAGAGCTGTTTCCAAATGCCCGATTTGTATATGTTAAGCGTAGCCCGGAAGACAACATCAATTCCTTGATAGAAGGCTGGAGAAAAGCACATGAATTTGCCAACTGGTCAGGTAATTTACCCGTCGATATCAATATTGAAAAGGGCGAATTTTCACGCTGGTGTTTTTTTATTGCTAAAGATTGGCAAAAATATATTAACAGCTCCATTGAAGAAGTATGCGCCTTTCAATACCAGATAATAAATGAAGCAATTATTCAGGGAAGAGATCTGGTTCCCAAAAAGCAATGGGCTGAAATTCATTATGAAGATATTCTGGACAACCCTGTAGATGCATTTAATCAGACTTTTTCTGCCTTAGATCTTGAGTTTGATGATCATCTAGAACAACATTGTAAAACTGTCTTAGATAAGCCTTATAATGCATTCTCAGAGATCCGTACAAACAAGTGGAAAGATGGACGAAATGCAAAAAAAGTCCAGGCTACTCTGGATACTGTTAGTTCAATCGCTAAACAAATGGGCTATGCAGCATCACAAGAGCCTTAAATAATGATCTTATCAATAGTCATTGCGATAATTCTTGCCGCCGGCATCTGGTTTACCAGTTGCTTGATCATATTATCATTCCTCTATAAATCAGACATAAAAAAACTTTTAGTGGAGCCGATGCTGCGTTACCCAGTCGTTATCTTTGAAAGCGACGACTGGGGAGTAGGGCCTTTACAGCAAGAATCAGCCCTGAATAAAATAAGATCATTATTCGAACAATATAATGATCACTCAGGGAATCATCCTGTCATGACCTTAGGCCTGATATTAGCTGAACCCGATACAGATAAAATAATCGCCAGTGATACTAAAAATTATCACAAAATAACACTGGCATCTGCGCGATACAGCACGCTAATGAAGATAATACAGCAAGGGATAAAACAAGGTATCTATCGCCCACAATTACACGCTATGGAACATTTCTGGCCAGACTCTATTATGCGTAGTAGTGCTACTCACTTACCCATAAAACAGTGGCTCTTACATCAGGAAAAACGAACAGAAGACTTACCCTCTGAATTGCAAAGTCGCTGGGTAGACAGCAGCTCTTTGCCTTCTACAGAACATAGCGTGGAAGCAATAAATATCGCCATTGAGGAGGAACTATCACTTTATATCAGTCTCTTTGGCCATTTACCCAAGGTCGTTGTGCCTCCCACCTTCGTCTGGACTGATCGCGTTGCACAAGTTTATGCAAAGCATAAAGTTGAGGCACTGGTAACCCCAGGTAGGCAATGTATAGGCAGAGATAATCACACAAACCTGATATACAATGAAAAAAGTTTTTATAATGGTCAGGAAAACTCCAATGGCTTACTGTATCTGGTGAGGAACAATTATTTTGAACCCACTTTAGGCCATAAAGCTGCAAAAGTAATACAGTCAATCCAGCAAAAAACAGACTGCGCACGCCCTGCCCTGCTGGAAATGCATCGCTTTAACTTTATTAATGGACAAAAAAGTTGCGAAACCTCACTACAGGAGCTGGATACATTATTGCAAATGATCCTATCAGATTTTTCTGATATTAGATTTATCTCAACTGAACAACTCGTAACAATTTTTAAGCAGGCTAATCAAGGTATGGCTTCAGAGTTCATCGTCAGTTCATCCAAACAACGTTTAAAAATAGCGGCAGCAAGACTAAAATTATTTCTCCAATTTAAACGCATTGCCAAATATTCTGGTTTTAATCTATTATTAAAATTCTGCTAGGAGGCTGTCCAAGAATAGAAGCCGTCGCGAGGGAAAGCCATTTTGAGTCAGATTTTTCGATCATTTGAGGCAAAGTGTGTGCTCTTTAACGAAAATGATCGGGGAAGCTGACCAAAAGGGCTTTTTCGCAGTAGGTTTTCTATTCTTGGACAGCCTCCTAGTGCAACCGCTGAAAATCAGGGAAACGGAGCTTAGCGAAGTGATGATTTTTAGTCC
>CAYZUM010000379.1:0-2566 GCA_964481455.1 uncultured Methylomonas sp. | reverse complement strand
TTTTTATTGAAAATGATAAATTTCTACCCTCGTAATTTTAGTTAAAATAATAATGTCTGAGTACTTATGCACGACATAATATGAGCAACAGACAGGATGAGAAAAGGTCTTTTTCGTGTCCCTATTTATACAGCGATTGGTTAATTTCTAATAGCTTAGGCGTTGAAATGTTAGCCTGTTTTGCATCGTTCAAACAGCGTTGTAAGCGAGCCGGAGCACTTCGACCCAGGCAATGCCTGTGTGGGCAGTCTGCGATTCCTTCTGCCATACCCTTAATGAGTTTTTCAACGGAAAGTGGTTGCCCCGTTAATGATTCTTGAACACGAATAACTTCTGTGGCAATTTTTCTGGCTAGCGCTTGATGATCCTGCCATAATTCCCCAACAGTCCAGTTTTCAACTAATCCGGCAGTGTTGACGGTGAGTATATAGACCGTCTTACGGACTAGCTCGTATAATAAATCATCTGAATTATTGAGTATGGGGGCTGACTCACCCATGGCTTGTAATGCATTGGATAGGATTGTGGCATTTGGCCCATAGCAGGGTGTGCGTAGAATACTGGCCACTTCCATACCTTTTTTCTTTTCAAACCAGACTACAGCAACGCTAGGGTTATCTATATGATGCGCTTGCCAGTCTTTGGGCAGTAGCTCATTTTGAATCAATCCCAGTTTGTCTTTCCAGTGTGCCGGGATTTGCTTTAACACGGAATGCAGTTCGCTTTCCTGTACACTGATTAGAACGAAGGCCGGGGTAGGAATTATCTGACTTTCCTTGCTGATTTCCATCTGCCGGGTGATAGGGTAAACCGGGTGGCCGCAACGCAAAAATCCTCGTGCAAATACCCCACCAAGTTCACCCATGCCAATAATAACGATAGGTGCTTGCATAATGATTAGTTAATTTGAGTCGTTTTTCCTTGTGCTACAGAGTCTAGTGCTGCAACAATAATCTGGCAGTTGGCTTTAGCATCCAGTAAAGAAAGTTTAAGGGTTTTATGATTTAGCACGCAATCACAAAAATGCTCAACCTCTAACTCAAAATGATTAGCGAGTTCCAGGTTCTCTGTTTGTAATTCTCCTGAATCAGTTTGCCATGATATCGTGGGTTGCTCAGTTGCTTTAGCCCAGACGTTATGACACTTTATGCCACCTTTAGTTCCTGTAATTTCATATTCAGCACGGCGTGTATGTTCAAAGCTGAAATTAAATTGTGCATATTTGCCATCACCAAAGTCAATAATGCCGCTGCTACTGATATCTGAGCCATGTTCATTATGTTTAGCCATTGCGGTAACCGCCTGAGCTTTGATGTCACCAAAATGATACCGGGCTGCATGTATAGCATAGCAACCAATATCCCACATGGCTCCGCCTCCGTTAGAGATACTTCTATCGACACGGTAAAGACGAGCGGGTTGCATAGGATAGGCGAAGCAGGTTCGGACTGATCGAACTTCGCCAATAGCGCCTGACAAAATAATTTCCTGAATTCGCTGGTGCTGTGGATGGAAGCGGTACATAAAGCCCTCCATCACATAGACTTGATGTTTTTCGGCCGCTTTTTCAATCATTTCTATATCAGCAACGCTCAATGCCATAGGCTTTTCACATAATACGTGTTTACCATGCTCTATCGCGCGTAGAGCCCATTGCGCATGTTCTTCGGCTGCAAGGGGGATATAGACGGCTTGTATGTCAGGGTTTTTAAGTAGCTCAGCTGGGTCATTATAAATGCGTACATTTTCAACTTCGGGGGCATATTGCTGGAGGATGGTTTCGGCTGCGCCGGATCTTCGGCTTGCAATAGCAATAAGTTCACTGTTTGGTGCGGCTATGATGGCAGGCATAAGTTGTTGATTGATGCGCGCAGCACCGAGAATTCCCCAGCGCATTTTTTGTAGTGTTGGCATGGTCTGACTTTTATTTAGGGTGGACAAGGTGGGTCAAGTATATACGCTGTGGATGATAAATTGTAGGTTGAATCTGGTTTTTTTATTAGCCTATAGGAAATCTAGAGTGTTGAATATTATTATGATTGTAATATTAATGGTTGCTTTAAGGAGTATTCTTGATTGTGATTGAATTTTAAACCTTAGAAACCGAGTAACTACTCAGGCTACTGTTTCCTGGGCTGTAGGGATATTTGTGGTATAAAAAGTAGATGAACAGTTAAAAAACGCCTATTTCTCTGCCTTTATCATCCAAAATGAAGTGCCAAAATCGCTACAGCTCAATAAATCACAGCCTGAGTAGTTACGAAACCGATTGAATACCCCTTCTCGTAGAGTGAAGAAAATGTAAAGTCGTTAAATAAGTATTGACATACTATAATTTAACTGGATATTTTTTCTGTTAGACGTTATTCTGTCAGTAAAGACAGATGAATCCGACTCAATAAGTAGGATTTGAAAGTAAAGTTTCATCCATCAAACTCAACCGTGACAATTCAAAAAAACTCGGGAGAATAAGGGGTGGTGGGTTAAACCTGTTATTTCACTTAAATAATTAGGAGAAGTAAAATATTTATATCATAATTCCTCGGATGAAATGTTATCAAGAAGT
>CAYZUM010000378.1:0-2641 GCA_964481455.1 uncultured Methylomonas sp. | reverse complement strand
CATTGAATATAAACAATGTCTACAATATAAAGTATGGGGCTTCGACAGCCTAGGATGGCCCCCATTTGAAAAAAAATATTGATATTATATTTTATAATTTGGTTGATATTTTTCAATTTAACACTTGCGTTTTAAGAGAGTAATCAGAGTTTTACACGTCAGCAGTGGAATGAATATCTCGTTCATTAAGGTAACTCGCAACACACACCACCCATCTTGCTTGTCTTTTTGTCCGCCTTCTGCGTTATAGAAATAGTTACGTAGCCAGCTATGCGCCTATTTCTATGCCTTGAAGACGAACAAAAATCCTCCGCAATATGGGTAGGTTATTTATTGCGCGTTACCTAAGTGTTACTATTTTGTATTGCACCCTCACAGGCGTGTTAGGAAAACAGGCTCATAGCAGGCTACATAATTGTTTTTCTAGCGCGCCTGTGGAGTCAAAAGATAAGTCAGACTCGGATATTATTGAATTCTCGTAAGCGCAAGCCACATCAATTCCTCCCTAAGGCTGAAAATAGATGATCTTAGTAAAAACCAGTGCACAAAAAAACCACTTATCACCGCTTATTCTTTTAGCAACTATTCTCCATAGGTTATAATTCTATACTTAATAATCTATACAACACCTGATTCGAGGGAATTTAATGAGCATCAAACTTGCTGATAGACTTAGTGCAGTTAAACCATCACCCACTCTAGCGATTACTGCAAGAGCTGCAGAAATGCGTGCTACTGGTAAGGACATTATTGGCTTAGGCGCTGGAGAGCCAGATTTTGACACTCCTGAACATATCAAGACGGCAGCTATTGAAGCGATCAATAACGGTTTTACAAAATATACTGCTGTTGACGGGACTCCCAGCTTAAAACAAGCCATCATTGATAAATTTAATAAGGATAATGGCTTTACCTATAGCCTCAAACAAATTCTAGTCTCTTCTGGCGGCAAGCAAAGTTTCTATAATCTAGCACAAGCTTTATTAAATACAGGCGATGAAGTAATCATTCCTGCGCCATACTGGGTGTCTTACCCTGATATTGTACTCTTAGCTGATGCAACACCTGTTATTATTGAGACCTCTCAGGCGCAAAATTTTAAAATAACTCCCGAGCAATTACGTGCCGCGATTACCAACAAAACACGTTTATTTGTTATCAATAGCCCTTCTAACCCAACAGGAAGCGCCTATTCTTCAAACGAGTTAAAAGAGCTGGCTGAGGTCCTGCTGGACTACCCGGATATTATCGTGGCAACTGATGATATGTATGAGCATATCCTTTGGCAAAAAGGTAGCTTTGTTAATATTCTCAACGCTTGTCCAAAACTGTATGAGCGCACTATGGTATTGAATGGAGTTTCCAAAGCGTATTCAATGACAGGATGGCGAATTGGCTATGCGGCGGGGCCTGAAGAAATTATTGCAGGTATGCGTAAAGTCCAATCTCAAAGTACCTCTAACCCGACCTCCATTTCTCAGGTTGCAGCTGAAGAGGCTTTAAGAGGTGATCAAGGCTGCATTGATACTATGCTGATTGAGTTTAAAAAACGCCATGATTATGTGGTCAATGAATTAAATCAGATTCCAGGGATAGAGTGCATAAAGTCAGATGGAACCTTTTATGTTTTCCCTAATATTGAAAAAGTGTGCGCTCAACTAGAGGGTATTAATGATGATCTTGAGCTAGCAGAATACTTTATTGAAAAAGCAGGTGTTGCCTTAGTACCAGGGTCTGCTTTTGGCTGTCCTGGCCATATTAGAATTTCTATTGCGACGAGTATGGAGAATTTAACATCAGCCCTACAACGAATTAAGCAGGCAATCATTTAAAAAGTAGGAGGAAAAAGGTGGGCGGACAAATTGTCCGCTCTACTGAAAATATTTCACGAAATGTGGCTACCCGTTCATGACGGGACATTAGGAGGCTGCCCAAGAATAGGAAGCCTACTGCGGAAAAGCCCTTTTGGTCGGCTTTCCCGATCATTTTCGTTAAAGAGCACACACTTCGCCTCAAATGATCGAAAAATCTGACTCAAAATGGTTTTCCCTCGCGACGGATTCTATTCTTGGACAGCCTTCTAGGGAATATAGATTCAGGAGAATATTATTTAGGCAACTCGCCATAAATAACCCACCCATCTTGCTTGTCTTTTTATCCGTCTTCTGCGTTGTAGAAATAGTTACGTAGCCTGCTATGCGTCTATTTTTACGTCTTGAAGACAAACAAAAATCCTGCGCAATATGGGTAGTTTATTTATTGCGCGTTACCTTATTACCCTGAAGAGAGTGAAGGGGAAGGATTTCTGATCCTTCACTCTCTTCATGTTCTTCAGTGTATAGTCCGAAATCTCACATTGATACCTAAAAATTAACACTTCCCTGTACCCAAATTTTCTGAGTATCTTTTTCAACACCTGCATTGACAGCAGCCGAGCTGTTATATGCATCGTAATAGGCATATTTAGCCAATAATTGATAATGCTTGCCAAAGTGTCTGGTTATCAGAAAATCGTATTCGTTACCATACCCACCATGCCCACTTGAGTTACTAAAGTTGTGATAGGCAAACATCAATTTAACACCGTAAAAACTTTTATCAATGGATGCCTGTATATCTCGTATGCCAGAATCGGGGGTTA
>CAYZUM010000377.1:0-2648 GCA_964481455.1 uncultured Methylomonas sp. | reverse complement strand
TTTAAGATAACACGCAATAAATAACACCCCATATTGAGCAGGATTTTTGTTTGTCTTCAAGGCCAGCACGCCAGAGTTGCTGGCCAAGGCGTAGAAATAGCTACGTAACTATTTTTATCAATAAGAAGGCGGACAAAAAGACAAGCAAGATGGGTGGGTTATTTATTGCGAGCTGCCTAAGTCCAGGTAAAATCCCCAATTTGCAATCTCTGTCAAATAAATACTGTCAATTTGACTCCCCTAGAAAATCTCCTTTCTGATGTTGCCACATCGCATAGTATTTACCCTGTTGCGTTAATAACTGCTGATGAGTCCCCTGCTCTATTATTCTGCCTTTATCTAAAACAATAATTCTATCCATACGTAAAATAGTAGACAAACGATGAGCGATCACTATCGCAGTCTTCTCTTTTAACAAATCAAAAATCGCCAGCTGTATTTTTTGTTCTGTTAAAGAGTCCAAAGCACTCGTAGCTTCGTCCAGAACGACAATGGGCGCATTTTCCAGAAAGGCACGCGCAATTGCGATACGTTGTTTTTCCCCGCCAGATAATTTAACGCCCCGCTCGCCCACCGGTGTATCAAAGCCTTGCTCTAAAGCCTGAATAAATTCCAGACACTGTGCTTTTTGAGCAATGTTTTCCAGCTCTGTCACTGATATCTCTTTCCCCAGAGTGATATTGTCACGTACTGAGCGATGGAATAACTCAGGCTGCTGAGGAATCAATGTAATTTGCTCGCGTAAAGAAGAGAGGGTAAAGCGGCTACTATTAATACCATCGAATTCAATGCGCCCTCTCTGCGGCTCTACAAAGCGGAATAATAATTTAGTTAATGACGTTTTTCCAGAGCCAGACTGACCAACTAATGCTATTTTTTCACCCGCCTTAATCTGCAAAGAAAACCTTTTAAATAGTGGCTGCTGTGCGTTGTAAGCGAAATGAATATTTTTGAAGCCAATCTGTCCTTTCGTTATACAATGTGCTCTGGCCTCAGGCGTATCGACTTCCAAGTCAGTATTTTTAAAGACTTCTGACATTTCAGAGGCATCTGCTAATGCGGTAAAAAAATTGCGTAGGTTGCGACCGAATTCCCACAAGCGCTGAATCAGCATGAGTAAAATTGACTGGAACAGGACAAATTCCCCTACCTGAAAATTCCCTTCTTGCCATTTACCGATCATTAGATAAACCAGTAACAGTTCAATAGAAAAGACCATTAAGCCTTGTATCGCAAAAGAAATAAACATAAGAATCCAGGCGATTTTCTTACGTCGATAGACCTGATCCGCAACTTGATTGACATGTTGCTGTTCCGTGTCTTCCAGGCCAAAACTTTTAACAATAAAGATATTGCTGATAGCATCAGAATAGACACCACCCACTTTAGAGTCAGCACTGGCGACAGCCTTATCAAATTTAAGTTTCCACAGAGAAAAGCCAATATTCCAGATAAGATAAACACAGACCCAGGCGAGGAAATATAACGCGAACTCCGGTTGCTGCTGATAAAAGATAACAAAGGCGATGGCAATGGCTAATACATTCTGGTACAGCTGAAATAAACACCAGTCCATGATGATTTCAAAAGAGCGGGAAAAACGATTGGCCTGTTTGATTAAACTGCCGGAAAAACTATTTTCAAAAAAACTGTATTTCTGTTTCATCAAGACATCAAAACAGCGTTTTTCCAGCAAGTTAACGCCTCCGCCATCGACGGGAATAATACCGATTTCCAGAACACGCCAGGACAGCCAGACACCGGCATAAAAAAGTGCAACCATAAGCAGGTTGTCTAATAGCATGTTTAATGTCTCGGGGGAATATTCTGCTGCAATTCCGTTAGCGATATTCTGGTAAAGTACTGGGACATAGAAATCCAGCATTGTCGCACTACTTAGGCCCAATACACAGAGTAGAAAATACCATTTTTTTTGCCAAACGACCTTGCTGTACTCTTTAAAGATGATGTTCATATTAATCTATATGGCTGATGCCATTGCTACCCTTTTAGATTCTGCTGGCAGGATAGGGTAGCATGTCTGGAGTACGTAGGTTGGAATAGCGCTAGCGTTTTCCGACATTTTTGAAATATCACAGACACTCTGGCACTAACAAAGGGCCAATCGTTATGAATATAGATTTTTTTCGGTTTGTGAATTTACATACTTTTTCGATTTTCTGAGAGATCAAAAGACACTTAATACCGAAAAAATCTAAAGGTATAATTTCCATTAACACTAGCGCTAGCGCTAATTGAAAAAGAATGGGCAAGATAAATTAAGAATGCCTGGCAAAAGGTGGAAAACGCTACGCTATTTCACCCTACATCATAAAACTGGTGATAGTGGCAGTCCGTAGGTTGGAATAGCGTAGCGTTTTCCGACATTTTTGAAATTTCACAGTAATTCAGACTCTTTTCAATAGAGTTGTTCTTTTGAATATACATTAATAATCAGTATGTTATATTTTTAAGTGTCCTTTATTTATGAAAAAATCGGATATAATTGCATTTTATCTAATTTTCAGACAAATGCATTATTTTAATCAATTGATTTTAAACAAGTTATATTGACTTATTCACAAAAACAACTCTAATACTCGATCCTCAAGTTTTTAATTTTTTTATTTCTTGACTTTTTAAAACAG
>CAYZUM010000376.1:0-2648 GCA_964481455.1 uncultured Methylomonas sp. | reverse complement strand
GAAGGTGACAGGAGTCCCTGAATTTCACGAAGTAGCATGGCGCGCCTGTGCTTATTTTTATGGGCTTTAATCGTTTTTTCGTATTTTTGGCACAGCCAAAAACAACTTAACCCAATGTATTTTAATGACTTTATGTTCCACTTGAAGCCCTAAAGAGCCAAAAATACAAAAAAAGATTTTTTAAGATTTAGGGAAGAAAATCCAGAAGAAAATATTACATTTTCATAGTGACAGGATTACTACACTTTCAGGCTACCACTGACATTCAGATAGGTCGTTGTCGTTTGTCAGCTTCAGGATCTTAAACTTTTACTAATACTCGATGTTCCAGTTTTCAGCTATAACTGGGCTTGAAGGACCTCGTATTTTGTTGAAATAAAAGTTAAAGTATTGATCTTAAAGGAAAACATAATTTAATCGAAATTAAAAATAGATAATAAAATCAACGCACTACAAAAACTGGAACATCGAGTAATATAGTACGAACGCTTTATTACAGATTTGAAATAATGAGCTAACTTTCGCAATGCTCAAGATAATGCGTGGGTGTACGGGTAGAAATTCTTGGCTGATGAATTTGAAAAGATAGTAGAGTAAGTTATACTTTACACAGTTGCGGTTTTTTAGATAGATGATTTTAGGCTTGTTACCTTGAAGTAACCTAAAAATTTTGTTAGAGCTATGCCCCATTTTCCTCTATCGACAAGAATTCAGCTTGCTGTTAAATCTGCAGAGTAACTGTGAGAAGTAACAATAGAATTATTCTATTGAATTATTAAAGGATGTATGATGACATTATTGGCGGGGTGGGTAGAAACATCGATAGTAGCTAAGGATGCAGAGTGGCTATTACAAAGTCATGTTGCTCAAGCGCCCATTTTTACGCAAAAAGGAGTTGTAATAAAGAGTGCAGATTTTTATGCATTAGCTGCGCATAAGTACAATGTACATATAGAAGAGCAGATATTATTGGTCAATGCGGGAAATGCAGAACTGGGTCTTGCGGCTGATAGGCTTATTGAAATGTATCTGCAAAAGGGTGAAAATTTTTTAGAGTCTGGTCCGACTGAACAAGCCCTTGTTATTATTGACCAACGCAATAAAAAACTCATTTTAGCAACAGACCCTATTGGATTAACTCAGTTATATTATGCCGTCACTGAGAATGGTTTTGTTTTTGGAAGCAGTGCAAATGACATTATTGCTCATCCCGAAGTGAAGGCAGACATCTCGGCTCAGTCCGTTTATGATTATGTTTATTTTCACCATTGTCCAAGCCCTTATACTATTTACCAACAAGTAAAGAAGCTGGAAGGTGGGCAGATACTTGTTTATCAAGATGGAAAAATAACCATAAATAACTATTGGAAGCCAAACTTTCAAGAAACGAGAACCGCTTCTACTGCAGAGCTGGGAAAGGAATTACAACAGAAGTTAATCGATTCTGTTGCGAGATTATCTGATGGTGAAGATGTCACGGGGGCTTTTTTAAGTGGGGGCCTTGATAGCTCCAGTGTGGCAGGTGCATTAGCGCATGTATATCCAGGTAAGGCTAAAACATTTTCAATGGGCTTTCCTGTCGAGGGCTATGACGAAATTGAATATGCTAATATCGCGGTTAAGCAGTTTAATACCCGACAACATGAGTATTATTTAACACCGCAAGATACGGTAAAGGCAATTGCTGATATAGCCGCTTATTATGATGAGCCGTTTGGTAACTCATCAGCATTGGCGGCGTACTACTGTGCAAAAGTCGCTCAGGAAAACGGAGTAAGTGTTATTCTCGGCGGTGATGGTGGCGATGAGATTTTTGCAGGAAATGAGCGTTATGCTCAGCAGTTAGTGTTTGATTATTATCAGCGGGTGCCAGGGTTTGTTAGTTATGGTATGGAAGGGATACTTAATCATCTGCCAGCTATATTGGCTAAGCAAAAGTTATTTTTTAAAGCAAAAAGATATATTGATCAGGCTAAAACGCTGCTTCCTGATCGGCTGCAAGATTATAATTTTCTGCATCGACATGCTGGCTCTGAAATATTTCAGGCTGAGTTTTTACAGCAGATTAACTCAGAAAGGCCGCTAGAATTATTAAGAGAAAGTTATCATACGCCTGTGGGGGCAAGTACCTTAAACCGTATGTTGTATATGGACTGGAAAACAACTTTGCATGACAATGATCTCGTTAAAGTTAACAAGATGTGTGAAATGGCGGGTGTGACGGTCAGGTACCCACTACTTAGCCAGGAAATTATAGATTTATCATGCCAGATTCCATCAGCAGAAAAGCTACAAACTAACGCTTTACGTAAATTTTATAAACAGGCGATGGCAGGTTTTTTACCCGAACAAATCATCAATAAGTCAAAACATGGTTTTGGCTTACCCTTTGGGGTTTGGTTAAAAGACTATCAGCCATTAAAAGAATTAGCTTATGATAGTATCAATAGTTTAAAGCAACGTCCTTTCTTTAAGGAAGAGTTCCTTGATCACACTCTTAAAATGCATCAAAGTATTCATGCTGCTTACTATGGGGAACTAATATGGATCCTGATGATGTTAGAGTTATGGTTTCAGGGGAAGGGGATATAAGCCGGGTCTCTAGAAAAAGTTATGACATGTCTCCGCATTGATTTGATTACTTAATA
>CAYZUM010000375.1:0-2658 GCA_964481455.1 uncultured Methylomonas sp. | reverse complement strand
CGGACAAAAAGACAAGCAAGATGGGTGGGTTATTTGTTGCGAGTTACCTTAGCCGTTATGACAACTGCTTTTCTTTATCATCAAACAACAGGCTGCCGCATGGTAACAAACTCCTCAGCAGCAGTCGGATGTATACCAATAGTCGAATCAAAAACTGCCTTAGTCGCACCCGCGCGTATTGCAATAGCCATACCCTGTATGGCTTCACCCGCGTCAGACCCCACCATATGAACACCCAGAACTTGATCACTACTCCGCCTAACAACCATTTTCATCATAGTTTTTTCGTCTAAACCTGACAGCGAATGTTTCATGGGTGTAAAAATAGATTTATAAATATCGATATCCGCATAACGACTTTTTGCCTCTGACTCGCTTAACCCCACAGTACCCACATTTGGCTGGCAAAATACTGCTGTTGGAATATTATCATAATCTACAGGTGTCCGTAGTTCAGAATACAACTCATTGATCAATGCCATCGCTTCAGCAGTTGCGACGGGCGTTAGGTTAAGGCGGCCTGTGACATCACCCAAGGCATAAATCGAAGCAATATTCGTTTGATAATGCTTATCAACAATAATTGCCCCAGCAGAATTTAGATCGACCTCCACGTTCTTTAAGCCTAATCCTGAGATATTTGGAGAACGCCCGGTAGCATATAAAATTAAATCTTGTTCCAATTGCTGGCCTTGATCAGTATATGCAATAAACCCAGTTTCTGATTTTTCTATTGCACTGATATGAGTATTGAATACTATATCGACGCCTTTTTTGGACATTTCCTCAGCGACAAAGCTGCTGATATCTTCATCAAACCCACGTAACAGTTTATCACCACGGTAACAGAGCATCGTTTGAACACCTAAACCGTGCATAATGCCAGCAAATTCAACGGCTATATACCCACCGCCGACAATCATAATGCTTTTTGGAAGTTGCTCCAATGCGAACACCTCATTAGATGTGGCAATGTATTCTTTGCCTGGAATGTCGGGTATGGAAGGCCAACCACCGGTGGCAATCAAAATACGCTCGCAACTAATCAATTTATCTCCAACGCGAACTGTATGCGTATCAACTAAACTTGCCTGATTTTCAAATATAGTGACGCCGGAATTACTTAATAGATGACGATAAATACCTTGTAAGCGGTGTATTTCCTGGTTTTTCTGGGCCATTAAATGACTCCAATCAAATTTCGGATCAATGTTTGACCACCCAAAACCTGTTGCTGCACTAAAGTCCTCGCGAAAATGTGCAGCATAGACAAATAATTTTTTCGGTACGCAACCCACATTAACGCATGTACCACCTAGATATCGATTTTCTGCAATTGCAACTCGAACACCTAGCCCAGCAGCAATACGTGCAGCACGAACCCCACCGGAACCCGCACCAATAACAAACAGATCATAATCGTATTGAGTCATTTGATTTCTCTTAAGTTGTTTATAATGATTATTTAGCAATGAAATGAATTGATTCTAAGAAAATATGTATTATCACAAATATTAATGACTTGAAAATAAGAGCAACAATGTCATGCCACGCGACAAATTTTTGTTTCACTAATCACGATTGCAAATATAGAAGTCTCTACGCGCAGAAAATCACCAAGCTGTTTTCGGAACGCAGTGCTTTGTTAAGGGGGATATGGAAAAAAATAATGATCCGTTCCTGTCTGTCGTATCACCTCCTTTATCGTAGGCTGGAATAGTGCTAGCGTTTTCCGGAATTTTTGGGTGACATGACCAAAGGTGGAAAACGCTAACGCTATTCTACCCTACGCATAATGCCTAATAACGGCTAAAGAGGCTAGTCAATGCTCAAAAGAAACGCATGCAATTATTGAATCATTTTAGACAAGCCATAAAATAGCAGATAACAACCCAAAAAGATTCACACTTCAATTCTGGATGAATATTATTTTCCACCTCCCTTTTTTAGCATTCAAAGACCTAAAATGGGCTGTTTATAATACCCAGAATTTATTGCGACTTCATTCCAAAGGTACCCTGATTTTGAGATTTAAACGCAAATGGATTTTCAAGAGGGTCGTCATACTTCAGATCCTTTTCTTCAGTTAATGGTTCATGGATTCAAGCCTTTTCAAATCGGCCCAATGGTATGGATTTACTTTCAAGGGCTTCAGACCGCAGCGCACGAGCCATTTACCCCCTTCCATGCACCAGACATTCCTCCCATCGATCTCTATGCCGTGAGCCCCATAACAAAAGCTTGTTTCCGGGTCATATTGGCGACATACGCAAACTTTTTTTGATAGCCTGTTGCCGGGGGGGATGAAACATCAGCAGACTTTCAAGAACACACTTGATACCACGCACATTCCCTAGTAGACCTCTATTTGCCAGTGCTCGAACGTAAAACCCACGAACCTCTGGCCATCGGTTTGTAAGCCCACCCCAATTATCTAGATTTCTGCGCACCCATTCGGTATCAATCAACTCGCCATAGTCCGCGTAAAACAAAAAATCAATTAATTGACGCTGCTTTTCACATGACTCCTGTAGGGACATATTAAGCACTTTATCGGCCGGTGATTTTCGTTTTAGTTGAATTGAACGAGCCGTCTTGCTCACATTAGGTAACTCGCAACAAATAACCCACCCATCTTGCTAGTCTTTTTGTTCGTCT
>CAYZUM010000374.1:0-2674 GCA_964481455.1 uncultured Methylomonas sp. | reverse complement strand
TCGGTTTTGCTAATGCCTGTCTGTGTCAAGGCGATAGCTGATTTAAGCTGGTCTATTTGGGCTTGTAGCATAGTAGTTTGTGCATCCATAAGCCGTACAATATGAGTATCAAGGGGTTAGCTGGCTTGAAAAAAAATCAAAGCAAAGTAGAACCAGCCAAAATCAAGCTGGCTGCCCCCTTGAACTTATATTAGTTTCAGTTGCTCCAATATTGGTTTTATGGCATCGTCTGTAAGCTCCACTTCTCGCAGAATACGGATAACTTCAGAAGTATTTTTTCCCTCAACAACTTTGTCGAATTCCTCAATCAAACCACTTACGTATAGACGCTCATTAACCGTCATAGCTGCATACTTGTTCCCCATTATTTGCCCCTACGGTTTGATAACTGAAAAACCCATTAGATTTACATTTTTTGGATCAATTATTAACTCGGGCAGCCCCCCTTTGTTTCCATCTAACGGTAATGCTGATCTTGATTTAAGAATATCCTTAACATTGACTTTCCCCTGTATTAAAAATTCAGCTGTATTTGTTGCACCACTTACCCCTCCCGATGGCAAACCAGCAAGGTCTCTAAAATTACTAACAGATCGCGGGTCTTTAGTTGTCCAAGAGAAACCGTTTGCACGGGCATCGCCACCAAAAACTCGATAGACATCAACGAATTCATTTCCACTCTTTGCAATATCATCAAGTTTACTATAACCACCTCCTGGTAAGATCGCACCAACAATAAAAAGCCCACCCGAAATAAATTTCTCACCTTTACTTGCACATGGATCAAGAAGTGTATCAGTGAATCACAGGGTCAGGTCGCGAATTGCGAATCATTGTTCCTCCGAATAATGACACCTACTGTGCTTGGGTGCAATTGAAAATATTCTCCGATTTCTCGTTGACTATACGCTCCCGTTGCATACGCGGTAATAATGGCATCATTTCTTCCTTTTGCTTGTTTCTCTATCTCAACCAAAGCTAGTGATAATGGACATTTATGTACTTTTGGTATATTAAAATCATCTTTTTCTTTCCCGATTTTTTGCTGCATGTTGGATATGAAAGTTTCATCACCAAGGTAAATTTGCCCTTTTAAGCCTGACCAGATATTAAGTTTATCCTGAATACCATCTATTACAAATTGCTGATATTTTTCCATCGACTGTGTTTTTTGTTTTCCAAATTGTGATAATAACCAATCAGTTGTTAGCCAGTCAGCAGCAGGAGCTACTCCAATCATTGCTAGGTAGCTACTCCACGACCAGTCTTTAATATCCCTAACCATACCTTTTGCTCTCACTGGATTCAAAACTACATAACGGGCAAGTTCAAGCAAGTAATTATCCTTGTCAACCAGAATTGCCTTATATCGCCCTTGAAACAAGTGCCCACCACGCTTATGTCGACGATTTGATGCTTGGCTATACACTCCATTAAGTTGACGCATACCTTTCGATAAATTGCCATCAAGAGTTTCAATGATTAGATGATAATGATTGCTCATTAAACAATAGCCATGACAGAGCCAGTTATAGTCAGTTACAACAGCTCCTAATATTTCTAGGAATTTTTGACGGTCATCATCATCTTCATAAATATCTTCCCGGCGATCTCCTCGTGAGGTAACGTGATAAAGCGCATTTGGAATTCTAGCCTTAGTGGTCTGCTCATGACATTGGATTGTACTCTCTTTATTCGCAATTCGCGACCTGACCCTAAATTTCCTCTCTAAATTTCCTCTATCACTATTCCAACTTACGACCCATCAAGGTTCCGCCTTACGGGTTAAATTACCAAGTACGTACGTATAAAAATCCTTCTTCATTTTTTGATTCTTTATAACCCATAGCATCAATTGACTTATCTTCATTAGAACGATTAAGAAAATCATTCAAATATCCAGCATCTCCAATAATGGAGCTTGCCTCAGCGAAAATACTTTTTGGTGTGCCAGAGGTTTTGATCACGGCATCATGTAACAAACTAAGAACTAAAAGAACATCTCTGGGATCTTCAGTCCTAGCATATAAGAGCAAAGCCAACAACCCCTGTTTTACGGGCTCTATACTATTTTCTCTAACTGCCAACGAAGCCATCCTTTCAGCAAATAAACCCAACACACGAGCTTCATCACCGGCAACGCCATCTGCAATTAATTCCCGCCCAGCTAGATCACTCGTTGAAAGGCTAGCTAGTATATTATTTATCCCTTCATCTACTTCCGAAGGAATGGGCTGTTGGTAATATTCTGATTCTAGCGCCCCTTTTAATAATGCGTTCAGTATATTCTTGATGCTCGTCATACTTGCAGTTCCTTAAATACTACGGATGAACATAAGTATCACCCTTCTTAATATAGCCAGCGTCTTTAATCTGATTTAACTCACGAGAAAAAACGGTTTCACGATTTGCGGCCTTATCCCACAAATTGCCTTTTGTTGGAGAAGCAGCGTAAAAGTCTTGTTTGTTCTTAATTCCCTGCTGCACCCACTGGTCATTCTTTTTAATTGTCCAATCTTTGATATTTAAAACATCATGCCCCTTCCAATCTCTAGCAATTTTAGTGTCTTCAAGTCTGCCAAGGACTTTTATGTCTAGACTCTTTGCAATATCATCAATTTTACTATAACCACCTCCTGGTAAGATCGCACCAACAATAAAAAGTCCACCCGAA
>CAYZUM010000373.1:0-2679 GCA_964481455.1 uncultured Methylomonas sp. | reverse complement strand
CTCTTTAACGTTGTGATCGGGAAGGCTGACCAAAAGGGCTTTTCCGCAGTAGGTTTTCTATTCTTGGGCAGCCTCCTAGCTATTACTGTTTCGGTAATAACTGTCACGTGTCATTCCTGTCCCGTCTTAATACGATGGCCACAAATCAGTTGTATAATCCGTATAAACACTCACCATTTTCTGTAAAATATACTGCAATATATGTGTTCAACATATATACTGCATAGCTTCTGTCCGTTCTTTGTAAACACACATTAGGTCAACGATGAATATTCATGAATTTCAGGCTAAACAGCTGTTTAGAGATTACCATATCCCTGTTCCCGAAAGTTTGGTTGCGATATCAGCTGTAGAGGCAACAAGCGCTGCGCAAACACTGAGAGGTGAAAGCTGGGCGATTAAAGCCCAGGTACATGCTGGTGGACGAGGTAAAGTGGGGGGAGTAAAAATAGCGGAGTCGGCTGAAGAAACAGGCGTGTTTGCGGAGAAAATGCTAGGTCAGCGCTTGGTCACAAAACAAACAGGTGCTTCAGGGCTACCGATCAACTCGGTGTTAATTGAAAAAACCTTTTCAATTAAACGTGAATTTTATCTCAGTCTACTGGTGGATCGACACACTGAAAAACTTTGCTTTGTTGCTTCTGTTGCAGGTGGTATGGATATTGAAGCAGTAGCGGAAGAAAGTCCGGAAAAAATTATGAGTTTGTTTATTCATCCAGCCTCAGGCATTCAAGCATACCAGTGTCGTCAAATTGCCTTTGCATTTTCTTTACAGGGTGATCAATTTAAAGCTCTGCAAAGTTTAATGACTAATATGCTGCAACTTTTTATAGATAAAGATGCGAGCCAAATAGAAATCAACCCTTTGGTTGAAACAGGGGAGGGCGGATTGTTTGCTCTGGATGCAAAAATTAATTTTGATGATAATGCACTTGCCTTGCACAAAGACATTCTGGCTTTACGAGATGTTGCACAGGAAGATGAGAAAGAAAATAAAGCGGAACAGTTTGACCTGAGTTATATCACACTAAAGGGCAATATTGGTTGCATGGTAAATGGAGCCGGGCTGGCTATGGCCACGATGGATCTGGTTAAACTCAAAGGTGGAGCACCCGCTAACTTCCTTGATGTTGGTGGGGGAACGACAACAGCAAAAGTAACAGAGGCTTTTAAATTAATCGTTTCGGATAACAATGTAAAAGCGGTGCTGGTGAATATCTTTGGGGGTATCGTGCGCTGTGATGTGATTGCGCAAGGTATTTTAGGCGCTTTGGAACAAGTTAAAACTGATTTACCGGTCATTGTGCGTTTAGAAGGCACGAATGCCGCTGAAGGACGTGCCTTATTAGATAATGTTGCCCCGAATATTATTGCTGCAGAAAACCTGGATCACGCGGCAGAACAGGCCGTTAGCCTTGCAGGAGCTGGCTCATGAGTATACTCGTGAATCAAAACACTAAAGTGATTTGCCAGGGGTTTACCGGTAAGCAAGGAACATTTCATTCCGAACAGGCTTTGGCCTATGGTACAAAACTGGTGGCTGGCGTTACACCTGGGCGTGGTGGAAATAAGCATTTAGGTTTGCCCGTGTTTAATACTGTGCAACAGGCTTATGCAGAAACCGAGGCTGATGCGACGGTTATTTATGTCCCCCCTTTTTATGCAGCTGACGCCATATTAGAAGCAGTTGATGCAGGTATTAAACTGATCATCTGTATTACCGAAGGGATACCTGTATTACATATGCAACGTGTTAAAGCCGTGATGGCAGAGACGGAGGCATTGTTAATTGGTCCTAATTGTCCTGGGATTATTACGCCTGAAGCCTGTAAAATTGGTATTATGCCAGGCAGTATTCATCAGCCTGGTTCTATTGGAATCGTGTCTCGTTCAGGCACTTTGACTTATGAGGCAGTGCACCAAACAACTACGCAAGGCCTGGGGCAAAGTACTTGTGTGGGGATTGGAGGAGACCCGATACATGGAATGACGTTTACCGATGTTATTAGTCGATTTCAGGCAGATGACCAAACACAGGGTATGATTATGGTGGGTGAAATCGGGGGGAGTGAAGAAGAGGAGGCAGCTGCATATATAAAAGCCCATGTCACTAAACCTGTCGTTGGTTATATCACAGGGCTAACGGCGCCGGAAGGGAAGCGTATGGGGCATGCAGGCGCTATTGTGACTGGAGGTAAAGGTACTGCAATGGGTAAAGTTACCGCCTTGAAGGAAGCGGGTGTTAAGGTAGTCGATTCACCTTCTTTAATGGGAATTGCGATGAAAGAATTGCTTGCAGCAGGTTAAATTCATTATATAATAAGTGGAAATAGAGGCCAAAAAATGCTTGCATGGGAAGCATAAACTGTGTACAAAGTAAGCTACATAATTAATTGATAATAAGCTAAATATTGAGAGGATAGTATGAAAAAAACAACTAAAACTTTAACCACGATTGGTGCGGCTGTTGCATCTACTTTTGCTGTTGGTGCGGCGAATGCAGAAAGCAACCCATTTGCGATGACAGAATTAGACAGTGGTTATATGCAAATTGCCACGTCAGATAAAGCGGGTGAGATGAAGTGTGGTTCTAAAATGAATATGGATAAGCAGCAGGAAGCCGCGTGTGGTGAAGGAAAATGTGGCGGCATGATGGACAGTGGGAAAATGAAAAAAGGC
>CAYZUM010000372.1:0-2694 GCA_964481455.1 uncultured Methylomonas sp. | reverse complement strand
ATGAAGGTGACAGGAGTCCCTGAATTTCACGAAGTAGCATGGCGCGCCTGTAAAAGACAGAGCAAATATTGCTTTGCAGATGAAGGAATTTCTATGTGATATCTCAAGATTACCTATTGCTTCTTTAGCGAATACAAGGACGCTAAACTCTAAAGTACGCTATCGCGTACTGTCATTTTCTCAGCAGCAGAGTAAAGCGATAGAATCAAGGGCGAGTCAGCAGGGCGCCGGTTTTTTAGTGAGCGCATTTTATTTGGCGGTCATTTCCTGTGCCATCGCAAATGTGCAGAAAAAAAGAGCACCTATGGAAGAAGATATCTTAATGCCTATTCCTTTAGATCGTCGTAAACGAGGTGTGAATAGCCCTATTATGGGAAATCAGGTGACTTTTCTTTTTTATCGCATCCCGCACAAGGCTTTAACGAATATAAAAACCTGTGTAGCAGAGCTGATTGAGCAAATGAAATGCCTCATGCGCTCAGAAAACCCCGGGCATTATCTTGTCATGATGGACTTTTTAAGACGAGTGCCGGGGTGGCTGTATCGTATGCAGTTAATTTCTCCTACTAAAGGCAAAATGGCAAGCTTCTATTATTCTGATACCGGTGATTCACTTGATCTGTATGATGAGTTATTGGGCAGTAAAGTGACGAGTGCCATACATTATCCACCCAATATGTATCCACCAGGCATTACTTTTGTGTTGAGTCGCAATCAAGGGGCTTTGCAGCTGACTTTTGCTTATATGCAAGCAGTCATCAATGAATCAGAAGTGGAATATCTTCTCCAGCAGATTAACACAGGCTTGCTAGGGATCGTTGCAGATTGAGACAGATGCAGTGTGAAGTTGCAATTGTAGGCGCGGGTGCAGCAGGTATTTCGGCTGCTATAGCTGCTGCTGAAGCAGGGGCTAAAGTGATATTGCTGGAGCGTCATGGTTTCACAGGAGGGTTGGCGACATCCGCGATGGTGGGAACCATTTGTGGTCTTTATTATCGTAGCAAATCTGCTCCACGTTATGCAGTGCAAGGATTCGCTCGTGAATTTGCGCAACAGGTCAAGCAGTTAAGCAACACATCCCCTGCTACTTTTTCACAGGGCTTGCACTTTTTACCCTATCAGCCGAGCGCTTTTCATCAACAAGCGGTTCAACGTTTACATCAGGCAGGTGTCCAACTATGCTTGCACAGTTATGTGGCTGCTGTGCAAGTTGATGCTGGGGAAATTGTTGAATTAAGTCTTCAGGCTGCGGGTGCTAGCGTTAGTCTGATCCCAAAAGCGGTTGTGGACTGTAGCGGTCACGCGCAACTCTCAATGCTGGCGAATATCAGCAGGATCGTTCAAGCTGAATATCAATCAGGTGCCTTCGTCTTTCAGGTTTCTGGATTGCCGCAGATGGAATCTCGCTCATTGGCATTCAACCTAATCCGCTGGATAAAACGAGGAATTCATAACGGTGATTTAGGCTTTGAATGTGAACGTTTATCAATCATACCCGGGACGCTAAATAAGGGTGTGGCTCTCTTAAAATTAGGTATGTTGCAGCGGTTTGATGGAACCCATACCTGTCTTAGTCAATATGAGCTCGACGCTAGATCAACGAGTGTCAAAATAGTGGAATATTTGCGTGTCAATGAGCCAGAATTAAAGGCCCTGACGATAACTGCGATGGCAACAGAAGTTGGTGTGCGCACCATGTCACGTTCACAGGGAATGCAAACCTTAGAGGCAACACAGATTTTGCAATGCTCCAAGCCCAAGGATGGTGTTGCAATTGGAGCCTGGCCAATTGAATTGTGGGGGGAAGCAAGTAAGCCAGAGATGGAATATTTTGCGCTCGACGATTGTTACTGGATTCCTGCTGGAACTCTGGTTTCCAGGCATTTAACGAATTTGTTTTTTGCCGGGCGGGCAATCTCGGCAAGCGAAAGAGCAATTGCATCAGCACGTGTCATCGGTACTTGCCTAAATACTGGATATGCTGCCGGCATGTTAGCGACAGAGTATGCGCAACAAGGCGTCTGGAAAAGCGCAATAGAGAGAATTCAGCGAAAGCAGATATTGGGTGAAGAGGAATAATGGTTTCGACCTATCAATTATTAGAATCAGCTGCTCGGCAATGGCCGGATAGGCCAGCCATCATTGAAGAGAGTGGTACGGTTAGTTATCGAGAGTTGTTTGCGCAGACAGAATTACTCAAAACAGAGTTAGTACGTTTAGGGCTGAGTAAAGGGCAGGGGCTAGGCGTTATGGGGCGCAATAGTTGCGCTTTCGTTGCAGCAATGTTTGCCGGGATGGGGTGTGGAGCCGTTGTTTTACCTATTTCTCACCAGTTGAAAGCGGCAGAAATTGACAGTCTGATTGTTGATACACAATTACATGCCATGCTTGACGATTTATCAGGAGTACAGGCAATAACGGGTGATGTCGCAATGATTCCATTTGCTGAGCAAAGCTTACGTTTTTGCTGGGTGGAAGGTGTTAGTATTGGGGCGGTAACGCCTTTAAATGACGCCGTGTTTATTCGCTATACGTCTGGTACAACAGAGGCTAGCAAAGGAGTTGTATTATCTCATAAGAGCACTCTTCAACGAGTAGACGCGGCACAGAAAGCATTAAATTTAGGGCCGGAAGGTGTTGTTTTATGGGTGTTGCCGATGGCCTTTCATTTTTTAGTCACCATTCTGGTTTATA
>CAYZUM010000371.1:0-2700 GCA_964481455.1 uncultured Methylomonas sp. | reverse complement strand
TTGATATTTTACTAGATAGTAATGATTCTCAATACACATTTATAATTGCTGGCATGACCCTGGCGGATTCCTTTATTGAATTCTTGTTGTAAGTCCTGATGGCTCGGGGTTTCATCTAGAACAGTTACGCTGATTGATGTTGTGTCTGATCGTCCATAATTATTTTTAACGATTAAGTCAATTTTATGGATACCAGGAGTATCGAAAACCATCTGAGTTTGTGCGCCAGAGGCATAATGCCCTAAGGCGCTTTTCCAGCTATAGCTGGCAATAAACTTTGATGAAACATTAGTATCGCAGATTTTTTGACCAATTGCTGAATGGATGCCATTCAAATCAACTCTTAAGGGCGCATGACCTCTTGTTATGGATGCTTCAGCGACTGCTAAAACAGCATAGTCAGTTCTACAGACAACAAATGCATTTGATAATTGAGCAAAAAACAGGCTAAATAAAGCGAGTATAATGATTAAGGGAAATTTTTTGGTTTTTGAAGACATGGTCTTCTCCAGTTGAGTGATAAAGATATATTTGGGTGATCGTTATTGTTTAAAGCATAAATTGTGCCAAAAATATTAATCATTTACGTTTTATTAAAAATCAATTACTTATATTTTATATATTTTTTTTAAGGCTGTTTTTTTTCTTTAAACTCGATGTTCCAGTTTTCAACTATAACTGGGCTTGAAGGCACCTAGATTTTGTTGCAATAAAAGTTAATCAATTGATTTTAAAGGTAATCTTAATTTTACCGAAATAAAAAAAAGATAATAAAATCAACATGCTACAAAAACTGGAACATCGAGTTAAAGAAAATTATTTGTGATGATGGGAAAAAACTTGCTAACGATGGGAAAAATTAATAGTGTTTTATTTAGTTGTATAGGTGGATCGGATAGAAAGGGAGCTGATGATAACTATGAAGGTAATAATATAGGCTCGATTGCTAGGGCATTATTGAATCAAGGTGATTTTAGCTACTCAAAAGTGATTATTTTTTCTGATAAGAAAGATGATAAGGATTTTGAAGAAAAGCTGATGAATTTTTGTCTGAATAAGGTTGAATTAAAACCAGAGTTTGTTTTTGAGAACCACCCAGTCAAGGCTATGGATAGAGCGGCTATTTATGAGCTTATGCGTCATTTGATTGAAGATCACACGCCGAATAATGAGCCGCGTACTTTTTTACTCAGTAGCGGCACTCCGGCGATGCATTTATGCTGGACTTTATTGGCACATACTGTGCAATATAAAGCACGATTGGTTGATGCTTCCAGGAAGGAAGGGATTGAGGAGGTTCCGCACTGGGTAGAGTTATCCCACAGTCTGGTGACTAAAGCAAACACTGAAGACTTCATTGGCAAACTGTTTTTAGACCTGAGTAAGGAGGTTAAAGAGCATCAAATTATTGGTCATAATAAGCAATTAAAAGAAGCGATTGGAATGGCTTCTTATGCCGCTAAGCAGGACTTGAGTCAATCCGTCGTTATCTACGGAGAAACGGGGACTGGGAAGGAGGCTTTTGCTCAGTTAATACATCAGGAAGCTTGTTCGAGCGGTGGCCAAAGTAATTTTAAGGTTATTAACTGTAAGTCGCTAGCGGAAGGCGCTTTGGAGAGCCAGTTATTTGGACATACCAAAGGGGCTTTTACAGGCGCTGGCAATGAAAAAAAAGGACTGTTCCAAAGTGTTAAAAAAGGAGGGACGGTATTTTTAGATGAAATTGGTGACATGCCACTTGATCTACAAACAAAATTATTACGTGTTATTCAAGAACGCACTATCTTACCCGTAGGAGCAACAACAGAGCTACCCCTGGCAGATTTCCGGATTGTTGTTGCAAGCCATAAATCTTTGGAGCGGGGAGTGGATGATGGCTGGTTTAGGGAAGACCTTTTTTACCGTTTAAATAACGTGATGATACCCCTTCCAGCATTGCGCGATAGACTGGAGGATGTCGATGCCTTATGTCAGTATTTTATTGGTGTTCTCAATAATGAGTCACGGCTAGATGATTCTAACAAAGTTTGTTTCAGTGATAATGCTTTTCCATTTTTAAAAACATTTGTATGGGCGGGGAATATTCGTGAGCTGGAAAATACGGTGAAAATAGCCTTTGGGTCTATACGGGGTTGTGTCGCTAATCCAGATATAGCAATAGAAGAGCCTATTATTGATGCTGATTTTCTTAAAGAGGTGTTTGTTAGGTTTCCTTCTCCGAAAAAAAAGTCTGAGATACCCACGGGTATAGCGAATCACCAGAAGGAAAAAGGTACAACACCGACAGCGATTGAAACCGCACTTGAAAAGGTGAATACAGACCCAGCGGGGCTTGATTGGGCAAATAGGGATTTAGATAAGTTTGATTTGAATGCTTTATTTCAGGATGTGGCTTATCATTATTACCAACGCGCCCGAAAACATTGGCTTAATGAAAATGCGTTGGTGATGGGAAGTAGACAGAAATTTGTAGGTCACTTCAGTGATTTCACTGATTACAAACTGAGGAAATTTGAAAAAAATGGGCTGAAGAGGGTAAGGATATTGTTAATTGGCCGAAAAAAAAGCGCCCTGCAAACTAGGCAAATAACGTTAAAATGAACTGATAATGTTGGGTGAATCTTGGTATCCTCTCTCCCATCATACTCAGCAATTATAAATGTGTATTGAGAATCATTACTATCTAGTAAAATATCAAAT
>CAYZUM010000370.1:0-2708 GCA_964481455.1 uncultured Methylomonas sp. | reverse complement strand
AAGTCGAATTTGGACGAGACATTCATGCCTAATAACAGATTTGACCCACCACCCGTCATGGCTTCAAGGAAAAAAATACTGGAAATATTTGAACAAGGGAATCCTTGTTATATATTAGCTCATAGCCTTGGGACGATTTATGCATTTGATGTTCTCTAATGAATTAATGCACGATCCACAATTTTTTAATAGAAATTCTCGCCGTAACTGGCCTGTTCAAGGGCTAGTGACTATCGGCTCACCTATTGGCTTGTCAATGCTTGCTAGAAATCGTCTGGGAGTTGCAGCATTAGATGTGGGAACAAAATGGTTTCGCTGGCTAAATTACTGGGACCGAAATGACCCCGTTGTTTCCGGTAAAATTTTAGGCCAGACGCTAAACAGTTTTGAAATAGCAGAGAATTACCTTGATGGTTCAACTGAACAAGGCTGGATTATTAGGGATATTGCGGTAGATACAGGAAAAATTTGGCTGTCAGCTCACGTTGCTTATTGGGATAATCCAATGGTGGGGGATGGCCTGGTAGATTTAGTGACCCATTAAGGAATATTGACTATGCACAGACAGAATCACACTATTGGAATATTTATTGGCTTACTCGTCATGCCAGGATGTACTAATAGTTTATATAAAGGCGAAATTGATGCATTAAGCTCTGCATATCATGAGCGCAAGGCCATCATATACTGGACGAAAACCAACCCCCTTATGGGGGAGGCCAAGGCCGGCCCGGCTATTTTAATGACTGAATGCAGTACACGCCGCTTGACCTTTACTGAAAAAAAATCTGGTCTTTATTTCTACGGAGATCCAGGTAAGGACAAATTAGCTAACCAGATGGCTATCACATCACAAAATACCATTTGCGGTAAGATCATCGGTAAGAAACATTTCACGAACATTAAGCCAGGGCCGATTCAGGTTGATATTGTATGCGAATCTGTTGACGATGATTTCAGTGTTAGTAGCCACTCAACCTCCCCCGCTTACATAAAGGCAAGTAAAACGCCTTATACATTCGAAATGACCGAATCAAGTAGCTGGAGCCTATTTGGCAATATTCCTGAAGCACCTCTCCCACCTGAATGTAAAGATTAATCGAAATAAAACCACTTACTGATGAAGTCACAATCAAAGTTTTCTGCATGGCAACATGCCAGTCTGCAGCAAATTATTAACGTTAGAGATGGGGTAAATACCCCGTCCCGCTTAAGGTTCAAGAACAAAAATATTAGCTTCACAGTGCTTTAACGAAAATAATAAAAATCCCCGGGGCAAACCCTCTCGACGGCAGTCCCTACAAAGCAGTGCAGGTGGAAAAATTTCGAAGACCCTCTATTCTAAGTCATTGAATATTAGTAAGCTGGTAACCGATAAATAGTGATTTTTTATAAGCTATTTTTAGTAAGTCATTGAATTAAATAACCCGCACTGTTTTGCAGGGACTACCCTCTCGCTGAACGCTCGACTTTCTCATTTCACTCGAAAGCGGGGTATTCAACCGGAATGCTCATATATTTTTCGCCCCAAGGGGCGGGGAATAAAACCCAAAGAGAGATTTAAATTTTTTTGCATCTATTTTTCATTTCTGCTCGTAATTATCATTCAGTAAGAAACAACTTACTGAAATATACTCTACGAGGAAATCATCATGAAAATTGAAAGTTACCTATTACCAGCCTTAGGCATGGTAATAATCCTTGGCAATCCCGTTTATGCTGCTAATTACCGCGAAGCCCCTCTTACCCCGTTTGATCATAAAGTCGATATCACCGATGTCTATGCTTTCGTGAGTGATGACAACCCAGGGAAAGTTACCCTGATTATGAATGTTGATCCCTTATTAGAACCCTCCAATGGGCCGACACGCTTTCCCTTTGACCCGGAAATTCTTTATACTCGATGTTCCAGTTTTTGTAGCATGTTGATTTTATTATCTTTTTTTTATTTCGGTAAAATTAAGATTACCTTTAAAATCAATTGATTAACTTTTATTGCAACAAAATCTAGGTGCCTTCAAGCCCAGTTATAGTTGAAAACTGGAACATCGAGTTATAGCATCAAAATTGATAATGATGCCATTGAAGATATTAGTTTTGACTTCCGTTTTAAAACTAAATTTCGTCTACCGGATGTTTTGGTGGTGTGTTCTATTGACTGTGCATAAATATATATAACTCATTGTTTAATCAAAAAATAATTATTACGTTAACGAGTATTTCTTGGTAGTAACTTCCATTAACAGCGAATAGACGACACCACCCTTTTTTATGCCATGTAGCGTAACACCTGTCTTCGGTTATATCTTCCAATAATAGGTAGCCCGAACGTCAGTCCATGAGCACCAGAATGATAAATTGACCAAAAAATTTTCATCCACCCCCGCAACAACCTCGCGAGATTGAGGGCTGATTTGTTTTTCACATTCGGCTTGAAACTCCGGCAGTAATCGTTCCATCTCATTCAGCTGTGTGCGGATACGCCGATGTGAATATCCATTCGAACCAAGGTAAAAAACTCTGACAGGCTATCGACTCCGATTCCTGACTTCAAACCGAACTGATATAAAGTAGAAAAAAACATTAATCTTAGCCAGGCACTTCCGGTCTCGGTTTCCCACTGTGATGATTCAGGATACTGTGCGCGTTTGTCGCAGGCGCGCCATGCTACTTCGTGAAATTCAGGGACTCCTGTCACCTTCATTCAC
>CAYZUM010000369.1:0-2710 GCA_964481455.1 uncultured Methylomonas sp. | reverse complement strand
ACAAAATCTAGGTGCCTTCAAGCCCAGATATAGCTGGAAACTGGAACATCGAGGAGTAGGTTTTTTTTAGCTTACCCATATAATCACTGGCTACATAGGTAGGCTAAAGCAGACTCCCCTTCGAGTGGCCCTCATTGAGTGAGGTGCCAATATTGGTATATTATTAACTTCTCGTTCTTAGGTAAGGCGCAATAAATAAACTACCCATATTGCGCAGGATTTTTGTTTGTCTTCAAGACGTAGAAATAGGCGCATAGCTGGCTACGAACGCTGAAAATCAGGGAAACGGAGCTTAGCGAAGTGATGATTTTTAGTCCCTGATAGGCGACAGGGCAATTCGCCACAATCCGAAGTGCGCGATAGCGCGCGAGGGAGGAGGCAAGAATTGCATTACGAATAGCCGTCCAGCCAATTGAGGTAGCTATGACGAAGCGGCTTTGTGCGTAGTCGTTGCGGATGCAGGGCGTTCAGGGCATCTCCCATTCTCTGCGTAGGTGAATGAATGAAGGCGACAGGAGTCCCTGAATTTCGTGAGGTAGCATGGCGCGCCTGCTTATTTCTTTAAATGTGGCAATGAAAGACCTGACCCTTATGTTTTTGCCTATGTTTTCCAGCGGTTATGAAAATAGAAAAATCCTTAACCTAATGACATTGATTGTGCCCCCTTGATTACTACCTTCTTCTTTTTTGGCCTGGAGGAAAGCGAGAATTTTTCCTACCTTAATGGTATTTGTGGTATCAGAGAATGAGATGCAAGATAAAATGAAAAGAAAACTATCAAGCCAGAATGTTTGAATCTTCTTCTTATGGGGATGGGTATTACAAAGGAAATAAGAAAGGAAAGACAGAAGGAAAAGTTGAAGCAACCGAACTAATGATACTTAACATGGCAAAGCAAGGAATAGCAATTGAAATAATTGTTGATATAACAGAGCGAACAAGAGAAGAAATTAAGTTGATGTTAGAAGCAGAGGGTGAAGATTGAGATAAACCAATTGAGTCTACCCTCTTTTTTCTCTAAATGTGGCAACGAAAGACCTGACCCTATTCCTTTTGTAACAAGCAGGAAGATGAGTTGGAGAGCCATTTTGACAAATGGGTCTATTTTTTAAAAAACCTGGAAACCTTTGATCATATCCCTTCGATATTAAATGAGCCTATATTCCAAAAGGGATTTGAAATTGCAGAGATTTCGCATTTAAGGCCCACGCAATTTGAAGCATACCAAAAAAGTCTGCTTGAGTACTGGGAAGTCAAAAATGTGATGGATTCTTCTTTTGAGGAAGGAAAGTTAGAGGGGAAATTAAAAGGTAAAATTGAGGGAAAAATTGAGGGAAAAATTGAGGTGGCGATTACGTTAAAGAAACAAAACATAGCCATTGATATAATTGTCTTATCCACAGGGTTAACAAGACAGGAAATTGAAGATCTATAGTGTTTGTGAATGCTGCTGGCTACGATGAGTAAATACAATTGATTAATTCGTTAACAAGTAATTATCTTGCGCATTATTGATGACAAAAGCTAGGGGAGAGTATGTGATTGTGTAATATTAGTTAATTAGGAACGTGCACGGAATAAGTTCGGCAACTGGCACAGGATTTTTGTTTGTCTTCAAGGCGTGGCAACAGGCGCATAGCTGGCTACGTAACTGTTGCCACAACACCGAAGACGGACAAAAAGACAAGCCAGTTGTCGAAGTTATTTCGTGCACGTTCCTTAGGTAACACGCAATAAATAAACTACCCATATTGCGCAGGGTTTTTGTGGTTCTTTTCCTTTTGGCGTGAAGGTATAATTCATTAATAATCAACTTACTACAAGTGATTAAAATAAGTTTCTAACGTCAGTTGTAACAGGTTTTCGTCGCAAAAAAAATCACAGCAATGCCGGTACTGTTGAGTTTCTCATGAAATTTATCGGTAATCTTGGTGATAATAGCAAAATTAATGGTTATTTTTTAAAAAATATGATCAAGAAAATACGATATAATACATTGTTTTATATTATTTTTATTGACCACGCCAAAGGGAAAAGAACCGTTTTTGTTCGCCTTCAAGGCGTAGAAATAGGCTCATAGCAGGCTACGTAACTATTTCTGCAACGCAGAAGACGGACAAAAAGACAAGCAAGATAGGGGCAGGTTATTTATTGCGAGTTGCCTTAGTACTCGAAAGCCAAATTCAATCTGAAAACGTAGCCCATAAAACTTGAGAATTTCAAGGGATGTCAAACGTAAATCAGACGACATTAATATAAATTTTCTACCTTCGTCAATTCCTCAAACAAAGCGTAAAAAGAAGCTTTTATTGCCCCAATATAAATCATCACTTTGCGGGTCATGCAGGTCATCAACACCTTCATGTATTTGTGCCGTTTGTAAAATAGGCCTGAATTTATCATGTTTTTCAGCGACAAAAGCAGTACAGCCAAAGTGATGGCCTTTAAATCTCTGAGGTTTTGATTGATTTTGCGAAGGGCTGTGTAGGAATTTAAGCCCAGGCTGGCACTGGCTTTCTTTGGAAACCTTGATGCCATCCCCTACAATTAACAATCGCTCATTGAGTGAAACTAACGTGAATTTTTCTCGACAAAATGTTATCCAGGTCATCATGACTTCGCTGAGAGACTAGGATGAGGAATGAAAAAAATGGGGGTTAGTTCTAACTTCGGCCACTATAACTAAAGATCTTTTTTATTCCGCATTAAA
>CAYZUM010000368.1:0-2746 GCA_964481455.1 uncultured Methylomonas sp. | reverse complement strand
GTTAATCGAGTGACTAAGCCTGCGCCATTGTTGTTATTGAAGTAGGGTAGGGGAATGACTTTTGGTACGATGCAAAGTTTGACATTCAGATAAAACGGTATATGCAATATACGTCAAAGTGAAAGCTCTATGAAAATACTCATAAATATTGTTGATCAAGATATATTTAAGCTAGATAGACTTAGTCAACAAAAAGGTGTCTCGCGATCTCACTTAATCAGAGAGGCTATCGCTCAATTTATTGCCAGAGAGGAGCAACCTACAGAAGACATTTTTGACTTATTAAAGCATGACAAATATCAATCAATTGATGGTTTAGACTATCAAAATAATATGCGAGACGAATGGTGAAAGCTTTATTTGACACCAATATCTTACGCCGTGCTAAGAAAGAAAAGATAAAAAAGCTTGCGGTAAGCAAGCTAGAAAAAGCAAGTTATCTAGAGCGTACGCTCATCGCATCATTCTCTCAGTATTTACTTTTTCTACTTGGTTTTGACTGTCAAAACGGCAGGTATTCATCGTCAATATCAAGCAACTCGATTAAAAAACGAATGTATTATAAAATCAATTATGGAGTTGAGAGCTTATAAAGACAAGCGATTCAAGTTGTTAGAAAGGCATTGGCTAGTCGCGAAAAAGATTTAAAGCAATTAGTTAGTATCGTCCAGAAAACAACACTACTATATCAGCACAATTTTGATGAGATGGTACTAACTAAAGTTGAAGGAATATCAATTCTATGTAGTGTTCGGCCAGAATAAACAGATAATACTTCAATCTGTCGCAACATTTCAACCAGTTCATCTTTTTTACATTTGATAACCCAGCTATAGGCGCGGGGATCTGTAATAATCTTCCACAGCTTCATTTCCTCAGAACTACGGGCTCCATCTATCCAGTAAGCAGGGTTCAAGATCAGCAAATATTTTTCTATCTCGCGAATTGTAAAATATGACTGTTCGCAAGCAACATAGGAAAATGAAATACCATTAGTTCTCTGGAGTACCACACCGCATATTTTTTCAATGACGCGCAATGCTGCCTCAATCACATGCGGTATGGGAAGCAAGGGTAGTTTGCGTGACCTATAAAATGTTTTGGCCTTACGAAGTTCAGCGAATACCCACAAATCATCTGTACTTATGACTTTTATTGCTTTCAGTTGCTTGGCAATCGTAGCTAAGGAAAATTCGTAAATACCTGCATTTGCAAGTCGCAAAAGGCTCAAATTGCGAATTAATATATGCAACAAATCTGCTGACCAGTATTGTAATAATAAACCGTCAGGTACATGTTCCAACAGTCGTAATGCTTGCGCTGACAGAGCCATATCATCAGAATAATCAGGCTTAGGTGTGTAGCCATTAAGTATGTTCTCCAACACGTGGTTATTATCAGATACTATTAGACCTTCTTGCTTCAGATGCTGAACGAACAAGCTACCTGCTCCGGCCATTTTTTTCAGTCGGCTTTCAGTATATGTAGCAACAGACCATCCCCGAGATTTCCAGTTATTAATTTGGATTCGACATTCATCACTGTTATCAAAAATGATAAGAGCATCTTTATCACTCAGGGCATCCTGATTACGTCTCGCTACTGATCCATATATACAAATTGAAGTCATGCAGTTACCTCGAAAGCTTCTTGAAAATGATCGATGCCATGATCGCAAACATTATAGCGCCGACAATGGCTTGTCCTGATGCCCACATGCGACCAGTCAACGTTGTTGGGGTAATATCACCGTAACCTAAATTAGAGAGGGAGACAGTCGTATAGTACAATGAGTTTAACCACGGTTTGATCTGACAGGGTTGACAAACTTCCTGGAGTCCGAATTCCTGCCAGTTGAGCGTATTTATTACCCAGAAAAAAAGAAATATAACCAATGACGATATAGCAAAATGCCTCAACTTAATTCCATAACCCAATGTCCATTGATATAAAAAACCCTTAAAAATTTTAGATAGATAAAGCCCAATAACCCATATATTTTCACTTGTATGTACTTTGTACCAAAGCTCACGCCGTTTCCACCTCATAAACAGAAAATCTGCTTGCCGTAAAAATTCGGGTTGATCCATATTCTTAAAATTTTTCATCAATTGCTGGAACCAATGCGTACCCATGTTAGTTTCAGATGTCGGATCGAAGCTCTTACTAAATGATTTAGGATCAACATAAGTTTCCTTTACTTTCGCCTTATAAAAGTTGCAGTCAATAAACTTACAATCGTGTAAATACATGTACTCCATTATTGTATGATTGAATTGACAGCGCCTAAATATACAGTCTCGGAATGTTATCTTATGGATAGTTGTGTGTGCAAAATTCATGTCCTCAAACAATATGTTTTCGGCCAATTTAATTACTTTTTTCTGTTTAATATACGTCAACTTTTGATTCGTGTATATTTTCCCAGTAACATATTTCTTATTTACGTCCTTGGTTTCTTTTTTAGCGGTCGGCGTTGCATTAGCAACCAAGTCCCAGAATGCTACGGAACTCTCAAGCCTTTCATCTTTTGAATTATCTTTAAATTGTGGTCCATAGGTTCTCATAGGAGTAATGATGAATCCTTTAGTCTATATTTAGTGCAGGATTGCTTAGCATATAGGAGATCAATCTCATTGACCATCTAATAAAATATCAGGGCACCAAAACTCTAAGCCCAGGAATTTTATTAAAGTCTTTACCATTACAGGTTACTATTGGGTAATCGTTTGCAAGAGCCGTCGCG
>CAYZUM010000367.1:0-2783 GCA_964481455.1 uncultured Methylomonas sp. | reverse complement strand
AAAAATATGAGAAATTATATTCAGGAGGTGGTTAATTTGGGGTGCGGAATGTAGGTTATATTTTAAATTTGGTTGATATTTTCCAATTTAACACTTGCGTTTTAAGAGAGTATCTACATTGATCAGAGTTTTACACGTCAGCAGTGGGATGAATGTCTCGCTCATTAAGTGTTACTATTTTGTATTGCCCTCCCCTATACAACCGTACCCGTGACTGCGCGCAGTATAAAAAGGAACAAAGAGTTATCTCTTGCTCTACGCCCCCGCCTTTGTAATCGTTAAATACAATCCCCTAGTTCCATAATTAATTGCCGACAATTAAACCAGATCTGCGGGTAATAATAAGCAATAATGATGCGCAGAATGCATTCATAATAGACTGCTATGGTAAAAAAACGCGCCAGGATTGCCCATAGGCGATTTGCGCTGGCAGAACAGCGCCATACAGAAATTGTCCACCAAAAGGTAGGAAGCGCGAGAATAACCAGTATGGTTAGCCAGCTAGCAATGGTGTATGTTCCCGTGTCAACACGGTAATCAGCATACATTAAGGCACTATTAATGATGAGAAAAAAGGGCACAAAAGTGAGTAATAGTGATTGCCTTCCTAGCCAGGTAGACTGTAAATACATATAAATATCAAAACTATCATGAGGGCTATTTTTCACCCCTTCCCAGGTGTTAATATCATTCGTGTATTGTTTCGGAGTTAACAGGAAAACTGTGTAAGCCGTTACCCCAAGGATGATACTGACCTCCACTGGGCTAATTAAGGTAGTAAAGGCAAAAAAAGCAGATAAGGAATTTATTAACATGATTTGTTTTTCAGGTTTGTATAACAGAGTAACCAATGTATGCTAATCTGCATATTTAATCAATTAGAAGGTGGTGTTTAATGGAAGTACGCGTTAAATGGGTAGACGGGATGATGTTTGTGGGTGAATCAGAAAGCGGTCATGCGGTGGTACTGGATGGGCCGCCGGAAATAGGCGGGAAAAATATGGGAATTCGTCCTATGGAAATGCTGCTATTAGGGATGGGAGGCTGTAGTTCGATAGATGTACTGCAAATTTTGCAAAAAGGGCGGCAAAATATAACAAATTGTGTTGCCGAGATTTCAGCGGAAAGAGCGGATACCATTCCTAAAGTCTTTACTAAAATTCATGTACATTTTATTGTGACCGGAACTGGTTTAAAAGAAGCTATTGTTGCCCGTGC
Source organism: uncultured Methylomonas sp. (assembly GCA_964481455.1). Lineage (GTDB taxonomy): Bacteria > Pseudomonadota > Gammaproteobacteria > Methylococcales > Methylomonadaceae > Methyloprofundus. The sequence goes on along the minus strand of CAYZUM010000367.1, from coordinate 1,565 downwards.
GATTAAACTTTCTGCTGAAAAATACTGCTCAGCGTCTATCATGCTAGAAAAATCAGTAGAAATGAGCCATGACTTTGAAATTGTAGACGCTTAGGGATCTGGAAATAAATAAACGTCCAATATTGGGCAGTTTTTTGCCCGTCTTCTGCGTTGTAGAAATAGTTACGTAGCCTGCTATTCGCCTATTTCTACGCCTTGAAGACGAACAAAAATCCTGCGCAATATGGGTAGTTTATTTATTGCAAGTTACCTTAGCTTTGGTATCAATTGAAATTCGTAATGAGTCTTCACGTTCGTCCGATTCTTTATTGACTTTGTGAAGGTTATTAAAGATAGCATCCGTTTCTTTAATTTTTTTGATGGGTTTGGCCTTTTGTACTCGGCGTAGGCGATAGTCCACACGATTCATTATATTTCCAATTGTCTTTTCAGAAGGCAGGTTTTTATCGTGCCACCCTTTCTTCGTTATCAAGGCTTCCCGCATTGCTCTTGCTGTGAGACGTGTATATTTAAAGTCGCTTTGAAACTTAGGGTCTATCTGACTTTCCGGTTCGGCCAAGTGACAAATGTCAATTTCCAATTGTGGTTTTTTTCTTCTGTTTTCTTGTTACCTCGCACTTTAAAATTGCCTATACAAACAACTCCTGTACGTAACTCATGCAAGCCTAATTCAACTGTATTTCTATTCCAACCGAAAGTCCGTTCTGCTAATCTTGACTTTGAATCTAAGTAGTCAATTGCCACTTTCCCTTGAAATTCCCTTCTCTTAGGCCCTGCTAATTTTTTTTATGCATCTTTAATGGTTGCAATAAAGTGCTTTGGCAAAGTGTCGCTCATTATGTTTAGAATTTCGGTAGAGGAATAATAAAATGTATAGAATACAGGCAAACTTAGAAATGCTTTACTTGTTTCTCAAACGTAATTTTAAGTATACCAATCCAAGTAATTTATGTTTGCATTAAGTCATCAAAGTTAATCCAATTTGGGGACATTATTTATTGCGGGTTACCTAACCGTGTCAATACCTAATTTTGGTGGTGGGTTAAATCTGTGATTGCACTTAAATAATTAGGAGAAGTAAACAGTTTACATCATAATTCCTCGGATGAAATGTTATCAAGAAGTAAGTTGCCCAAATTGTCGCTGTAGCACTCTCCTGAAATCAGGTAAGAATGCCCAAGATATACAGCGATATCGTTGCAAAAATAGTGCCTGTCCAACTCAAACATTTATGCTGGATTATCGCTATAATGCCTGTGTGCCTGGTATCAAAGAGAAAGTCGTCGAAATGGCGATTAATAGCAGTGGTATTCGAGACACAGCACGGGTTCTAAACATTAATAAAAATACCGTCATCAGCACTCTGAAAAGCAAAGAAGAAAGCCTTGTACAGGTCAATCCTATTTTTCTATCTCAACAAGCAGAAACACCTTTAGACGCCCGGCTGTAGCTTGTTTGCGAAGAAGCTGAGATAGATGAGCAAGGGATATTTGTAGGTAAAAAGTCGAACCAGCGCTGGTTATGGCATGCTGTTGATCATGCAACTAATACCGTCATTGCTTATG
>CAYZUM010000366.1:0-2808 GCA_964481455.1 uncultured Methylomonas sp. | reverse complement strand
AAATCTATAATAGATTTTAAGGGGGAGTATAACTCTTATATTTAGAATTGCTGCACTAACTGGGATCATAATACGATAGATTCGGTACAAATTACAGTCGCTGAAGAAGTCGGTATTGAAGGACGCTGGGAATATTTCGACCAGACAGGTCAATTGCGCGATATGGAGCAAAACCACTTGTTACAAATTTTAACCTTTGTTGCGATGGAACCGCCTGTTAACTTAGAAGCGCAAAGCATTCACAATGAAAAAATCAAAGTATTAGAAGCACTCCGCTCTATTACAACTGAAAATGTGCATGAAAAAACAGTACGCGGTCAATATACAAAAAGCCTCCAAAAAGGACTAGAAGTTCCAAGGTACCTCGAAGAAGAAGAGCCAACACCAGCAGCTCTACTGAAAGTTTTGTCGCCTTACAGGTAGATATTGATAAACCCCGACTATATTGAAATTCGTAATTTCAATATAACTCTATTTTTCTTCAAAAATCTGAACAGCAGTTCCAGATAATGATAGGAAATTACAATATTAAATGTCCAGAGTTTTTGAAAATCAAAAAATTACGAGTTTCTAACTGAATGGGGTATAACTGGCGCAGGGCGGGCGTACCTTTCTATTTGTGCACGGGTAAATGCATCATGCATAAGCGCACGGAAATCGTCATCAACTTCAAACAATTACCATATAACATTTTTACTCAAAGCTTTAAAAACCTACCCGCAAACAAGCTCATCATTCACTTACAGCCGAATGAAGGCATTGAAATTCAGGTACTAAATAAAATTCCCGGTATTGATGAAAATATCAAACTGCAAAAAACCAAACTTGATTTGAGCTTTTCAGAAACCTTTAAAAATAGTCGTTTTTTTGGAGGTTATGAAAAATTAGTACTGGAAGCCATGCGGGGCAACCCCACTCTGTTTATTAGTCGGGAAGAATGAACAAGCCTAGGCTTGGATCCACTCCATCCAGAATGCTTGGGAAGCCACCAACGAAGAATCTAAAGACTACCCAGCTGGAAGTTGGGAACCCATTGCGTCTGTTGCCATGCTGGCAAAAAGTGGAAGATCCTGGGAAGAATGATTTGTTGTTTTGCCATGTGTTTGCGCCCAAGAGTAAAGACAACTTGTAACGCCAAGCTATACTGAAAACCTAAGTGGAGACCTGTTATCAAGGTCGTAACTCATGGTTTTCAGCACAAGCTTTTTGTTATGTGCTGTCAGTTTACAAAGCCTGAACTTTGTTTGCACATGGGCCTTTCTGACCTTGACCCACTTCATACTCAACTTCCTGACCATCATTCAGTGTTGCATATTCGCCGCCCGCTTGAATTTCTGAATGATGAACAAACAGATCTTTACCACCATCTTCTGGCGTAATAAAACCGAAGCCTTTATCTGCATTAAACCACTTTACTGTACCCTTACTCATATTGTACTCTTTACTTTATAGTGAAAAATATAATTCTGTTTTCGCTATCACCATTACAAAAACAAATTTTTGATTTTATTGTGCACATAACGCCTGCTTCAGCTACAAGCAATTGTTGGAATTATTTCATTCATAAACATGAATATACTACAACCTAATGTCCATTACTTGAACAAATAACATTTCCTTATCCATGATGATAAGCCTGATGTTGTAGACATAGCACTGGGTAATAAAGAAGGGGACATTTACTCGTCTTCAGAATACGAACTTGCTAAAATATCAGAAACAGTTATTGTGGGAATAATGGAAGTAGACTTCATTTCATCATTGATTTAGTGAAATTTGACAATATGCTCAAACGGTTAAAAATACATTTAACAATTTTTCCTCCGCTGTGCTTATAGCACTTTTTAAGTGATTTTTTCACTTCCCAAGTACCTTTATAGCCTAATGGAAATACCACTAAGTCACCAGCTTTGAAAGTAATTGAAGCGCCGCCATCTTCAGGTGTCATTTCACATTCACCGTCTAAAATCAGTGCTGTTTCTGTCGTAACAAATTCCCATGGGAATACAGATACTTCTTTTTCCCATGTTGGCCAGTAAGCAACACCCATTTCTTTTAAAAGTGCTTCGCTTGGGTTGCTATCAACTGTAATTTCTTTCATGTTATTCCTAAAATTTAGATTTTTGCCCAGAACCAGAATGATTTGGGATGTTCCATAGTATGTTGTTTCTCCTATTTTGCCTAGAAGAATCTATATCCCTAGTGCTTTATAATATGACGAACATGACTAAAAGGAACATCAAGGGGTCGACCAGCTTGAAAATGACAGCAGGCACATTAAGGAATGGGAATCAAATAGCGTGTGCATTCTGACTTGTCTTTTTATTCGCCTTCTGCGTTGCGGCAACAGTCACGTAGCCTGCTATGCACCTGTTACCGTGCCTTGAAGGCAAACAAAAATACTGCGTCATAATTGCACAACTTATTCAATTCCCATTCCTAAGCGAAAGCAGGGGAAACAAAAGAATGCTCTAAATTTTGACCCTATTCTAACACCAAATTCAGTTAACGCTTGCAGATATTCGATAAACTCTGACAGCGCACTGAACTTTGATAACTGAAGTTTCCTAGAAATCCATCAAGCGTAGTAAAACGGTTACCACCGAATTTACAGGGGAGCGGCTATATATTTTGGGAAAACCCTATCAAAACTTGGTTCTAAAGATGCTTCGGCTATGATGCAACGAATATCTGAAAAGGCAAAACTGACAGCAATTCAGACGCTGAAAATCAGGGAAACGGGGCTTAGCGAAGTGATGATTTTTAGTCCCTGATACTCGATGTTCCAGTTTTCAACTATAACTGGGC
>CAYZUM010000365.1:0-2853 GCA_964481455.1 uncultured Methylomonas sp. | reverse complement strand
TGGGTAGAGAATTTATGGGGCAACCCGGGTATTGATGAACGGGTCATAAATTTAGACAATGGCCCAAATAGCGCAGGAAAACGGACTCAATTTATAAAAAGAATGACCGAGTTTTCAGACCGATACCCGTTAAAGATTCGGCTGGTTTACTACCCTCCCTCTCACAGTAAATACAATGCGATTGAGAGAGGTTGGAGCCGGCTGGAAGAGCATTGGAATGGAGAGATTTTGGATTCGGTTGATAAGGCCATTGAGTGGGCTACAACGATGACCTGGAAAGGGATAAATCCGGTTGTCCATTACTGTCAAAAAGTTTATGAAAATGGGGTAAAGCTGACCGAAAAGGAAATGAAGCCCTATGAAAATAGAATTGTTCGATCAGGTTTATTACCTAAATGGGATGTGACCATTGACCCCCTAAGCGGGTAAGTTTATTCTTTTAGGATTCCTAAGTTATTGTCCCTACGTTTGTCGTCAAAATTTACCAGTAAAGATAAACAGGGTACGTTTTTTGAATATATCAAATAGAACAACATGGCATTATTACGTTTAAAAAAAGTCTCTATCGCCTTTGGCACACATTCTTTGTTAAATCAGGCAGACTTCCAGTTAGATGAAGGAGAGAGAGTTGGCTTGCTAGGTAGGAATGGGGAGGGAAAATCAACGTTAATGAAGATTGCCATGAAACAAATTCATGCCGATGACGGAGAGGTCTGGCTTAAGCCAGAATTACGTATCGCCGTATTAGAGCAGATGCCTCAATTACCCGATGATGAAACAGTTTACGATGTTGTTGCAAGTGGCTTAGGAGAAGTCGGAGAATGGATTAAGCGCTATCATGACCTAACGCTACATATGACCGATATGAATGATGCCGCAATGAATGAAATGGGGGATTTACAACACAAACTGGATGTGCATAATGGCTGGCAAATACAGCAACGCGTGGAAAGTGTCTTAAGTCGTTTGAATTTGCCCGCTGAAACAAAAGTACAAGGTTTATCGGGAGGATGGAAACGTCGCGTTTCCTTAGCCAAAGCACTGGTAATAGAACCTGAAGTCTTATTACTAGACGAACCGACAAACCACCTGGATCTGGATAGTATCTTGTGGCTAGAAGATCAGCTTGTAAATTTTAAAGGTGCTATTCTTTTTGTCACGCATGATCGTTCTTTTTTACAAAAACTTGCCACACGAATTATTGACCTAGATCGTGGACAACTCATCTCATGGCCAGGAGATTATAAAGATTATTTAGTCAAGAAAGCCGCCGCATTAGATGAAGAGGCCACTCAAAATGCCTTATTTGATAAAAAATTAGCTGAAGAAGAAGTCTGGATACGTCAGGGAATAAAGGCTCGCCGGACACGTAACGAAGGTCGTGTTAGAGAATTAATAAAGCTACGTAAGGAACGTTCACAGCGGCGTGATGTACTGGGAACGACAAAACTAACGGTGGCGAGTGGCGAGTCTTCTGGTAAAAAAGTAGTAGCAATGAAAGGAGTGAACTTTGCTTTTCAAGATAAGCCCATTGTTAAAGACTTCTCTACTGTTATCCAGCGTGGGGATAAGATAGGTCTCATTGGCCCCAATGGTGCGGGAAAAACAACTTTTTTAAAGTTATTACTAAAAGACCTAGAGCCTCATTCAGGCACTGTTGATCAAGGTACAAAATTACAAGTTGCCTACTTTGATCAATTACGTGAAGTACTAGATCCAGAACTCACTGTTGCTGATTCTATTTCCGGTGGTAATGATCATGTGTTGATCAATGGTGAACCTCGACATGTGATGTCATATTTAAGTGATTTTCTGTTTGCCCCAGTTCGTGCTCGCTCACCGGTCAAAACCTTGTCTGGCGGTGAAAAGAACCGCTTATTACTGGCCAAGCTGTTTACCAAAACCGCTAATCTAATCATTATGGATGAACCTACTAATGATTTAGATATGGAAACTCTGGAATTGCTCGAAGAGCGTTTGGTAGAGTATCAAGGAACTTTATTAATCGTGAGTCATGATAGAGTTTTTTTGGATAATGTAGTGACCAGTGTGTTAGCTTTTGATGGTAAAGGTAATATTGATGAATTTGTCGGTGGTTACTTTGATTGGCTGAACTATACTCAGGCTCAGGCAAAACAAAAGTTAGCAATAGAAAAAGCCGAAAAGAAAGCCGCCAAACCAGAAAATTCTACTCAATCAGCAGCGCCTGTTAAAAAGAAAAAACTAAGTTATAAAGAGCAAAAAGAGTTAGATGATTTGCCGTTGATTATTGACACTCTAGAAGGCAAGAAAGCCACAATCAATAAAAATATTGCCAACGCTGGTTTTTATAAACAGGAACAAACGAAGGTGGATGTAACATTAGAAGAGCTGGCAAAAATTGATACAGATTTAGAGCAGGCTTATCAGCGTTGGGATGAGCTTGAAGCTTTAGTGGATTAATTGATTGCAATAACGTTAGTCTTGTTTTATGATACATGGCTATTCAACGCTCGTTGAACAGCCTTATGTGGAGAGCTGGCCGAGTGGCCGAAGGCGCACGCTTGGAAAGTGTGTATACGGCAACGTATCAAGGGTTCGAATCCCTTGCTCTCCGCCACTTTGTTAACCGAGTAAGTCCGAAATCGTCCGCTAACCCCAGTAAAATAAAGCCTTTCGGCTTATCCATAGCAGGCGCGCCATGCTACTTCGTGAAATTCAGGGGCTCCTGTTACCTTCATTCACTCACCTGCGCAGCGATGGGGGATGCCCTGAATGCCCTGCGTCCGCACAACAACTACGCACAAAACCGCTTCGTCATAGCTACCTCAAATGGCTGGACGGCTATTCGTAATGCAATTCTTGCCTCCCTCG
>CAYZUM010000364.1:0-2861 GCA_964481455.1 uncultured Methylomonas sp. | reverse complement strand
TCAGGGACTAAAAATCATCACTTCGCTAAGCTCCGTTTCCCTGATTTTCAGCGTGCGAGGAACGCTGCGGAAGGAAACGACCGCGTCAAGAATCAACAATACACAATACACACAAAATACGTATCTGCTCGGCCTCTCTGACATCAATAACAGTCGAGGTTTGAGCTGTTGGCGGTGAGATATTTTGTTGCGCTTTTAGGGTTTGCTCATGGATGAAAATAATGTTGTTTTTTTCTTCAATAACCTGTTCCGACTGATGAAGTTGACGTTTCAGCACGGCGATTTTTTTTCAAATGACGCTTCTCTGTTTTTCTGAACTCACGCAGATCAGTTGCACGTTCGACCGCTTTGCTTTTCCACTCTTCGCGGCTTGTTAATACTTTTGATGGTTGGAGCATATGTTATGAACATCTTGAGAAGAACGGGAGCCTATTTATAACATAATTTCCTATGATTTCAAATCCTCAAGCCGAGAAAATATAATGCCATTCTGGTTATTAATGGTGAACAATTCACATTCGCGATTTCTAGCTAAGTTATTGATTGTTGGTTAAAGGGTTAAAAAAAGGGGCTTAAAAATCTTGTTTTTTTCGATTTTTTACGCTTTAATAAATCATATATCATTGAATATAAAGGGAACCTTCGCATAGGGTACGGGGCTTCGACAGCCTAGATCAAAACTCTTTACGATTTAAAAAACAATGAAATCATCGAACACCCGCAATGGCAATGGGACTCACTCAAGAGGCATTAATATGGCTACTTTTATTTTTGGTGCCTATTCGAATAACTCATTGATTTTCAGGGACTACCAAATTTTGAGTACGCACATAAGAATTACTTTTCAAAAAGCTCTAACCGCTCACCGAGACTCAAAACCGATTGATTTAGAAATGCTATTTTCTGCATTTCATCCGTAGAATGCTGGCAACTTATCTGAAGAACTTGTGAAAGCATGAATTCAAATTCGTTTGATATTTTTTAATAGGTCAATAGATAAAAGCTAACAAACAAATATAAAGAATATCTTTTTTACGGTAGAAAATGCTTTCACCGTTTTAATATTACTCGGCTATATCCGTGGGAGGCGGGGCATTCACCCCGCCTCTTACACTTAGAATTCTATAACACTAAACTGCATTTAAATTGAATAAATGACTATTAACGTGATAGAACGAGTAAATACCCCGCCGAGCTTTGTAGATATTGAGTACGATGACCTAATCAAAGCGCAAAACCCGCTTCTTCTAAGGCTTTTTTAGAGGCTTGCAATTCTTTCTGGCTACCATATAGCAATACCACATGATACCGCCCCATACCATAATCAAAGGTATCTAATCTAACACTAGGCGCTATCCCTCTGATTGCTGCTATAAAAGCAATTACCCGAGAAGGACTATTAAAGGTTGTAATGTCTAATTTATGCTCATCTCTGTAGTTAAGGGGGGCGACAAACTGGCTGGCATTTCGTTTGCTGCCCAAAACATATTGCATATGCTGGTAAATGTAACCACTATACCAGTTAGCGCCTTTGGGGATATTAGCCCGAGTATCAGAAATTCGTTTAGGGCCATAGTTATAAGCTGCTAAGGCAAGGTGGATGCTACCATCAAAGCGCTTGATCTGCTTTTTAATATATCGTGCTCCTGCGTCGATATTGACACAGGGCTTTTTTAATTCTTGCAAGCTGTGTATACCCAGATCTTTAGCCGTTCCTGGCCAGACGATTTGCATCAGTCCATAAGCATTTGCAGAAGAATGTGCTTCGGGGTTAAAGTCACTTTCTCCTCGTGCCATCGCCAGTAATAAACTAAGCGGCAATTCATGCTGCTTTGCCGTTTTTTCAAAACAGCTCTGATAGGGAAAGTTTTGCCTAGGGACAGAGGCTCCGTCCTTGACCGAAAAAGTATTCCAGGCCTGAGAATAATTGATCTCGGGAACTGTTATTTTTGCTACTGCCGTATGGCTGATAAGTAAGCATAGCACTATCTTTAATATTTTCATGATTACTGCACCTCTAGTCCCGTTTTTTCTTGAATAAGTTGTAAAATACGTTGTTTATCTTCTTCATCAATATAGGAAAATGTTAATCTATGTTGCTGTAACTCATTAGAAATAACTGTTATTTCAACCCCTGTTTGCTGACTTAAGCGCTGGGCAAAGCCTTCAGCTGATCTATTGCTATCGAATGGTTTCCAGAAAATATGCCATTGGCCGCCCACAGCATTGAGTGAACCGACTTCTTCTACCGCTGGCTCTTCTGAAGGTAGCGTTTCTTCACTAACGACCTGCTCAACTACCTCCTGCTCTGTTGCAGGCAATTGCTCACCGATTGTTTGCGGTGCACCACGGGTCTGCTCAATAACTTGATCAACGACCTCCTTTACAGTTTCAGTCAGGTTCTCACTGACTGATTGTGGTGTTATAGCCGTTTGTTCGGCAATCTGATCAATTGCTTCATCCAACTCCTCGTGGATTTGTGCTGAAACTTTTTTCGCCTGTGTTGCATCCAGCCAGGCAATCCCTGCTAAAAGTATTAAACCTGCGCCAACAATCATTCCAATAAATTTGAACATAACGTTTCCTGATAAATGATAAAAAGAGAGATTTTTGTCATATTTATATTAACGGACAGAATATTTATTTGTGAACATTTTCCTTATTATTATACTGACTATTTTTTAAATTGAGATTAAACAGCTCCCTGCACTGTATAAATTGAGTATCAGGCTCAATTTTGGAAGTTTTTCTGGTTCCCGTCACATGACTATTCTTTGTAGGTTTAGGCACTACGAATCATGCGAATGAATCCACGCGAGGCGGGGTATACACCCCATTTCTTACGTTTAAAATTGTATAAC
>CAYZUM010000363.1:0-2862 GCA_964481455.1 uncultured Methylomonas sp. | reverse complement strand
AATACGAGGTCCTTCAAGCCCAGTTATAGCTGAAAACTGGAACATCGAGTAATACCCTCGGAAGCTCGGGTATTATCTATTTCATCCAGTAATTTAACCCAGGATGAGGGGCTGACCTTACGCAATTTAATGCCATTTTTTATCAGTAAATCGACAAAGTCTGAAAAGGGTATCGCTTGTGGATTCGTCAAATGATAAGTGGTGTTGCTGGATGACTGGTAAATTTGCACAATCGCGGCTGCAATATAATCCACCGGCGTAATATCAATCAGTATTTCCAGATTAGGGACGGCCTGTAAATCACTACACACTTTGAAAAAATCAACCAGCAGTACATCTTTAGGTGGTAGTGGGTCAAACCTGTGATTATTGTTTAGTGACAAGTTATGCAATAGTCCGAGATATAAGGGGTTAACGTAATAGGGAGAATATTAAAACCACAGGTTTGACCCACTACCCTTTAGGTAAATCCTGAATGCGGGTGTCGCCAAAGATGACACCGGGTCTAAAGATATTGACGGGTATACCTCTTGCCTTGGCAAGTTGGATGACTTTTTCTGCTATCCATTTTGATTGCGGATAACCGCCAACAATCGCCAAAGGTTGATCAATACTGTCCTGTTCATAAAACGTTTTTTCTAAGTTCCGAGTGATGGTTGGAAAGACCGATACGGTAGAAATGTAATTAAACTGCTTGATTTTGTGCAGGCTGGCTAAACGCAGTAATTCGATACTACCATTGACATTGATCGCTTTTAGGTTATTTCTAGGCAATAGAAAGTTGACCTGTGCACCGCAATGCAAAATTTGATCTATTTGTTTGGCAAGCAGATGGTAATCTTGCTGGGTTAAGCCCAGTAACGGTTTAGCCAAATCACCTTCTATGGCAATGATTCTGGCTTCTTGTTCTGCTGTTATGGCTTTAATTTTGGCAACTTGCGCCAGTATTCTATCTAGGCCTGAATAGCTTGCAGTGCTTCTCACTAAACAATACACGTCGGCGTGAGTGGTTTCTAAAATCTCTAATAACAGCCGGGAACCCAGATAACCGGTCGAGCCGGTTAGTAACAGGTGATCACAGGCTGTATTGTACTCAGTCCCTACGGCATGATTGCGGATCGAATCATCAAGAAACACTTCCTGTTGTAATATTTCGGGCAGTTCGCCCTCTAATAAACTATCCAGCATGGAAGGTTTATGTTCCGTTTCGACATGATTGGATATTAGAGCGGTTACGACTGGGGTAAGGTAACTCGCAACAAATAACCCACCCACCTTGCTTGTTTTTTTGTCCGTCTTCTGCGTTGTAGAAATAGTTACGTAGCCTGCTATGCGCCTATTTCTACGCCTTGAAGACGAACAAAAATCCTGCGCAATATGGGTAGTTTATTTATTGCGAGTTACCTAAGCTGTTCAATGGTTTGATAAAGCAAAACCGTTTGTATCCGCATGGCAACACTTAACTGCTGTTCAATCATGCTCAACATACCGACCACCATAAGCGAATCGCCACCCAGTTCAAAGAAATTATCATTCATGCAAATATCATCGCATTTCAATAGTGTTTGCCAGATGTTTGCCAAGGTTTTTTGTAGTGGCGATTCGGGCTGTTTGCCCCGTTTGCCCCCGGTTTGAAAGTTGATAAATTCGCCTTGATAATGTTCCAGGCTTGAACGGTCAATCTTGCCGTTAGTCGTTAATGGAAATGTATTTAAAAATGCTAATTTTGACGGTACCATATGACGCGGTAATTTTTCTTCCAAGCGTTGACGCACCTGATTTGCCAGCGTTTTCTGTGTTTCTGGGACTGCAGCAGAGGTTTTCACAGGTCTATCTGAGTGTTGCATAAAGGCGGCTAATTGTTGACTCGCGCCCTCATTTCTCCAGCCGACAACAGCACATTGTGAAATAGTATCAAGGCTTTCAAGTACGTGTTCAATCTCACTTAAATCAACAAACTGGCCTGCAATTTTAAGACGACTATCCAAACGACCCAGAATACTAAAATAACCTTTACTGGATAAGCAGACCGCATCACCGGTTTTGTACAGGCGTTCGCCGACACTATCAATGTAAACAAAAGCCTGCTCACTGGCCTGTTGATTTTGGTGGTATTCAAGCGCAACACCAATACCGCCAAGGTACAGCTCACCCGCAACATCAGGTGGACATAGGTTTAATTGACTATCGAGCACATAGCAACTTTGATTACTTAAGGGGAGACCATAGGGAATACTACTCCATTCGGGTAATACTTTGTCTATTGTATAGGCAATTGACCAGATAGAGACTTCTGTAGCTCCCCCTAAACTGATAATTTGTGCTGCTGGAAATTTGTTCAAACTCAACGCCGGTAGATCTAACGTTATCCAGTCGCCACTTAATAGTACCGTACGCAAGCTGTCAACCGGGGTACTGATGTGATCAATCATTGGTGGTGGGTGAAATCTGTTATTTCACTTAATTATTTGGAAAAGTGAAAAATTTATATCATACTTACTCAAATGAAATGTTATCAAGAAGTAGCTTGTCCCAATTGTCGCTGTCGTCATATCATGAAATCAGGCAAGAATGCTCAAAATATACAGCGATATCGTTGCAAAAATAGTGCCTGCCCAACGGTCACCTTTATGCTGGACTATCGCTATAATGCATGCGTTCCAGGAGTTAAGGAAAAAGTTGTTGAAATGGCTATAAATAGCAGTGGTATTCGAGAGACAGCCCGCGTTCTAAAAATTGATAAAAATACCGTCATTAGCATCCTGAAAAGCAAAGAAGACAGCCTTGTTCAAGTAAATCCTATTTTTTTACAGGCGCGCCATGCTACTTCGTGAAATTCAGGGACTCCTGTCACCTTCATTC
>CAYZUM010000362.1:0-2921 GCA_964481455.1 uncultured Methylomonas sp. | reverse complement strand
TAATAGATTTTAAGGGGGGAGTATAACTCTTATATTTAGAATTGCTGAGCAATATAGAACTAGTAAAGGCATTCTCATGATATGATACAGCCTATAGTGCTATTGATTATCAGTCAACCCTACAATAAAAGCTATTTTGTATTTGTTCAATTCGTTGTAAAATCATTAACTCTTTAATTGGCACCTTTCATTTTTACTAAAAAGTGGTTGACTACTTTTCGATATAAAACCAGACAGGAGTAAAAAACTTTAGCTTATTTCATATGCTGCAATAGCTAAAGCTCACGCCTGTTAAAAATGCCATTTAATTCTCGTCATTTGACACACACAATTCATCCAGGGATCGGAATGAAAACTAAATCTGGAAGACATTTTCTAATTTTTTTCAAAACAAGCGTTGTTATATTTAACATATTATATATACCTCAAAAAATTCGTAACAAGGTACAAAATCTGAATATAATACGAGTCCAACCACCACTTGGCTTGACCCTACTACCATGATTTCGACGATAGTCACTGCCGCAGTATTTATGATTGCTCTCGGTGCTGTGCTTGCCATCATTCTAGCCATTGCCAATAAAAAACTTTTTGTATACGAAGACCCGCGCATTGAAGAAGTGGATGATATGCTACCACAAGCCCAGTGTGGTGCTTGCGGCACACCTGGATGCCGTCCCTTTGCCGAAGCGGTGGTTGCAGGATCGAAAAACCCATCCGCATGTACGGTGAATTCACCCGAGGGAAATGCCGAAATCGCCGATTATCTGGGTATCGGCATGAGCAATCATGAAAAAGTCGTTGCTCGTTTAGCTTGCGCTGGCGGCAGCCATGTTGCCTACACACGCGCAAAATATGAAGGTTTAAAATCCTGCCAGGCCGCTTCTGTGGTTTCTGGTGGTGGAAAGGGTTGTAGCTGGGGTTGTTTAGGTCTGGCAGATTGCGCCGATGTATGTGATTTTGATGCCATCTATATGGATGAACATGGTTTACCTATTGTCATAGAAGATAAATGTACTGCTTGTAATGATTGTATTGTAGTCTGCCCTAAAGATTTATTTTCTCTCATGCCAGTCAGCCAGAAGTTATATGTCGCCTGCAAAAGCCTGGATGAAGGCGATACCGCGCAGCAAGAATGTGAAGTGGCCTGTACGGCTTGTGAAAAATGCGTGGTCGATGCGCCAACAGGGTTAATAGAAATAAAAAATAATCTAGCCGTAATTGATTATGAAAAATATCAGGACTTTGATGTAGACCGTATTCCTATTGAACGCTGCCCAACAGGAGCCATAGTCTGGTTGGACAATAAACTAGGTTCTACTCATGCTAGCAAAGGGAAAGAAGGGATGAAACCACGTCGCTCGGATTCATTGCCGATAGGTTAAAAAGACAAGCAAATTGCTCAAGTTATTTGGTACTCGTTCCTTAGTCTTTGCCAATCACTGCGTTGCTATAGACGATAATCAGCAAGCTAAGGCTTTGAAATGCTCTAGTGTGCATTTGACACAGGGTTTTGTTCGTATTTAAGGTGCATCGCAAACTACGTCACTCTTTACGCAACAAAAAGAAGACGAATAAAAAAACGAGTTATTTTATTCTCATACCTAATAGATGCATGTACTTATGCGTATTTTTTGATTTTGTATTTTGTAAACCCGTTTTAAAAATAGAGATAAGTCACTGATAATTTATTTTTGATAGAAAACTTCTCATTTTCTGAAGCACTTTACAAATATTTACGACCTAAGGCACCTCGCAATAAATAACCCACCCATCTTGCTTGTTTTTTTGTCCGTCTTCTGCGTTGTAGAAATAGTTACGTAGCCTGCTATGCGCCTATTTCTACTAATGGAAGACAAACAAAAATCCTGCGCAATATGGGTAGTTTATTTATTGCGTGTTACCTAACAAACCCATAACAACATAAAATGTAGAGTGTTTAAAATTTATATGCCAGCTCTACAGCAATGAGTCTAAACAATATTTAATCACACAATTAACTTATCCAGCTGAAAAAATTAAGACAAACTTCTAAAACGCCCCACTCGTAAATAATTTGCGTTAAAGATTGACTTGTTCTGAGAAGCTAGGAAAATAACGTATCAACACGAAATAGGGTATGTTATTTAAATTTACTGGTAAATCTCGATTCTTGGACACACAAAACCCTAATACATTGAATTAAAATATAATTTTCTTAATTTAAGATTAAGCATCCTTCATTTATCAGTTAACACTTCATCAGGAGTGCAAGATCTTTCGCTATTGCAGGTTACGAGTACATTTAAACAGGGTACGAAAAGAGCCAAATTCAAACACAAGAGGAAACGATGGCAATACTACCTGAAGAAGTAAAAACAGCGATTGATAAAGCGACAACGGCTTGTGTTGTAACTGCAGATGCTAATGCTGTTGCCAATGTTGTGTATGTAAGCTATCTAAAATATCAAGATAATGAAACAATTGTTATTGCAGATAATAAATTCAACAAAACCCGTATAAACCTAAACAACAATCCGAAACTATAGATTCTCAGATAAATAATTTCCATTTTTAAAAAATAAGTAGCTTTATTTTCAGCACCTTATAAAACAAGGCTTGGAAATTAAATACCTGAATGTCTATAAGTGAGTCAGGAGTATGGAACGAGAATCAAATTAGTGTGAATTTTCACTTCTTTTTTTGTCCACCTTTACTTGCGTAGCAACAGTTACGTAGCTTGCTATGCGCCTGTTGCCAAACAAGCAAAGGCAAACAAAAAACCCGTGTGATAATGGCACAACTGATTCAATCCCCATTCCATCGTAATTTACTTTCGTACGCTGAAAATCAGGGAAACGGAGCTTAGCGAAGTGATGATTTTTAATCCCTGATAGGCGGCAGGGCACAGGCCAAAACCAATATAATGCGATAGCGCGCGA
>CAYZUM010000361.1:0-2925 GCA_964481455.1 uncultured Methylomonas sp. | reverse complement strand
AAATCTATAATAGATTTTAAGGGGGAGTATAACTCTTATATTTAGAATTGCTGGCTTTCTGCGAGTTTAGTTTATACCTGCTCTGAGTAATGTTAGAATAACCTTATGCAAGACTTAACAACTTTAAAATTGATTGAGCGCATCAGTACTTTACTCAGAGCAAAACAACGCAAGAAATATTCTGCTTTAGGCCTACAACCTGTACATATGCAGACACTTGATTATTTAGCAAGTTGCACCGCTTTAGTAATACACCAAGCCGTTACCGATTACTTAGGATTAACGAAAGGTACCGTCTCACAAACACTTCAGGTACTGGTTAGAAAAGGTCTAGTTGAAAAAAAGCAGATGATGTTGATAAGCGCATGGTGCACATACAAGTCTTACCTACTGGGCATGAGCTGCTACCCTCCCTTTGATGTCTTTACTAAGGCAGAGGAAGCCATTGAAAAAAAGAAATTTGACTCTATCAATGCTGCTCTGTATGAAGCATTAGTTGCATTACAAAGCGTTAATGTAACAAAAAGCTTTGGCCAATGTAAAAATTGTATTACCTTTAGCGAAGAAAATGAGCATTATTATTGCTTATTAATGCAACAACCCTTAGGCCAGGCAGATATTGAAAAAATTTGTCGAGAATATATATCTGTTACCAATTCAGGCTTAGTATAAACATAATAAGCTAAGCTTTTTTACTTACTTTATTTTAGGAATGAAAATGTTTGACCCGAAATCAATTGAAGATATTGCAACACGCTTAAGTGATGCGGTCCCTCCTGGTCTTAATAATCTTAAACAAGATATGGAAAAAAATGTTCGCGCTATTATACAAAGTGCATTAGGAAAAATGGACTTAGTCACCCGCGAAGAATTTGAAGTACAAAAAGGTGTTTTAGCTAAAACACGTTCTAAATTAGAAAATTTGGAACGGCGGGTAGATGAAATAGAACGCCAGATGTCAAAGCGAGAAGCAGAGCAGGAAGAGCAATCTATGTAGTTTTGATTAAGATTCATCCAACCTCATAAAACTAGAAAAATAGCTTGCACCTTCTGGCTGCGCATTTAAGTTGTGTCAGGTATCCCGTCTTAAGTTTTTAGACAGAATTCTTAGATAATATTCTCAAGCTATTTTTTTAATCCTCTCTGCCAAACCACTGGAACGTTCAACCCTACGCAGTATAGATTCTATAAAAACAGTTCTATTTGTCACAATTTTAAGTATTTCCTTTGCTCTGGTAATACCTGTATATATAAGCTCTTTTGTCAGAATAGGGTTGATTACTTCTGGTAGCACTATCAAAACTTCGCTAAATTCTGAGCCTTGACTTTTATGTATAGTCATCGCAAAAACTGTCTCGCAGCTGGGCAACCGAGCGGGCATATACTTTCTAACTGAGCCATCTGGCAATACGAAAAAAACCATTAATTGCCCACTATTGTCCTCATCCTGCATGCACAAACCAATATCTCCATTATACAACCTTAGGGCCGCATCATTCTGAGTGACCATCACGGGTCTTCCGGTGTACCACACACCGGCCGTTTGAATTAGCCTTTTGTCATTTAACTTTTGCCTAACACGGATATTTATATCATCCACACTGTTCACGCCTTGCCGAGTAGCACAGAGCACTTGAAATGCATTAAATGCAGCAAAACAAACTTTGAATTCAGCACCACTAGAAATTAGATCTAAATAAAGCATTTGTCTGTTTACTATGTAGTCAATTAAATCCCCCTTTAGTAAACATACTTCTTTATGTGCTTGCTCTAATAATTCCCAAGCTGTATAAGGTTCTTGTTGATTCACAGCATCTGCAAAAGTTTTGATATGACCAGAAAAGCGATAGGATTTTTTTAATTCATGTGTATATTGGGGTAATGCAGTTGTTAAATCTGCCAACACAGTACCTGTTTCAACGGGTGCTAATTGATCTTTATCTCCTAATAAAATAAGTCGAGCATTATCTTTTAATGCACTCACGAGTTTACTCATTAAAGGCAAATCAATCATAGAAACCTCATCAATTACAACTATATCATAAGGTAAAGGTGACTCGGTACCATATTTGAAATAGGGGGATGGCATTCTTGTTCTCAACAAACTGTGAATAGTAATAACCTGCTCTGGGATGAGTTCCTTTATAGAATCAGAGCATGGCAGGGAATATTTACTTTGACCTATTGATTCCTGTAACCTCATCGCAGCTTTTCCAGTAGGGGCTGCAAGCGCTATATCTAACACCTGACCTGATGACTCCTGTAACAACGCTAAAATCTTAACGACTGTTGTCGTTTTTCCTGTACCTGGGCCACCTGTTACAATAGTGAAAGGGTGTTTCACAGCTGCAATAGCGGCTTTTTTTTGCCAATCACTCTCGCTAATAACTGGAAAATATCTATCGATTAACTCAACTAGGCACTCTTCAGCTAGCTCATTGAAAATTAATCTTTCAATGTTGCTAGCCAATTGACATTCATAACTCCAATAGCGTTGCAAATACAAATTATTATTATCTAATACTAAAGGCAAAGCACCCAATTCGTCAACCATACCTGAAGCCATTAAAATATTCTGTTCATCTTTGTTAATAATAGCAATACAGCTATGCCCATCGCTCTGAGCATAGGACAAATTAAGCACAATAAACTCAAACTTTTTTCCCCGTTCACCCTCTAATTGACTATGTTGCGTTAAAAAGCGTGCAAAAGCATAATCTAAGCGACTAAACTGTATTTCATCTGTCATGGAATAGCCTGTAATGTAGAGCCGGCTTTGGTCCTCAAGATCCTCATTCAAAATAATCGGCTAAAACCCATACTGCCGAGAATTTCAGCATCCTAATTTATATTGCAAACCAAAGCGATAAGCAAAAAAAAACCCAATCTATCTCTAGATTGGGTTTTAGAATTAAGAGCTTGGCA
>CAYZUM010000360.1:0-2934 GCA_964481455.1 uncultured Methylomonas sp. | reverse complement strand
GTGGGTGGGTGTTGCGAGCTACCTCAGTATGTTACGAGAGCTTTTGACTCTCCAGCTTAAAAATTGTTTGAATGGCCAGGGAATTAATTGCATCAGTGTGTGATCTTCTGCTGGACAGGGTATTCACCCTGTCTCGCGAAGAAATAATTTTTCCTCTGTTTAACGCCAATAAGAGCATCCTTCGGAAGCGGGCACGGCTTTCTCATAAAAACTTGGCATATTTTTTAATTTACGTAACATAATGATATTTAAGGTTATTTATTTTTAATGTCATTGAGTTTTATTTTTCAATAATCATTTTTTATAGCCAATTAAGGTAGTGGGTCAAACCTGTGATTATTGTTTAGTTACAAGTTATGCAATAGTCCGAGATATAAGGGGTTAACGTAATAGGGAGAATATTAAAACCACAGGTTTGACCCACTACCCAAATTAATTTTAATAAATTCTGTGTTGCCTGGTTTTATTGAGTTTGTAATCTGGACAAATATCATGCCAGTTTTTTATGAGAAAGCCGTGCGGAAGCGGGTGCTTTAGCCCCGCATGGTCCTCCGGCGAGGCAAAAGCAATCGCTTCCGAATGCTGGAATAATAATGACTGAGAAGCTATTAAGTTATTTGCTAAGGAATGGGGATTTTATAACGTGCGCATTTAAACCCCAAGCTATTCAAGCTATTATTTTAAGTGTCGGTTGTGGGTGAGGCACGAACCCCAACTATAGGGATAGCACAAATTACAAAGTCCAGTTGCTTACAACACGATGAGACCTCTAGCGCCTGTGATATAGCGAGCGGCATAATGTTGGGGGTCGTGCCTCACCCACAACCTACACAGAGCTAGTGCATATTTCAAGTTCCGGTATATAGACGGCAGTCAGTGCGAATGTTATTAAATTCTCATTCCTAAGCTACCCGTATGATCCAGATGTAGGCGTCAAAAACTGTCTCTACAAATCCTTTAAGATAGGCTGTAAAGTATACTGTTTGTATCGATTTTGAGTGGGTTAGAAATTTTACGTTGTTGAAGATTGCTCTTATCAAAATCTGACCAAAGTTGTGCATAGTTTATATTGTTAACCGGGTGCTGTTGCTCAGGTGCAATTTCAACTAATGGTTCCAGTACAAAGGCATAATTTAATATATCATTATGTGGGATAGTCAACGAATCTGTCTGAATGACTTGTTGTCCATAGAGCAATAAGTCAAGATCCAGAGTTCGTGATGAAAATTTGTTTGCGCTTCGTACTCTACCATGTTCATCTTCTATATTCTTTAATTGCCGGGCAATATGGCAAGCGTCCTCGTTGCAGTGAAAGGCACTGACCAGATTGTAAAATTCATTCCCCGTGAAGCCAACCGAGGTTGACTCGTATATACTAGAGTGTTTTAGTGGGCCGAGTTCACGGTGCAAGACGTTAATGGCTGAAGTAATATTATGCACACGATTAATGTTGCTTCCAATGCTGATAAAACAAAGAGGCATCGCTATTTCGCACCGCGTTCAATAATAATTCCAACATCGCTTGCACCACTGATAGCGCCCTTTTTGTTGAGTGTCAATTTTACCCATGGGACATTAAATTGTTTACGAATCATGCCATTGATTTCTTCGGCAAGCTTTTCGACCAGAAAAAAATCACTTTTCTCAACAAAACTAATAATTGCCTGGGAAACTGCTTTATAATCAAGAGTATCTTCTATATCATCCGTCTCAGCCGCTTTTTTGATATCGTGAGCCATTTCTATGTCTAATATGACAGTTTGTTTTTTCTCTCGCTCCCAGTCATAGATGCCAATAATGGTGTCAATTTTCAAGCCACCTAAAAAAATAATGTCCATACAGCTCCCAGTTATTATAATATTTGCTATAGAGGGTGTAAGTATCAGGGAAATATCCCTTTCACACAAGCAGTGAAATCAAAATTTTAAAAAAATAGGATAGAAAAATGATTGAATGGTTATTGGTACCTGCCGGGTATTTATTAGGCTCTATTTCCAGTGCGATTATTGTTTGTCGATTAATGGGCTTGCCCGACCCGCGAGACGAGGGCTCTGGGAACCCTGGAGCAACCAATGTAATGCGTATTGGCGGAAAAAAAGCGGCAGCAATTACCCTGTTAGGGGACATGCTAAAAGGTTTAATACCGGTTCTATTGGCACAACTTGTTGGTGTAGGTCCACTCGTTTTGTCGGCAGTTGTGCTGGCGGCTTTTTTAGGACATTTATATCCGGTTTTTTTTGGTTTTGCGGGTGGTAAAGGTGTAGCAACTTCTTTTGGTGTACTATTAGGGGCAAACTGGATGGTTGGAATGTTAGTTGGTCTAACCTGGTTTGTTGTCTATAAAATATCCAGAATTTCTTCTTTGTCTGCCTTGATTGCGGGATCTCTAGCGCCTGTTTACGTCTATTTCATAATGGATATGCCAGCTATGGTGTATGTGGCCACTTTGATTGCAATGACTTTAATCTGGCGGCATAAAAGCAATATTCAGCGTTTAATAGCAGGGGTGGAGGATTGAATAATTTGTGCATTTAAACCTCACGCCATTCAAGCTATTCAAGCCTATTACTCGATGTTCCAGTTTTTGTAGTATGTTGATTTTATTATCTATTTTTGATTTCGATAAAATTAAGTTTACCTTTAAAATCAATGCACTAACTTTTATTGCAACAAAATCTAGGTGCCTTCAAGCCCAGATATAGCTGGAAACTGGAACATCGAGTATTATTTTAAGTGTAAGGTAAGGCGCAATCAATAAACTACCCCTATTGCGCAGGATTTTTGTTTGTCTTCCATTAGTAGAAATAGGCGCATAGCTGGCGACGAAACTTTTTCTACAACGCAGAAGAAGAACAAAAAGACTAGCAAGATGGGTGGGTGTGTTGCGAGTTACCTAAGCTTGCAAAAGATGGGCCGACTAAACGCCATTCGCTC
>CAYZUM010000359.1:0-2936 GCA_964481455.1 uncultured Methylomonas sp. | reverse complement strand
ACAAACAAAAATCCTGCGCAATATGGGTAGTTTATTTATTGCGCCTTACCTTAGGTAACTCGCAACAAATAACCCACCCACCTTGCTTGTTTTTTGTCCGTCTTCTGCGTTGTAGAAATAGTTACGTAGCCTGCTATGCGCCTATTTCTACGCCTTGAAGACGAACAAAAATCCTGCGCAATATGGGTAGTTTATTTATTACGAGTTACCTTAGATGCTGGGTTACGTTTTTAGGCTACTCATTTAACACGGGACAAATCCAAGTAGGGTGGGCAATCTTTTCTGCCCACCATCAAAGCTGAATCACGGTGGGCAGAAAAGATTGCCCACCCTACGAGTGACACGTTGTCCCGTGTTAAGGAATGTGAATTTTATAACGTGTGCATTTAACTTGTCTTTTTGTCCGTCTTCTTTGTTGCATAAATAGTTACGTAACCTGCTATGCGCCTCGAAGACAAACAAAAATTCTGCGTTAAATGTACACGTTATTTCATTCCCATTCCTAAGTTGGTAGCCCGTTTTTATTGCTACGCAAAAAAATCTAACCCAGCCTACATTTAACATTTTATTATCTATCGTTTCTCAGATAAATAAATCCCATCTGTATGATGGATAAATTATTTTTCTGAAAGTCTATAATAAAATATTCCTTAACGTAATGGAAGTGAAACTCTGCTATCAGAATCTTTGCACCGTCAATCACCCTAAAATTATTTTAGGTATGTTATTTATTGAGGATTCCTTGCTGAGATTATCGGTAGAAATTCATCCCTTACTCCTTACCCAGCTGAGATAACTTTTGCTCTACATCCGTTAATCGTTTCAAGATATTTTTCACTTGCCTTAATAAAGCGGGTAATTTAGGAATACTTGCCATTTCACGCATCACTTGTTTAATCGGCCGATTAGGAGCCCCCCAGACGGCCTGATTGGGCTGTACATCTTTAGAGATTCCTGTTCTTGCCGCAGCCGTTGAGCCATCTCCCATCGTAATATGATCAGCAATACCGACTTGCCCTGCCAAGGTTACGCGCTTACCCAGCGTAACGCTGCCGGACAAACCGACATGAGAAACGATAATGCAGTGCTCACCGATATCATTGTTATGTGCAATCTGCACCAGATTGTCGATTTTTGTTCCTTTCCTGATCCGGGTCATGCCAAAGGTCGCTCTATCAACACAGACATTGCACCCTATCTCAACATTATCTTCAATTTGCACGCCACCAAGTTGTGGCACTTTTTTCTGCTGCTGGCCATCCCAGAAATATCCAAAACCTTCACCACCAATCACTGTGCCTGCATGGATTATCACATTATGACCCAATGTTACTTTAGATAAAATACTCACATTTGGCCCGATTTTACAGTGCTCGCCAATCACTACATCATGCGCTATATGTGTATTTGAGTCGATAGAGCTATTGGCACCAATGCTCACGTTTTCTTCAATATTGACCTGTGCAGCGATAGCAACATTGGCTCCAATCGTGACTTCCTTCTCAGCAATGGCGGCAGAGGGGTGAATCCCGCTAAATTTAATCCGAGCATCATCAAACACCATCATAATTCCAATAAAAGTTTCTTTGGGCTTATCTACTTTTAAAACATTTTTACCCTCTAAAACCGGGAAGCTTTTCGGAACAATTAAGACCGAGGCCTGACTCTTTTGTGCTGCTGTCAAGTATTTATCATTTTCTGCAAATGAAATGTCACCTGGTACGGCTAAGTCCAGAGAGTTCACGGCATTAACAACAGTATTGGCATCACCGGCTAATTCTCCCCCCACTGTCTGTTGAATATCGACTAAGCGCATTTGCATTTTTATTTTCCTGGGTTAGTAAGGTAACTCGCAATAAATAAACTACCCATATTGCGCAGGATTTTTGTTCGTCTTCTTTTTGATAGAAACAGTTTCGTCGCCAGTTATGCGCCTAGTTCTACTAATGGAAAACAAACAAAAATCTTGCGCAATATGGGTAGTTTATTGATTGCGCGTTGCCTAAGGGAGATGGAAACAAATAATCGTTCAATATTGCTGGTCTTTTTGTCCGCCTTCAGCGTTGTAGTAACCGTTGCGTAACCCTGCTATGCGCCTGTTACTACGCCTTGAAGACGAACAAAAATCCTGCCCACAATTGGACGTTTATTTATTTCCAGCTCCCTAAGCTGATAATACTGGCTATTTTACAGCTAAATTCTGGATAATGTTATTAGTGCTTCGCTGACAAAGGATTTACCTTAACCTAAGAGCGCCTAAACAAAATAACCCCGAAATGGGAACGCTGCCTATCTTGCAAATTTTATAGCCGGGTCATATTGAATGCCCTCTAAAAAATATGCGCAAAATTACCCGGATAAATTTTTAAGAGTAAGCGAGACACTACGTGCCAAGCGAATGAATTCGCACCTACAGTTGCTCACATTATTTCGTGCGCATTGCTAACTGATATTGCCATTCTTCCTAAACTAAACTAATTATTCTAAGAGAGATGCTATGTTGCAAATGAATATACATGAAGCCAAAACACATTTATCAAGCTTACTTGAACAAATAGAAGCAGGCGAGGATGTTATTATTGCTCGCCATGGAAAGCCAGTTGCGCGACTTATACCTTATACAGTCAAACCGATTCAGCAACGAAAGCCTGGGAGTCTCTGTGGAAAAATTAGCTACACCGAAGATTTTGATACACCTTTACCTGACGATATAGCATCAGCATTAGGCATGCTATGAATTATTTGCTTGATACTCGATGTTCCAGTTTTCAGCTATAACTGGGCTTGAAGGACCTCGTATTTTGTTGAAATAAAAGTTAAAGTATTGATCTTAAAGGAAAACATAATTTAATCGAAATTAAAAATAGATAATAAAATCAACGCACTACAAAAACTGGAACATCGAGTGATACCCATGCCTTTATCTGGTGGCTAGA
>CAYZUM010000358.1:0-2939 GCA_964481455.1 uncultured Methylomonas sp. | reverse complement strand
GTTTCAGGATATATCAAACGTTTGAAACGGAGTGAATACCCCGTCCCGCTGGAAAGTTAGGCATATTAATTTACAAAAAAATCCCCCAATCAATCACTTGAATGGAGGCTTTTAAAAACACTATGACAAATTAAATCTTGCCATCTAATCCCATCTGGAAATATTTGTGCGTGATTTTATCCTGATTTTCTAATAACCAGTCAATGCTAGGCTCGTTATTCATTGCTTTTTTAATGGCTAAAGCGGTTGCTTTACGATGAATATCAAATAAAATTTGATGATCAAGATTGTCATCTTTCGCGACACTAGGGTTTAACCAGACTGAGCAAATGATACCTAAGTCATTGGCTTTTTCTTTAGGAATATCACCAGCACGAACAGCATCTAATACGCCATTAGCAATAGCGGCCTGTACAGTACCCATTAATATATTGGTATAACGGCTATTGTTAACGGTGACTTTGCTGACCATTAAGGTAACAGGACGCACTTGAATATCCGTGTTTAAAATAGCGAAAACTTTAGAGTGGCCTTTAGCCTGGTCACCTGTTAAAGTTGCCAGTGCAGTGCCCACGGGGCCATCTAATTCACCGATGACAACTTCTGGTTCTGCTGCTGTTCCCGGGGGACCACCAGCGACTAAAGCTTCACCAGTACGCAATACGATTCTATCGCTCATATTATTCTCCAAAAAACTTAAATGAAAAGAGTTGTAACCGAGTAGAATAACATTTTTTTAGATTTATTTAAGCTTTTATGTCTAAACTCATTATAAAAAATCACGACCGGGATGTTGCAGGCTATCAATATATCTATCCTGTGATATCACGACGCTCGGGTGGTTTGTCAATAGGCATTAATTTTAATACCAATAATGCTTGTAACTGGCGCTGTGTTTATTGTCAGGTGCCTGATTTATCAATAGGCGCTGCGCCTGAACTGGGTTTTGATGTTTTAGAGCGGGAACTCACAGAATTTTTGCAAGATGTTTTGCATGGCTCGTTTTATGAACGTTTTCAATTAGAGCCTGATATGCGGGTTATTAAAGATATTGCTATTTCAGGGAATGGCGAGCCGACGAGTGTTAAAGGGTTTTCCAAAGCGATTGCATTAATTACTGGTATTGTTAAACAAGCCCATATTGTAGAGCCTTTTCAATATGTATTGATTACTAATGGTAGTTTAATTCACAAACAGGATGTGCAGGCAGGATTGAAACTGTTTAACCAATATCATGGACAGGTCTGGTTTAAGCTGGATAGTGCGACAGAAGAGGGGCGAGATGCCATTAACCATTCGGCGCTAAGTTTGCAACGGCAAACTGAAAACTTGATAAGTTCAGCAAAGCTATGCGCTACATGGATACAAAGCTGTATGCTGAATTATCGTGACAAGGAAGGAGTCGGCTTGGTGGCTATGGAAGAACAAGATGCCTATCTGGTTTTAATAACTAAGGTTCAGCAACAGGTCGTATTGCAAGGTGTTATGTTATATAGCCTGGCGAGGCCTTCTTTGCAGCCTGAAGCAGATATGATTTCTAATGCTAGTACCGAGCAGTTAAATGCATTTGCCGCTCGAATGAGGGGGGCAGGCTTGAACGTAAAAGTTTCTTTGTAATGATTACGAATTATTGGCACTATTCATTTAGGAATTTAGGAAGGTATAAATTGCGCATCTGTAGGGGCGAATTCATTCGCTCGATACGGATGAGTCTAAAACCCGAAAACCTCGCTTTAAACAGTTATCCACTTTATTTCATGCACGTTCCTGTTGGTTAATATTTTTCAGAACAGCAATTTTTTTAACGATTGCCGTGTACGGAAAAAGCTAAAGATTTTTAACGCCTGTACACAATAATAAACGAAAATGTCGCTATAATCAGGTTTCCTGACTTCATTGCTAACAATCAATTGGTGGCAGGCTTTTCAACGATATAAATATGAGACACACTTGCATAGTTTCTAATTTATTCTTATTATGAAAATAAATTAGCACCTACATTATAATTATACACACCCCCAGCACTTTTGCAGGCAAAGGTAGCGGCGGAACGGGCAAGCCAGCCCTCCTTACCTTAAATTCATTTGACTTTGTGTGGTTTTTAGTTTTATGCATTATTTTTGCAAAGTTTCTTTGAGTTTTTGTCCCACAGCCATATATTATTTGCATTTAAATGCACACCGCCTATCCAGTGGTTTAATGGGGTTATTTCTAGCCAGTTTTTTTGCCTGTTAAAACATCTTTTCCATAAGGCAGCAGTGTTAACGATTGTTCATCAGTAGAGAGTAAGTCAAGTGGATTACCCTCTGTCGTTGATATTAAGGGTGACGTAGCCTGTAAGAATTCTTGTAAAATTAGCCAAAATCTTGAATCTCCCAGAAACACTCGTTCTTCTGTTTGTTGATAAAGATCAAAGATTTTTTCAGCACGGTAATTCCCATTTGATATGATTTCTAATGCCTTATGGGCTGTGCGTGACAAGCCATTGTGGGTACTAGGGTATTCCTCTAGTAGTCTGGTGGTAGCTCCTTTTAAAAAGGGGAGTGCTGAAGTATTTGAAGATTTTCGGGCACTGGACCGATATGTAAAACATCTTGCCAAGGAAAGTATGTGCCAGGCATATTAGGTAACTCGCAACAAATAACCCACCCATATTGCGCAGGGTTTTTGTTCGTATTCAAGGCGTAGAAATAGGCGCATAGCAGGCTACGTAACTATTTCTACAACACTGAATATGGACAAAAAGACAAGCAAGATGGGTGGGTTATTTATTGCGAGTTACCTTAGCCCGCCGCATAATGTTTACTGTACAATTACCATTGGTAATATTTAAAATTTTATGCATGATAATTAAGGGGAAATCTCTAAGTTGAAAAAACTAGCTTGTAATAAGTACTCATGCAAAATTGATTTAACTTTTTTGAAAAAAGATAAAATCT
>CAYZUM010000357.1:0-2944 GCA_964481455.1 uncultured Methylomonas sp. | reverse complement strand
CTTTGGCAGCCCTCCTCCTTTAATTAGGTAAAAACCATTATCCACTGCTTCAAGCCCCATTAATTGACAAACACCTTGGTACAAATAACAACCAAAGCCTAGCCTACTATAATCAAAAGTACTAAATAAGCCCAGAAAGCCCCTAGATAATACATCAGATATATTGCCTCCTCCAATACTTGCAATATTTTCGACAGCTTTCTGGCTGATTCTATGGCTAGAGTTATCATTGTCGGGCGTTCCCATCCAGGCATAAAAAGAAACTGGCTGCCAATTTTCCAGATACAAATTTTGCACAGAACCTGATAGTCGTCCTTCAATATAGCCTGTATAAAATTTTTGTGTCATGGCAGCTAAATCTAAATCATCAAATTCGATATCTGCATAAAACTGAGAAAAATCAGTAAACATCCCAGATGAGGCTAGGTTATTCATCCTTATTTCACCACTAAAAACTTGAATTTTCAACTCACCATCCAATAATAAGGTTCTATCTTGATAATGTACAGAGGGAATATACCCGCTAATAGTCCCTGTAAGTGGTGTCCACCCCAGTGTTTTAGATAATTGCTCTAAGGATAATTTGTTTATGCTCCCCTCAAAACCTATTGATGCACCTGCGTTGTTTTCCATAGAAGTAAAACTAAAGTCATTAATCGATAAAGTTCCTCCTAATACTTTCAAATTTGCCTGATTTAGTAGTTCAATTTTATTTGCAAAACTGGTAAATTCAATCTGTCCTGATTGAAATGGAATAGTATGCAATTTTAAACTCTGCCAGTTTATAAAGGAGATCTGTGGATTTTTTTGCTGCTTTGTCCAGTTTAACTGTGCATTTACCTGATTTAAATGAAACCTCTGTTGCGTATCATCTATTTTCAAATTATTAATATTGATGCTTGCATCGGTTAACTCATCTAGCTTTAGCGTAAGAGTTGCATTGACATTTCCAGCCAGCTCAATGCCATCAAATACGCTAGATTCAAGAAAGGGTAAAAGATAAATAGGTGTAGCAGATTTTAACTGTGGCATATCAATCAACAAGTTGGCGAGATCAATACTCAATCCGGTTTTATGACTTAATATTGCATTTCCTTGCACCATCATCGCGAGAGGATGCTCCAATTTAAACCGATCTATTTGTATCATTTGTTGCTCAGCTAGCCAAACTCCATTGGCAGATAATGTCACAGTATTTTTTCTTTCTATCTCTAGGTACACTGGCTCCATATACAGCCCACCTTGCTGTAGTCTAAGTTTATTTTGCCACTGCCAATCAGCATTCTGCCTAAGCGCTTTAAATGCTACACTCACTAACGCACCGTCACTTGCAAAATGTCCTTGTGTATCTTCTACTGATAAACTTTTTAGTAATGCAGATATGACAATATCTTGAATATTACTCTGCTCTCCTTCTATCTGCATTTCTAAATCAACATATCCTCGCTTTATAGCAATTCCATCTAAAGCAAAGAATGCAGCCAATTCTACAAGATTAACGTGTTTTGCTTTAATAAGAACGTGCCATTTTCCAGACAATTCCTGAGCACTAATAGTTATTTTTCCTCCAAAAATCGGTAACTCACTTATTTTAAAATTGCTTTTGCTATCTTTAAATTGGAATGAAAAATCAAGCTCAGGAATATTAAAGTGGTTAGAATTAAAGCGAACTTTTCCATGTTCGCAGTTGATATAATTCTCAGACCAAAGAAAGTGCTGACAACGAATTTTGAGTGCGGTAATAGTTTCTAAAGGCGGAGGCAATAGTAATGTAGCTGATAGCAAAGACAGATGAGGAGACGTTTGATTCAGGTTTTTGAGGGTCAAAACTGCATTGTTTAATGACCAATCATCAGCCTTAATTTTGTTAACACTAAAGATAAATGAATCGACTGCATTGACACTCGTGACACAACAAAATACCAGTAATAGAATACGGATATATAATTTTAAGCTAACATATCTTTTTTGCATTTGATACGGCGACTCTATTTGAAAGGAACGTTCACGAAATAATATGAGCACAGTAGGATGCGCAATGGTCTTTTTCATGCCCATCTTTATATGGCACAACCCGTAGATTCACTGGCATACCCCTTATGGGCGCGCTGTCGCTTTGCCCATCCTACACGATGTAAGACAACTCGCAACACACCCCATCTTGCTAGTCTTTTTGTTCGTCTTCTGCGTTGTAGAAACAGTTTCGTCGCCAGCTATGCGCCTAT
Organism: uncultured Methylomonas sp.; assembly: GCA_964481455.1. Classification (GTDB taxonomy): domain Bacteria; phylum Pseudomonadota; class Gammaproteobacteria; order Methylococcales; family Methylomonadaceae; genus Methyloprofundus. The sequence goes on along the minus strand of CAYZUM010000357.1, from coordinate 719 downwards.
TTCTACTAATGGAAGACAAACAAAAATCCTGCGCAATATGGGGAGTTTATTTATTGCGCCTTACCTTAGTGTATTTCCTGCAGTATAAAAGAGCGTTTTATCACATGAAAACTTCTATGACTTCAGCCTTTAAAAGATTAATTATGAAGGATACGCCGCCTTTTTCATAGTTGTAGCAATCAAACCATAGGCAATAACCCAGACCTCTTTCTCTTCTTTACTAAATGAATCTTTCAGCCCATTATTTATTGCCCATATCAAAGCAGATCCTATAGTTTCGTAGTGAGCGACTTGTACTCTATAAATTAGATGTCGCTTCCCCATTGCCTGTAACATTTCTTCCACTGCACTTAAGTCGTCTAGTGAATTTACCATAACATTCAAGGTCATCATGACCTTATCACCTTGAAAATCTAATTTACCTTTAAATAAAGATTTAACATTCGGATCTAACTCAAATAATCGCGTATAAAATAATTTTGCAACTTGCTCCTTAATGGGTAAACACGTAACCATGAATCTCTCATAAATTATTTTTGCTCTTCAGTTAAGGGAGAAAGTTCTTCGCCAATATATTGCCCTTTGTATTTAGCTTGATTATTTTTATTATTCAGCAATACAAACAATGCTAGTAAAAGAACAAGCTATACATCATTAACAACCCCTCATTCGCTGAAAATCAGGGAAACGGAGCTTAGCGAAGTGATGATTTTTAGTCC
>CAYZUM010000356.1:0-2977 GCA_964481455.1 uncultured Methylomonas sp. | reverse complement strand
AGACAAACAAAAATCCTGCGCAATATGGGTAGTTTATTTATTGCGCCTTACCTAAAGTATTAGCTTGTTTGACAGGCGAGTGGCTTCGGTTCATTTTTCAAGGACTTTAATTTTTAACAGGCTGAAGTCGGGTTTTGAATGTTGGTTGCTGTTTTAGAGGGAGCCGACTGAGACCTGTAGAGCGAGGCTCCCAGCCTGCCAATGCCCAAAGTTATTTTACAGGCGAACTGAAACCATGCCCTACAAGTACTATTGGTTGTCGCTCCTCTTTGCTTGGCGGGGCCGTTTACTCCCTCCAGAAACAGGATTCTCATTACCTAATACGAGAGGGTGTCTTTGTACTTTCGTTCGGCAGTACTCCAGTCTTCCTGTTCATGCCCAGGGATAAAGCCTCTCGCTTCAGACATATAATATGCACATTCTTCTAACCATGATTCACGATCAGATGTATCTACCATCACAAGTTCTACTTCCTGGGTAATTTGCTGATGTTCCGTAGGAACGTTTTTCTTTTTGCTAACGGCCATTAATTTCTCCTAATGATTGAGTAAAATAAAAGTACATCCCTGTACGCTTTTCTCCTGATAAACAGTCTTCATTGTTTACCTTGAATATTTATTAACGCAGTTGAAAAAGAGGTTAAATTTTTCTGCCTTAACACATATTCGCTTGCTACTTCAATCACCAATATTACAATTCCTTCGCAACAAATTGGGAAGTATTTAGGGCGAAGTCATTAAATTTCGATGAATATGCAAGCTTTTTTTCATGCCTCTATGAAGCATGTCCATTATTGCTACAATCCTTGGCAGCGCAAGAGCATGTATTGCCTGTGCAATAACAAAAAACCACTGTCCGGTTGGTTTTTACTCTTGAAAAGCAGACTCTACTGCTTATATTGAATGTAAGTTAAAAGCAGAATCATCAATAGCCTCGACCCTATAAATACGTCTGTTTTTTTACATTCATTATTCATGGTTTTGTATTAGGAATGGCAATATAATGTGTGTATTTGACCTGTCTTTTTATTCGTCTTCTTTGTTGCGGAAACAGTTTCGTAGCCTACTATGCACCTCGTTGTCGGATAAAAATCTTGCGTCAAATTGAAGCTCAAGCTAGTGCTCGTAAAGGCACGCGATATTACATTCTCAATTCCTTAGTTTAGTGCCCGATCTCCAGCGGGTTGATTAAAAAACCATTGTTTATGTGTATAATAATACGAATGATTCTCAATTGCAATAAAATTAATGTTTTTTACTGAATTAATTCTGCATGAAGGCCGTTGAAATATCTTTTAGGCCATTATTCTTCAGGCATTTACTCTAGAGCACTTAGTTTCTGGTTCCTCTATTTTGGAGGCAATGTTTTCGAGTACGCTAGACAGAGAGTAGAGGCCAGAACTTTTTAAATATTGGAAAGGTTTGTTCTGCTTGTTGCAGGTACGTTTGATCTTCCAATAAGCATCATGACTGATACAGGAGCTCGGAAATACAACCACATCGGCCTTGCTTAATGATTGTTGTAAATCATGAGTATTTTTTTCCAGGCCGCCATCATGATGTATAAAAATTCCTGAGTGTTCTTCGACTAATTCGCGATAAAAGGGGATCAGGTTAGTCTTACCCCCTACATAAAGCACACATTGCCCGCATAACCCCTGTTTTTGTAAGGGGCATTGACTTTGTGATTTTTCTAATAGCGCGGACTGTAAATATTCCACCTCATTTTGATAAACAAGTACTTGATCACAGCTGGCAAGAATTTGCTGCTTCTGGCTTGCAATTATTTTAGAGGATTGCTGTTCATTTTTCTGATACTTAGCCATTTCAGTATTCTGGCAATCGAGTTTATTAGTCAGTTTCTCAACTAGATTATCGAGTTCCTGTCTTTCTTTTGTGCTCTGTAAAATCATCTGCTGGTCAAGACTGTTTTTAAGTGCATACACTCGGTTTTCTAGATCTGATCGTTGTTCGTGGTGACCCTTTATATCATTCAGTAAACGGTTATTGTCGGAGGCTAACTTATTGCTTTTTACTTCCCATGATCGCTTTTCACTTTCATAATTCACACGCTCTTTTTCAAGCAGACTTAAACGTTTAAGATCTGCTCTATTAGAGGCGCCTGACAGATGAGACAGCATATGAATATCGCCATAAAAAATTCTTTTCATGTCTTCATCGCTCTCGGGGTGAGACATGACTGCCCAAAAAACGCCAATGATATCACCAGAATAAAGAGACGCTTTCCAGAAGCCCTTTAATTCGGCAGCGTACATTTTTTTGGTTTCTTGTACAATCAGTTTGAACTTCTTATCTAAATAGGCTTGCACCTTTTTACTCGGATGATTATTTTCTGAAATCAGCGTGACTATCGTGGTATGTATCTCGTATGGCGGAAGTCCGTTGATGCCTATATGTAGTTGCCTGAGTATTTTTTTGACTTCATCCATCGTCAGGCAAGTGCCTATAATGGCGCAATGGTAAATATGATCTAAATGCCATAGTTTTACCTTATCTTGTTGTTTTTCCTGGGAGGGGAGCCAGTCTAGGAATTTTTCTTTCTTTTGTATAATGTCTTGCATCATAATCTCCATATTATTTGAGCACTTGGTGCATTCTGTACTTATTTTATGACTTACTTTGAGGGGACTGTACTAGTATTTTCTCTATCATAGTGAGGTATCTCCAATGTGTAGCTAAACGTCTGAAAGCGCAACGTTGCTTAATATCTACAATAAATCCGGGGAAAGATAAAAGAGTATTGATATGTTCTACAACGGCTTCCGCAACAAATTGATTTTTATCTTTTAGATAAAGACGAATTAACAATCCGGTGCGTGTTGTTATTTGCTCGGGACTGTCCTTTTGCGAAATCACAAAGAATGGGTAAGGAGGTGGGCTCATGTTTTTTTCCTTATAACAAAAATGGGAGTATGTGTAGAATGCAATCGCTAACAGGTTTAAGATTCAATTCTTGT
>CAYZUM010000355.1:0-2993 GCA_964481455.1 uncultured Methylomonas sp. | reverse complement strand
AAAAGACTTTGGAATAGCAAGGCCACAAATCTGTCATGATTTCTAAGAAAAAAAAAGTGTCGCCATGTGCGAAGCGAGCAGTTCAGAAGAGCCCAGTGCGGTAATTCTGCACGCTGGGATCTGTGAGGGGGCAGTTGGGCAACTGGCTGTTCTACCTTGATATTTATTCCTTACCTTTCTTCGGCCTCCCCCTCGGCTTTGCGATGGATCGTCGTCCAGACAATCGCTCAATTTCTGCACGAAATCGATCACCGCCCAATACCCAGCCTTTATTTGTCGCCTCTCGCAAAGCATCAAGATCAGTTTGGTCAATTGCTATTCGAAAAAGCTGCCGGTAAGCGGACTCCCTTTCTTCCTCATTCACCCCCAGGCTTCTATAAACATCATGTGATCTGATCAGCTTATTAGCACTTCCTTCTGCATTGACTGCATAACTTGACCAAGGATACTCATTTGGTTTTTTCACCATCTCCGCGCGAACAGGATTAAGTTCAATGTAACGCATACAGGTTAACAAGTATTGGTCACTATCAATAACTGTTGCTTTGTACCTACCTTCCCACAAAGTTCCTGTTCGCTTATAGGTATAATTAAAGTATTGAACATAGCGTCGACCGACAGACTGTAACGTCTTTGAAATACTCGTCTCAACTTCTGGGCTTGCGAGCATATGAACATGGTTGGTCATTAATACATACGAATGAATCGATAATTTATTTTTCTCTACAGCACTCTGCAAGCACTCCAGATAAAACCGATAGTCATCATTATGCGCAAAAATCAACTCTCGGTTATTTCCTCGTTGAATTATGTGCTGAGCCTGTCCTTTAACAAAATACCGAGGAAGTCGTGCCATTATAATATCCCCACACCCACCTGTTAAAAACTTCAGTATAACAAGAAACTGAATTTAATTCGAGTCTGACCCCATTAGTTCTTCTCTCTTTCAAAAAAATCTTTATCAACTAGTAATGAATATTTAGCATCAATAATAAACCTTGTATATCGACCTTGATTTAATATCTTAGTCTCGTACATTTGATATTTTTCTAAATTGAATAAAAATGCCATTATCTCAGACTCGTCGTCTTCAACATTATTTTTATCAATCATGCCAATAACATCAGCTACACTCACTACAGAAAATGGGAAATTGATACCGCCAAATCCTACTTCAGCACGAAATAATTCTGCTATCTGCGAAACCAAACTCAGAACATAACTCATCTGTTTTGTTGAAATAATTTCTTTAATACCTCGCATAGAAATATCTATATGCAGCACTAAACTATTTATATTTGACACTATTATATATGGGCTTATTATCTTCCCATTGAACTGCAAAGAAAACCCAGAACAACCATGATAATCATGTTCAGAAATACGGGTATTTTTTTTATACTTATCAATACGCACTGGCTCTCCAACTTCTTCAACAGTAGCATACTGTTCGCTATACCCTACGTAGGACACCCATCCGTCAACCATATATCCTTGCTTCTTCATTAATATACACAAAGACAGAATTGACTCAGATGTAATCGATGAGCTCTCCCCAACAAGAGTAAAAGTAAATTCTAATGACATGATTATCTAAAAAACAATTTCAATTGCAAAACTACGATCATTATATTTTTCCGCAGAATCTGCAACATCGCCTAATGTACCATCAAGCTTAGCCAAGGGACTGCTATTCGACCCAAATAGTTGCTTTTGAATTTGTTTGATATTTCGCGACTGTCTCCCCTTTTTTTTAACCTGATTAATGTTTCTACTTTTAGATTCCGCAACCTGGTCTTTACCAACTATATCTACTTCTTGATTCACCCCACAAATAACACATACATATTCTGCAGATGTTTTTTCAATTTTCATTTTTTCCATATTCTTATCAATCGATTTATTCTCAAAAAGGTAACCTCGTTTTGCTCCTTCTTGTTTTTTTTTATTAAGGGAAGCTGCGAGCGCACTATTTTCTTTTTTTGTCTCATCAGGAGTTTTACTCCTGTCCAAAACCCAAAAATGTGGATCTCCACATTCAAAAGCCCCCCCCCACACTTCCATCGCTTTAAGAAACATTTCATCAGTAAAAAGCATAGGCGGAGTATCCCCAGGGTCACTAGCATGATTATTAGTAGTCAAATCTAAATGCCGATCAACATTCTCCCCTTCAACCTTAACATCCATCGACCACGCTTTAAAATAAACCTCTCCCTTATTGGTACTAGTAATAACCCCTTTCTTGGCAGCACAACCCGCTTCATCTCCTGTCGATTTCTTAAAACAAGACTTATTTTTCAACATAATCTCTTTATCAGAGATTTTAACGCTTTTACTTCCCTTAGTAGTATCAGAAGCAAACCCTGTATTAGGATAAGGAACAGGAACCCCTGGCGGGGTAGCAGGATTCTCAGGTGGCGTAAAACAAACATCAGGAAAGGCACAAATAGTCTTACCAGATCCTGCCTTACAAGCTATTTCCCGACCATTAGCAAATACGTCATTAGCCATTAGTACCTCTCCCATTCTGCCAAAACAAGATCATAGCAGAACGCTTACCATCATCATTCCCCAAATGTGCTAACACCTTGCCACCTTTACTATATTCTTTTTCACAAGCAAATTTAACAACAGTCAACATCACTGCAGCCAGAACAGACCCCACCTCACCAATACAATCCGCCGGATGCCAAATATCAAACTCTTCCTTACGTTTTCTTAAAATCCGCAACAAAGCCAAACTCGCTTCTTTATAATAATACTGCTCCCCTGACAAATCAGTAATTCTGAAATCCAAACTACCCATATCGCAACTAGCATCACCCAATGACTCCTTAATCGCAGCCGTCAACCCATTCCCCCGCAAAGGCTCCTCAGAATAAATATGCGCCTCCTCAACCCCAAACCCAAGCCCAACACAAACCAACTGTTTTCCCTGCCCAGCAGTAACAGGCTCAACCACCAAAGCCTCCCCAGCCTCCCCAGCAATAAAC
>CAYZUM010000354.1:0-2995 GCA_964481455.1 uncultured Methylomonas sp. | reverse complement strand
TGTAGGTTGGTTTGTTGCTCTTTTAATTCTTCGACACTATCCATCGCAGCTTTCTCACCCCAGCAATAAAGTGCGTCATTCCCCATTTTTCTTAATTCTTCAATAACATGCTGCTCTGCATCGTCAGCTTTAGTGCAATCACCGGCTACATTCTCAACAACAGTAAGTAAAGATTCCACTCGCTCGCGTAGTTTTGGGTGTTGGTTAAGGCGGTCTACAAGTTTTTGATCTTTGTTGTCGTTCATGAGTATGTCAATAAAAATAACGTTATTCTAAGTACTCATGCAAAATTGATTTAACTTTTTTGAAAAAAGATAAAATCTCCAGTTTTTAGTATGATTTTTGAGAATTTGAATATATTTTTACAAAAAAATAGGAATTTTTATTGAAAATGATAAATTTCTACCCTCGTAATTTTAGTTAAAATAATAATGCCTGAGTACTTAGCAAATCCACACACTTTTAATCACACCCTCCTGCGCGTGGCGTGGATAAGCGTCTAAGTTTATATGTAGTGTTTGCAAACGACGTAGCGAGCATTAAACCGGTACGCGCAATGTTTCTTGGGCAAGCTTTTATTGAGCGTTCAACAATACAGCGTACTGGTGGATTGACTGGCAGTGAAATTACTATCAAGGGATTAGATCGCGTTTCTACTGATGTTTTAATACGGATTCAACGGCTGGATGGGACATCGGAAACGGCACGTTTAAATGCAGCAACAACATCATTTATTGTTACGGGCATTCCCCAGTTTTGGGAGGTTGCCAAAACCTATCTGCTGTTTGGTATTGAACATATTCTGAGTGGTTATGACCATCTGCTTTTTATTGCATGTTTGATCTTTACTGCAGGTACATGGCAACGCATATTGTTGACCATCACTGGCTTTACCATTGCCCACTCCATTACCCTAACACTCGCCGCACTTGGCTTGGTGCGTATACCCATGGCACCGATTGAGGCCGTAATTGCCTTATCTATCGTGTTTCTTGCCCGGGAAATCGCATTAGACAGGCGTGATACATTGACTTGGCGATACCCCATTATTGTTTCCAGCAGCTTTGGATTATTACACGGCTTTGGCTTTGCTTCTGCATTGAGCGAAATAGGCTTACCTCAGACCGAAATACCTGCTGCACTGGTATCATTAATATAGGCGTAGAAATTGGACAGTTACTCTTTGTTGCCATAATGCTGCTAGCTTTCTGGTGTTTAAAACATAGAGTAAAAGCCTTAAAATTTAATTCAGCGCATAATTTATTTCAAATTGAAAAACCCATCGCATACGCAATTGGTAGTATTAGTATGTTCTGGACGATAGAGCGTATTTCAGGTTTTTGGAGCTGATACTCGATGTTCCAGTTTCCAGCTATATCTGGGCTTGAAGGCACCTAGATTTTGTTGCAATAAAAGTTAGTGCATTGATTTTAAAGGTAAACTTAATTTTATCGAAATCAAAAATAGATAATAAAATCAACATACTACAAAAACTGGAACATCGAGTGATAGGAGTTAAAGTGTTTGCAATCCAGAGACTGGACTATAATCTACCCCAGTTCCGCAGTATATTCATGCTCAACTAAATAACTGGCATCTATTTGAAATTAAAGTATAAAATAGGGGGTAGACCACGTTTATTTTTCTTGCAAGCACACGCAAGGGGGCTTGCATCGTCGATATTGATAACTTAAGTTCAGGGCAGCCTATTCAGTGTGATTGTAAAGCTAAAATCATTATCACTTAAATACATGATGCCGTCCTGAATATTACACTGTAATTGCATCGTTCGTTTCAGCATTGAGTCTACGCCAGCAGCATTAATATGCACGACTTGAAGATTGTTAAAACGTTGCAATTTAGAGTGTTGTTGTTCCCACCAGGTTTTTGCTTTGCGTTGGTGATATGTATAGATTATCACTTGATCGGCGCGACCGCAGGCTTTACGAATTCTCTTTTCATCGGGTTGGCCTAAATCTATCCATAGTTCAATATCGCCAGTGAGAGCTTTTTGCCATAATTCGGGCTCATCATCATTGGCGAGCCCTTTGCTAAAGCAAAGTAGCTCATTGGCATTCGCTGCAAATGCGATAATTCGTATCATAAATCGCAAATCTGTTTCTGATGGGTGTTGTGCAACGGTTAGTTCATGGCTTTGATAATATTGTCGATCCATATCGGCAATGTTAAGGGATATTTTATTGATGGTTGAACTAATAGCCATATATTATAAGGAGTGGGTTGTGGTGAATCGGGGTTTACTTTTTTTGTAGCCAACAAGCAAAGCGTGAGTACTACCAGCCATTGGCAATCTCGCTTGGTTTCCATATTACTTGTATTTTCTCCTTGTTTGCGATCATGACATCTTACTCTGCAAAAACCTCTTGCAAATCAATTTTTAAATCGGGAAAAATAGAGGGTGTCGCATAATCTTCATCTGAAAGCATCGCGATTAATTGATATTTTCCTGTGCTATTATCTAACACGAATTGATGCACTGCTTTTTCATAAGGGTAGACCAGCCAATATTCAGAGACGCCACTTTCCTGATACAGTTGGTATTTTGTTTGCATTTCTTTTTTTGAATTTCCCGGCGAAAGGATTTCTATAATCCAGTCAGGGGGCCAAGACAGCCTTGTTCGGTTAATTTATTTTGATCGCAAATAACCGATAAATCAGGTTGGACAACGGTATAAACATCTTGGTCGGCTTTTATGGATTTATTCTGGATATAGAGGCGAACATCGAAAGGGGCCGCGAAGGCATGGCATGCTTTATCTTTAAAATACTGAAAAAGTAAGCCGTTGAGTTGCCATGAAATGCTTTGGTGCTTAACATTGGGTGCAGGTGACATCAGTATGATTTTTCCCTTAATTAACTCAACTGTTTTATCTAACTGCCAAGTTAAATAGTCAGCATAGCTGTATGTTGCCTCTAAGTCTAATTGAGATAATTGAGTAATTTTAACCATATTTTAATCTCCTGCTCTAAAAAA
>CAYZUM010000353.1:0-3001 GCA_964481455.1 uncultured Methylomonas sp. | reverse complement strand
TCAGTATCAATATAAATATCAATGACCTAAATCGTCATATGCTACGATTTGAAACCATTTACAAACTGATAGATAGTCTCACTATCGAATTTCAAGGTATCAAAATCACCTACGAGGAACTCTCAACAAATCTCGAAGGGTGCTTGAAAACTATCTCTGAATACCTTGGAACGGAAGATTTTAAGATGGAAACCTTAACGGCAAAAACGGTAAAACAGAACACTGCGAGACTAAATAAACTCATTGAAAACTTTGATGAAGTCTGTGCCGCATTGGAAGATACTCAATATAAATGGTTCCTTGACGAGCCGGAGGCATAAGATGAAGGTTTTTGGAATAGGTCTTTCAAAGACAGGAACATCCAGCTTAGCCCATGCACTCAAACTGCTGGACTATAATATAAAAGATTGCCCTGGTGTCACAACATACGCCAAAGGTGACATTGCATCAATTGATCAAAATATCTTAGCTAATCACGATGCTTTGACTGATACCCCCATTCCCAGTTTATATCAGGAACTGGACAAAAAGTACCCTGGCTCCAAATTTATTTTGACTATAAGAGAGATGAATGGCTGGCTAAAATCCTGTAAAAAACAATTTAATCAAAAATCAGCCGACAAACAGTCAGATGCCCAAAATAACTTATTTTTAGACTTATACGGGACAACCGTATTTGACGAAGACAAATTCAAACAAAGCTACCTTGACTTTGTCGAGAGAGTAAAAATTTATTTTAAAGACCGCCCCAATGATCTTCTTATTATTGATGTTATTAAAGGCGAAGGCTGGGAAAAGCTTTGTCCTTTTCTTGACAAACCACTTCCTCACATTCCATTTCCTAAGACAAATGTCTCCCAGATACGATGGATAAATATTCATCAGCTGGCTCAGAAGGTTCGAAATGCGACATTACAAATGCAGAAGCTGTCAAAGGATTTAGACATAAACGAAACTGCACCAACGAAAAACATTAAAAAAGCAATCTTCTCTTTTATTGGGCTAAACACTATAGATCAAATTAACCGAGCTGCCCATAAAACTCAAAAACTCATTGAAAAAGAATTAAGTCAATTAAACGCTGATATCTCTATTATTTCTGACATCAGCCATGATACTCCCTTAACAACACGACAGTCATGGAATCATTTCTGGCTACTCAGCACGACTGAAGGAAATTCTCAGTTAGAAAATGGAAGTATCGGGTATACCATTAACTTAGCCTTGATAGAAGATGGCCTACCTTATCTGGGCATTACTTATTCACCAGCACACGATACACTCTACTATGCCGCTTTAGATAAAGGTGTTTATAAAGTACAAGGAAATGAGTCTCCCTGTAAAATAGAATCACCCCATAAGGATTTCGCCAGTTCTTCTGCTAAATCGACAGAAAATACAGTTAAAACCACACTCAATTCTTCTCAGGGAATTAGCTATACCCTGTGCCAATCCATAGATAATCCCTCCCTTTCTCTCTTCTCAATTGAAAGTAGCAAAGAGTGGCAAACGGCTGCAGGACACGCAATATTAAAAACCTTGGAACTGACCTTAATTGATACGACAAACAACACGGAACTTAAGTATAATAAAGAAAGCTGGTTAAATTCTGCGACGACACTCAACATTCCATAAGGAACATCAAGCCCCTTATCATGGACATATTTATTAAATGTTAGGCGAACATAATGACAACAGATAAACTACTTTTTGCAAATTTAACAACCAAACAAACTTATCTGGAATGGGGGCGTATATTATTCTCAGTCTTAAATTCATTTACTGAATCTGGCTATACAATCACTCTGCTTGATAATGAAGCTTTACATAACCTGGATGTTTATGGCAAACCCGTTTTTGATTTAAAAAATCTTACCCTTGTAAAGCAACCCCCTAGCGCAACAGAAAAATACACCTATCTGTACGATAAAGAGGATAACCTACTCAATAAAGCTTTCTGGAAAAAACAAGTCTTTTTGAAGTATGATCTTTATTCAAATTATTGGTTTGAACAACCCATGATCATGCCTTTTCCTGTCCATCCCTTACAGGAAATATATGGCTACATTCCTAGATTACCTGAACTGCGTAAGAGCAAAAGGAATATGCGTATCTTATTTGCTGGTGATATTCATAAATATAAACGAACCTGGGTAGGGCATCCAAAGGAAAAACTGCCCAGAGAAGAAATTATCGAAACGATTAAGGAAAAACTGGATCATGATAAATTACAGCTTATAACAGATGAAGCGTCATTTACCTCGATAATGAATGCTGAGTTTACTAATAAATTCGTTATTATTGATAATAATGCACAGCGTATTGACAATAAACTCTGGCTTGATACGCTTGCTAAATCCCAGTTTTTTTTCAGCCCTCCCGGTATTGTGATGCCTATGTGCCATAATATTGTTGAGGCAATGGCGATTGGCTGCATTCCCTTCACCAATTATCCAGAATGGTTCCATCCAAATCTTGAACACGGTGTTAACTGTATTGTGTTTGACACAAAGAAAGGCCTACTTGAACAAATCAATAATGTCCTTAACATGGATGAAGCAGACATTCAGCAAATAAAAGAAAATGCCATTGATTATTATGAGCAACATTTAAAGAAAGCTGGATTTATTAAAAAGCTTGAAGATAAGCAGCAAAACAAGCTGACAATTTTATACTACACTGAAGGTAATGTTGCCCACAATACAAACAAGCTAAACAAACATTCGGTATTAATGAGAGATACTAGCGTACCTATTAAAAAATCGGGTATTAGATACCAGATTATGCGTTTTTTAGGCAGAGTATAAATAACCGTTCTATCCCCTTATCAAAGAGGGATTTCAGGGAGAGGTTTTATTAGAAAAAAGCTTCTCACCCCCCCAATTTTACAAAGGGGTCTGAACGGTTACGAATATAAACATCCAGGTATTGTGAATAAAATATGCATTATGCTTGTTAAACGAGAAAAATAATTGTGACTGATAGTAAAGCACTTATCACT
>CAYZUM010000352.1:0-3012 GCA_964481455.1 uncultured Methylomonas sp. | reverse complement strand
TTGGACAGGCACTATTTTTGCAACGATATCGCTGTATATCTTGAGCATTCTTACCAGATTTCATGATAGCGCTACAGCGACAATTTGGGCAACTTACTTCTTGATAACATTTCATCCGAGGAATTATGATATAAATATTTGGTAGTGGGTCAAATCTGTTGTTTTCTCTGTTTTCAGAATACTGCAAAACAGGTTCTTTATTACACTACTATTAGCCTATAGCTAAATTATTAGTGATGAAAAAAATTGTAAAATAGCAGTTTTAACCCACTACCAAATATTTTACTTCTCCTAATTATTTAAGTGAAATAACAGGTTTAACCCACCACCGTTTTTTGTCCGTCTTCTGCGTTGTAGAAATAGTTACGTAACCTGCTATGCGCCTATTTCTACGCCTTGAAGACGAACAAAAATCCTGCGCAATATGGGTAGTTTATTTATTGCAAGTTACCTAACGCACACTATTTTCATCAGAAAACGAGTACTATATTTTTAACTTCTGAGAACCTAGCGTTTATTCTATACGTATTATTTAATGCGACAGTGAGCGCAATAAATTCGCATAATCTTCATCGACCTTATAATCACTCCCCCGTAGCTCTTTTATCCGCTTGCAGGCATTAATCACTGTGGTATGATCGCGCCCACTAAAGGCATCACCAATTTCTGGCAAACTATGACTGGTTAATTCTCTGGCCAATGACATTGCAATTTGACGTGGACGCGTTACTGACTGTTTACGGCTCTTAGATAATAAATCAGCTATTCTAATTTTGAAGTATTCGGCCACTGTCTTTTGTATATTCTCGATACTAACCAATTTGTCTTGCAAAGAAATCAAATCATGCAAAGCTTCTTTGGCAAAATCAATGGTAATCTCTGCCCCGGTAAATTCAGCATTTGCCAAAACTCGACGCAAGGCCCCTTCTAGGTCCCGCACATTCGATGGAATACGTTTACCTATAAAAAACGCTACTTCATGAGGCAATTCAACATTCTGTTGTTGTGCCTTATTCATTAGAATAGCCGCTCTAGTTTCTAGGTCAGGTGGCTCAACAGCGACGGGTAAGCCCCACCCGAACCGCGATTTTAAACGATCTTCCAGTCCTTCGATTTCTTTTGGGTATTTATCACAGGTCAGCACAACCTGATTTTTCTTTTCTAATAAAGAATTAAAGGTATGAAAAAACTCTTCCTGTGAGCGTTCTTTACCGGCAAAAAATTGAATATCATCGACAAATAAGGCATCTACATTACGGTAATATTCTTTAAAGGCATCGATGCTATTTTGCTGGAATGCTCTCACCATATCCTGAACAAATTTTTCAGAATGCAAATAAACAATATTGGCAGTCGGATTTTTTGCCAGAATAGCGTTACCAATGGCATGCATTAAATGTGTTTTACCGAGACCTGAAGCCCCATAAATTAAGAGTGGATTATAGGCTTTACCAATATTTTCAGAGACTTGCAAAGAAGCTGCCTTTGCTAACTGGTTTGATTTTCCCTCAACAAAATTATCAAACGTAAAGGCGGTATTGATAAAATTAGGGGTTCTTTTTTTCTGCGACTCGACAGCGGCACTGGTACTGCGTCTGGGGCGATTGGGTGCTAAAACGGGTTTGACACTTCTTGAACCGATGCTTATTTGTACTGTATATTGACCGCTAGAGAACTCATATACGGCATCTTCAATTTTACCTATAAAATGTTCTTTAACGTGAGCAATAATAAACTGGTTAGGAGCCAATAAATTAATAATATCATTCTCTTCTTGTGCTTGTAATGGCCTAATCCAGGTGTTTAAATCATTGGTTGAGATTTCATTCTCAAGGCGGGATAGGCAGGAATTCCAGATAGAGCTCATTAAACGTTTCGCAAGATAATTTACAGCAGCCCTGAAACATAGCCAGGTGCTGCTAGAAAGAAGAAAAAACAGGGTCTGATTAGGCTAGATAATAGCATAAAATCGCATTCACCTCTTAAAAATTAATAGGCTAAAATGAATACACCAACTCAAACAATACTGATAACAGGCTGCTCCTCAGGGATAGGCTATCGAACAGCAGTCGTTTTAAAAGAACGCGGTTACCGTGTTATCGCTTCAGCCAGAAAGGCCAATGATGTGAGTCGTCTTACTAATGAAGGCTTTGAAACGGTACAATTGGATCTTGCTGACAGTGAAAGCATTCATCGTGCCGTTAGACTGGTCAAAGAAATGACCGATGGCAAACTGGATGGTTTATTTAATAACGGTGCTTTTGGACAACCTGGCGCGGTCGAAGATTTAAGCCGTGATGTGTTACGTGAGCAATTTGAAACTAATTTTTTTGGTACGCATGAATTAAGCAACCTGATTATTCCCTTGATGCGTGAGCAAGGACAAGGAAGGATAATTTATAATAGTTCAGTTCTAGGCTTTATCGCCATGACTTACCGAGGGGCCTATAACGCCAGTAAATTTGCACTGGAAGGACTGGTTGATACACTGCGCCTAGAGTTGCATGGTACTAATATCCACCTCTCTATTATTGAGCCAGGGCCTATTAGCAGTGATTTTAGAAAAAATGCTTTTGCGCTTTACAAGAAAAATATTGATGCCAATCACAGCTACCATAAAGAAACATATCAAGCGATGGAAGTTCGCTTACAGGCGGAAGGTCCTGTTGTTCCTTTTACCTTATCTGCTGATGCGGTAGTTGATAAAGTCATACACGCAATGGAGTCGAAAAGGCCAAAAATTCGTTACTATGTGACTTTTCCAACCTATTTATTTGGCTACCTGAAAAGAGTACTGCCTACCCGCTTACTGGATTATTTAGTGCGAAAGGTGTAGCAGAAAATCTCCCACGCAGGAGCAGTCTTCAGCCGCGAAATAGATTAATGCCACCTGTTATGGTCTATTTCGCGGCTGAAGACCGCTCCTACAAAAACTCAGCGAGACTGGATTTTATCTGATACTCGATCCTCAAGTTTTTAGGTTCTTCATTATAGAAATAGTGGCATTAATAT
>CAYZUM010000351.1:0-3047 GCA_964481455.1 uncultured Methylomonas sp. | reverse complement strand
TTTCATCGGCTTCCAGATAAGGCAGTAGACTTTCAATGACAACAGCATATTCATTCGCTGCGTAGGTGAGTGAATGAAGGTGACAGGAGTCCCTGAATTTTACGAAGTAGCATGGCGCGCCTGGATTTTCAGCGGAGGATGGCCTTTTAGGCCGAATTTAAACCACGTTTTATAAGCGTGGTAGTTGATTTTAATTGAAAGAAAAATACAGTGTCATAGCTGTTTTTAAGTGATTAATATTAAATAAGTCAGGCATTTCAGTAATGCTTAATGCGCCTTACTCTATACCAATAATATAAACTTAGAAAAAAAATAGCACCAAGCGTGTCGGCAGCCCAATCGGCAATATCACTCATTCGCCCAGGCACAAAAGACTGATGCCATTCATCGGATAAACCATATAAACTGGAAAATAACAGGCTAGCAATGAGCAGCTTAGGGACAGATACTATTAGATGTCTGAAAGCACGGAGAGCAAAAGCTGCCAGAACAAAATAAGCCCCTGTATGAAATAATTTGTCCTGATGTGGAAATAACATAGGTGTTGCTAATGATGCCTGGTCGGAAAGCCAGTAAATAACACTACAGAAGAGTATAAGCTGTATCGTATCTAATGCTTTGATATAATAGTTGGACATAATTAATCGCTAGGTAATATATTTATAATTTAAGTGAATAATCTATTTGATTTTGCCGATGCCTGTTTACATCGAGCGGATATTGATGAAAAACTACATTTAACTGCAAAAGCCTGGCAATTATATCAACAAGGTGACTTACTGTTTGATTCTAGCTCTCCAGTACAAAAAATCAGCTGTGTTTGTTTTCCTGAAAAACCTGAATTACTTGCACCACGTTATATGGTGCGACGCAAACTAGGCAATCCAGAAGGTGTACAGGCGTTTTACCATGCTTTGGCGCATATTGAGTTTGTTGCCATTTATCTTGCCTGGGATATAATTTATCGTTTCCGCGGCTTACCAGACAAATTTTATCAAGACTGGCTGCAAGTGGCACAGGAGGAAGCCCTGCATTTTACTTTAATCCGAGGGCATATGCTCAAATTAGGCGTTGATTATGGTGACTTGCCAGCACATCAAGGCCTGTGGGAGCATGCTCAGGAGACCGCCGATGATGTTTTGGCTCGGCTTGCCATTATCCCTCGCTGTATGGAAGCAAGAGGGTTAGATGTTACACCAGGGATGATCGAAAAAATTCGTGCATTGAAAGATGATTCAGGTGTGCAGATTCTAAGCCGTATTTTAGAGGATGAACAACAGCATGTATCATTTGGTTCATATTGGTTTAAGCAGCAATGTGATGTACGACATTTGCAGCCCGAAGACACTTTTAAAACACTTGTTTTTCAATATTTTAGAAACGCCAAGCCCAAAGGGCCCTTTAATACTGAATTGCGTTTAAAAGCAGGTTTTACTGAAAATGAACTGGCCTGGTTAGAAAAGTAATAATAATTTAGTGGTAGGAGCGGTCTTTAGCCGCAAAATAGAAAAATCACGTCTATTTCGCGGCTAAAGACCGCTCCTACCACCGCTTAAAACCCCCTATACAATACATATTATCTAGTAACACTTATGAACAATGACAAACCCTTTAATATACCTTTTTTTACCTTGGGATTTAGAATATTTTTTGCCCTATCAGGTCTCTCTGCATTGGTGCTAATGGTGTTATGGCGTTCTTTATACGATGGTAGTTTGGTATTAGATAATTATTTTGCAAATAACTACTGGCATGCCCATGAGATGCTCTTAGGTTATACTGTTGCTGTTATTGCCGGTTTTTTACTCACAGCAGTCAAGAACTGGACGGGTGAACAAGCGTTAACAGGAGCGAGTTTGGCCGGTCTGGCTTTATTATGGGTGTATGGGCGCATATTACCTTTCTATTCTGGCTTATTGCCTGATGAGCTGATCGCCTTAGTGGATTTTTTATTTTTACCGGCGTTAGCCTTAAGTTTAATTAAACCTATGATGGCGGCCAAGTATACCCCTGGTTTAATGTTTATTGGCTTGTTATCAATCATGGCGTTAGGTAATGCGATGATTCATTTGGATATATTACAGTGGACAGATAATACAGCATGGACTGGTTTTCAAATAGTCATTGCCTTGATTATTGTCATGATATTGGTCATAGCAGGGCGTGTTTTTCCATTTTTTACTGAAAAGGGCGTGCCAGGAACCATACCCATACGTAATCCATTATTTGATGCCTTAGCGATTGCTTCGGCAATATTGGTATTTGCCTTAACAATTATGCAGGTATCTGGTGGTTTATTAGCCGTTGCAGCAAGTCTAGCCGCAATGATTAACATTCTTAGGGTGAGAAACTGGTATGTTTTCAGGATCTGGTTTGTACCCTTATTGTGGGTGCTTTACATAGGTTATGCCTGGATCATTTTAGGCTTTATCTTAACCGCTTTGAGTGCATTTTCGATTGTTTTACCAACACTGGCATTGCATGCATTTACTATGGGGGGGATTGGTGTTATTACCTTGGGGATGATGGCGCGCGTTTCACTAGGTCATACAGGACGTATTTTAAAAGCTTCACAATCAATGGCTATTGCTTTTGCATTAATTAATCTTGGCGCATTGATCAGAGTCTTTGTACCGATCATTGTACCTCAGTGGTACAGTGATATTATATATGCATCAACCCTGTTATGGTTAGCTGCTTTTTCACTATTTGCATTTGTTTATGCACCCATATTAACGACAGCAAGAGTTGATGGCAAAGAAGGCTGATTTATGATGGGTAGCAGGCTAGCTTACATGGGTCAATGCACTGTGGTCTAGTGCTATAGTCCCCCCAATAGAACAATAAATTACATTATAAAAATTCATGACACCTTTCATTTAGTAGATTACACTTTTTCAGGAGTGCAATCGCTTTAGCTATTACAGCGTTCAGAAAAAGCTAAAGCTTTTTGATGCCTGCGCTGTGCTAAGGAATGGGAATCAAATAACGCGTGCATTCTGACGTGTCTTTTTGCTCGCCTTCTGCGTTGCGGAAACAGTTACGTA
>CAYZUM010000350.1:0-3055 GCA_964481455.1 uncultured Methylomonas sp. | reverse complement strand
TTCTCTATCCTATTGATTTGCTTGGGCAGCATTAAATGCTCTGAATCGCTGTTAATAGTTCGTTTTGGGATGTTAACGCAAAGAAATGGTCTCATTGCGACCTTTGGTTTCAAAGTCTAATTTGCCTTCACACGCTAACCAGCCAATGGCACGTTGAATCTCACTTTTGTTTAGTTTTGTAACGGTAGTGATTTTAGTTGCACTTGACGGGCCGTTTTCATCTAAAAATTTCCACACTATTCCAGCTAAATTTCCAATTGAATCACTCATGTTTTTTCCTCATTAATAAAATTAAAAATTAAGTTTCTGCTTGCTCAGGAATAACGATATTGAGTTCCAGTGTTTCCTGCTCATCATCACTATCAAAGTGAACCGAGATAGACTCCTGATCAACCTGAATATATTTTTGTATGACTTGTAATAATTCTTGTTGCAGTGCAGGTAAGTAGGACGGTTGGTCACGCGTATTTCTTTCGTGAGCAACAAGAATCTGTAAACGTTCCTTTGCCAGTTTAGCCGAATTGGGCTTTGTTGTTTTAAAGTAACCAAGTAAACTCATTACTAGCTCCTAAATAAGCGACCAAAAAGTCCTTTTTTATCTTCATCTATAAATCTATGTGGTTTATCTTCCCCTAAATATCGATCAACAATGTCAGCATATGCCTTGCCCGCTTTACTTTCTACATCAAGGATAATGGGGACGCCTGAGTTAGAAGCATTGAGGACAGCTTTAGATTCTGGAATAACACCCAGCAAGTGCAAAGACAGAATATCTTGCACATCTTCAACACTTAACATTTCACCTAATTTAACGCGTTTAGGATCATAGCGAGAGAGTAAAAGGTATTCTTTCATAGGGTCCTCCCCTTTTTCAGCACGTTGTGATTTGCTCGCTAATATGCCTAACATGCGATCAGAATCACGAACAGATGCGACTTCCGGGTTGGTGACTACAAAAGCATCATCAGCATAATACATTGCTAAATTAGCCCCTCGTTCTATGCCCGCCGGAGAATCACAAACAATATATTTGAATGTTTTAGAGAGTTCCTTTAGAATTTTTCCGACGCCTTCTTTAGTGAGTGCGTCTTTATCACGAGTTTGAGAGGCAGGTAGTATAAAAAGCTGGTTGCAGCGCTTGTCTTTAATGAGTGCTTGATTTAAGGTAGCTTCACCATTAATGACATTGACAAAATCATAAACGACACGGCGTTCACAGCCAAGAATAAGGTCAAGATTTCGTAAGCCTACGTCAAAATCGATAACAGCTGTTTTAAAACCTTTTTTAGCGAGTCCCATGGCAATAGCGGCACTGGTTGTTGTTTTACCAACCCCGCCTTTTCCAGATGTTACGACAATAATTCTAGCCAATGGTTTATCTCCTAAATATTTTTGATGATTAATGCTTGTTTGTTTAAATAAATTTGTACGGGGGTATTGCGTACTGATTCTTCTATGTCTTCGCTGATGCGATAGTTGCCTGCTATAGACACTAATTCTGCCTGTAAGTCCGAACAAAAAATACAAGCATTTTCATTACCTTGAACACCTGCTAATGCACGACCTCTGAGGGTACTATAAATATGTATATTGCCTTCAGCCATAATCTCTGCACCTGGGCTAATTTGAGCGGTAATGGTTAAGTCGCCTTTCACATAGATGAGCTGACCAGATCGAATTGGCTGATTGATGATGGTGGTCTCAATAACAGTTGGTTCGTCTTTTTCTGAGGGCGGGGGAGTTGTCAGTTTTGCTTCTTTTTTGCTTACTTGCAAATTAGTGGTTTTGTTTTTGTTCTGTACCGACATGACAGGGAGCAGTAGATCTTTGGCTATCTGTTTTTGTTCTTGTGTGCCTCCACGAACACCAATAGGTAATATTTCTGCATTGCGAATGGCATCAACTAGTAAAGGTAGATTTAGTTCTTGCTCATGCACTGACTGAAGGTCAATCAGTATGGGAGAGTTTTTGAAAAATTCAGGCGCTTGCTTAATTTTTTCGCGTAATTGTAGCGTAATCACATTGATATCTGTACTAAAAAGATTGAGTACTGGAATTGTGACTAAGCTACTTTTAAATTCAAAAGCAGGTGAATTTGCAGACGTAGTTTTAAGGTCGGTGGACATCAGGTCATTATAAAAGGTAAAAACTAATAATGTAATTTTATCATTAGCGAATGAAAAAAAAAACTTTGCTAAAAGAAATAGTTAAATTAGACTTGTCATAATATTTTTTTTCTTAACTCACTCTAAAATTTAACAAAAAAAGTTACCCACAAACGCTGTGGATAACTCTGTGTATAAAGGTAGTAGAAGTGATCCTAAGCATTGGTTTTTATACTGCTTCATTACATTGTACAAAAAAACGACACCTTTAAATATATCATAAAAAACAAAGGTATACAATTGTCAACAGGTTGAATGACACTTGTTATAGTTTTTATTATATTAGAAATTATTGATTGTGTGTAAGTAACTGAAAGTATTTTTATCAATGCATCAACTTTAGTAACAGATTAATGAGTGAATGGCTTTTATTCCCGAAGTGTTTTATTGGGGATCACAATTTTTTTTCAATATCCATGCAAATAGTTTGCAAGAGTGGCGGGGCTTGACTTTTTCGCTAACAATTTGAAGGGCTCACCTTGAAGAATATAGGTTAAGAAAGCGGATAAATTTACATTGGAGTATATGAAGAGTATGTAGTGTAACGCTTCTTCATTAACTTCATGGAAAAACCTGTCTATAGACTTTTACTCGATGGTCCAGTTTTTGTAGTACGTTGATTTTATTATCTATTTTTGATTTCGATTAAATTATATTTTCCTTTAATATCAGTGTGTTAACTTTTATTTCAACAAAATACGGGGTCCTTCATGCCCAGTTATAGCTAAAAACTGGAACATCGAGTTTCAGAAAAATAATTTCCCGGATACCATCCCTCAAAGGGATGTTATCCGTAATACTCATGGAATTTATTTATCTGAAAAACTATCGTTAGAACCTACATTCCGCACCCCAAATTAACCACCTCCTGAATATAATTTCTCATATTT
>CAYZUM010000349.1:0-3078 GCA_964481455.1 uncultured Methylomonas sp. | reverse complement strand
CTGAAAATCAAATTCATACAATTTATTTTCAAAAAAAACAGGAGCACCCGGTAAGCTGTATTCACTTTCTCGACTATCTAGGTCTGTGATGTGCAGTATGGGGTTAAAACGTAAACAGGTAACGGGAAATTCTTTGTTTCTTGCTTTTAAAGTATGGCTGAGTAATTTTTGAGCTTGACGAACGTCTTTACTCCAGACGATAAGTTTCCAGTCAGGCGTTTCAAGATTAAGCAATTCAGGCATTATTTATTAATCCATGTAAGTTCAGGAGCCACTCAAAATTTATACTGTTTGTAGAGCGGACTTCAGTCCGTACGTATAAAAGTATCATCTATCCACAGCAAGGTTTTAAACTTAAAGCGGGACAGATATCTCTTGTATAACAAGTAGGTCGGACAGTTTTTGCCCACCCTACTTGTTTTAGGTTGTTCTGTCTTAAGTTAGGTAACATGCAATAAATAAACCACCCATATTGCGCAGGGTTTTTGTTCGTCTTCAAGGCGTAGAAATAGGCGCATAGCAGGCTACGAAACTATTTCTACAACACTGAAGACGGACAAAAAGACAAGCAAGATGGGTGGGTTATTTATTGCGAGTTGCCTTAGTAGCCGCTCTTTCTATGCTCAGCAATATCTAAAGCTATTGCACTCCTGTCACAGTGTATACTGGCAATTGAAGGGAGCCATATTTGCACTAGGGTTTGTTGCTCAAGAATTCAAGCATATCCTGGTTTTGTACCCGGAAATAAATTTCTTCTACTAAAATGCTTAAATCAATAGATTCAAACCTGACAGTCTCCCCTAAAAAATAATGTCTTGATTTCCAATCATCGTTTTTTCTGAGTACTTCAATATCAATAAAATCCTGTTCTATCAAGACATACTCTTGTAGATTAGGAAGATTGAGATAGGCAAATCGCTTAGTGGTTCTATCTCTTTGATAAGTCGATTGTGATAAAACCTCAACAATAATAACAGGGTATTCCGTGTAATGTTCATCTTCAGTTTTATCGTCACAGACCACCATCACATCAGGATAAAAAAAGTTGAGTCCTGCTTTGATTTTAATGTCTGAGGCAAACGGTTCACAAGGAGATTTTTTTAGGTGATGGTTGAATTCAGAATAAATATTGCCGGCAATACGCTCATGATTTTTGCTTGCTCCAGCCATAGCATAAACACGCCCAGCGATGAGTTCATGTTTTACGGTGTTATTTATTTCATCTTGTAAATATTTTTTTGTACTGACTGGATTTTTATTAATAACAGCTGACATTATATATCACTCCCCTATAGTGGAAATCTTATACCAGATTATGGCCAGAACGAAGTAAAGCCATTAGCTATTAAACGTTCCTTCATCCAGCTTAGTTTCTTTTTGGAGCGACACGAAATATTGATCGTAGCACCGCCTATTTGTTCACGTAAAAGGTCAGGACGATGTTTAGTTTCACTCCAGATTTCACTTAACTGTTTCTCAAGAATAGATTCAAGATTATTGAGCAAGCTATGTTCGCCATTATCTTGTAATTTTTCACTATCTCCTTCAATTCGAGGCAGTACCTTGGTCATTAAAAAATCATCCCAGACAGCTTGTAGCTCAGGTGGGCTCTTTGGTTTAAAACAAACGACCGCAATAAGCAGTTCATTTAAAGCGCGGTAAGCCAGTTCAAAAGGAGTTCCTTTAAGTGCCGAGTTAAGTGTTTCTAAAAAAGCAATACTATTGCCACCATTCGGGTCATATTCAGCAATGTCCGTTATATCAACCTGGGAGAGGGTAGGAAAGCTAAGTGTTTTCGGTCTGGTTTGTGCCTCGAAATAGGCTTGATAATCATTGGGAAAGAACTCACCGAAATCTATCGTAAAAGCACGGTCAATTACCTTGCGTGAAAAGCCATGTGTAGTTTCATCCATATTAACCGTTCCAGCAACAATCAGATTGGGAGGGATGCTGATACCATTAGTTAAAAAGTATTCCCATAATGCATCATTCTCAGATCCCGCAAGATTAAGTTGAGTTCTTAATTGAGTATGCTTTTCTACTTGGTTAAATATACTGGTGTTAAGCAAAGCATCGCAGTGATATTGCCCATTTTCCCAATTGCGTGTTTCAATAATCGCTAAATAATCAGCAAAATATTGTTCGACCGGTGCAAGATTCATTTCATCCAGGCATAACCAGTAAGGTACGTAATCATCTTTATATTGAATCTCTCCCTCGTGAATACCTTCGGTAATATCTTTCCAGGCAGCAACAATAAATTGTAAAAAGTCTGTGACAATATATTCTGCGCCATGGCTACCCAAACGGGAAATATAACCTAATAAATCGGAAGGTTCATGCCAGTCAGGGTGAACAGGGACGATACAATAATTTGAATTGTCCTGTCGAAAGCGATTGGCTTGTTGTTTTACGAAGCGGGTTTTTCCGGTACCTGAGATTCCAGAAAGGAGGATAAATGGTTTGGGTAACAATGTGGATAATTCAGGTGATTCATGAGAAGAGTTACCTTGGCTTTGAGTTAATTCATATTCGCAAAGTTTACTGATTGTTGCTTCATAGCCCAATAAAAAATTTTCATAATCTAATTTAAGAAATGAAAATAAATGAGGAAGTCCCTGTTCTTTTCGGTATTTTCTATTAAAGTCTTCAATGGAAATTTTTTTACTTTGAAGGTGAGGTAATAAATCCACAATCAGTTGAGTGGGTATTATCCTGCGTTGCTTTAAATCACTTTGCAGTCGAACATAGATGTTTTCTGAATTTGTTTTTTCAATTGAAATAGCTCTGTTGCCTTCCCCAAGCTTTAAGCCTTTATATAAACTAAGTTTATTGCCCATTTTTAATTTATCTCATTTTTTGTTGAATCTAGCTTCAATTTTTTCAGGTATTTACTGTATGGCTTCTAGCAAAAGGGCGGGGATCTCATCCCTTAAATATCACTTAGTTAGTATCAATACCTTCGCCAAAATAAGAAATCATAAGCCATTGAATTTAAATGGTTACAATGCCTAGTATTTGCTGATTTTGATTAAAAATGCTGTTAACTTTACGCCATACAGAGTTTTTAATCATGGT
>CAYZUM010000348.1:0-3136 GCA_964481455.1 uncultured Methylomonas sp. | reverse complement strand
ATATTTTACTAGATAGTAATGATTCTCAATACACATTTATAATTGCTGCTTGAATCTCATCTTTAAAGTCGTAAAAGTGCAAACAGATTAATGAAAAATGTCCCTATCACTCGATGTTCCAGTTTTTGTAGTATGTTGATTTTATTATCTATTTTTGATTTCGATAAAGTTAAGTTTACCTTTAAAATCAATGCACTAACTTTTATTGCAACAAAACCTAGGTGCCTTCAAGCCCAGATATAGCTGAAAACTGGAACATCGAGTATCAGAACAATTTATTAACCTACTTGTTATTGACTTATACACGATAGAATTAAAACATCAATTAAATTTTGGGTACACGACTTCTTGAGCGGGTGGGTATGGGCAAATGGCTTTGGTGGTTTCTACCCCTTTGGTTTCCCAGAATATTTCTGCAAAATGATTCACTAGCCCTAATAATTCTAAGCTGCCCTGTTTATCAATTTTTTGTTTGCAATGTGATGTTTTGAGCATAATTCCATGAACTAATTGATGTAAGCCAGGAAATGAGTCTAATTGTGGTTTCTTAATACTCGATGTTCCAGTTTTCAGCTATAACTGGGCTTGAAAGCACCTGTATTTTGTTGCAATAAAAATTAATACATTGATTTTAAAGGTAAACTTAATTTTATCGAAATAAAAAATAGATAATAAAATCAACATACTACAAAAACTGGAACATCGAGTAATATAGTCCCCCCAAATCGTCTGTATCTCTTGTTTTAGCTTTATGCCATGCTCTTCTTTTTGTGCGACAAATCGAGCTAAGGTGCTAAAGTAATTGGAGTTTTTTTCAGCATTTGAAGATTCCAGTTCCTCAATTAAATCAACCATTCGAATCATGGTGAGAGCTGAAATTTGTGCAACGATAGGGTCATAAATTTTACATGGAATATCGCAATGAGCTGACACTGTGGGAAATTTAAGTTTTGTATCTATTGATTGAATAAATTTATATAGCATTTATAGTCTCCAAAGTATTTTGAATTATCAAGATAAGGCTAGGGTATAGAGGGTTATGTCCAAGACAGATAGAAAAAATAACCACACCATTAAGATACTTATTTTCAACATATTACACCTGTAAAATATAAAAAAAACTAATAGTTGCTATCACTGCACCAAAGAGCGACTGAATTTTGTTTTTGACAGGAGATGCATATCGAAAAGCTAGTAAGGTGACCAGCATTAATAAAAAAGCCGAGAATACAAAGCCAGCAAGATAGTCTAATGTGCTCCCTGTTATTTCGGTTCCATGTGCGTAGCCATGTGCAATGGCAGATCCTGAAACGATTATGAGTAATAATGCACCATTAAACTGTTTACCTGATATAAGCCAAACACCCAATATAATTGATGCAGCAGCAATCACTTTTTCAGCGCTGTCAAGAGGCAGGCCTGATATTGACAAAACAAACCCAATGATCATGCAAAATAGAAAAGTTGCAGGTAGCACTAGTTTTTCGGCTTGATGGCTTCTAGCTGCCAGCATGCCAATGGCAACTAAGGTAAGCAGGTGGTCAATCCCCGCTAAAGGATGCAATATGCCCTGCCACCAGCCATTTTCGACTACACCTTCGGTATGTGCCTGGCAAAATGGGCTGATTATAAAAAGTAATGTTATTTTTAGAAGTAATTTTTTCATCATCTTAATTTCGAATAATTTTTTTGCGGCTAAGGAATGGGAATTGAATAAGCTGTGCATTATGACGCAGTATTTTTGTTTGCCTTCAAGGCGCGGTAACAGGCGCATAGCTAGCTACGTAACTGTTTCCGCAACGCAGAAGGCGAACAAAAAGACACGTCAGAATGCACACGTTATTTGATTCCCATTCCTAAGTAGCAATAATCCCAGTGCGCTACCGAATAACAAGAGAGTAGGAGATTCGGGTACAGCGGCTAGATCGGTTCTAAATTTGAATATATTCCGCAGTACGAGCAAAATCAACGAACTCCTCTGATCCGTTCCCGGTGGCCCACAAAACAGTTTCTCCGAGATCTAAAAAGTCATTGTCTTCATTTAGGTCTATCAGACGAAATAGATTGTCTTTATTGTCTCGGCCAGCGGAGGTGATGAGCATTTCGCTATCAGGCTCAAGATCTAAGCCAAAAGATCTGCCTGGCTCTACCCCAAGAGCGGTTACTAGGGGGGGCATATTTTTAGCACTTCCGATGGGGTGTCAATGCTATTATTAGCATTTATGTCGGTTAATCGGTACAGGCTCTGCTCTTGAACGGATGAGCTTTCTAAGGTATAGAGTGAGCCTGAGTCATCAGCGACTAGAGCGGTTGCAACGGCTACGCCATAGCCGTTATTATCGTCAATAAAAATTGACAATTCACTTTCATCAACAACGCCATTACCATCGCGGTCCTCTGCTCTAAAAATGGTATCGGTTTCCCCGCCCATTAAATCGCTAATATAAGCAATATCATCAACAAAGGTTATGTCAAAGGCTGATGATTTATTATCCGGTATAGTATTTCCCAATGTTTTTGATGCCAAAATTGAAAGGTCTAGCCAAATGGATGCTTCGCCAGCATCATTTGCATCCCCGTCATTGTTCAAATCAACGGTACGATATACCGCATCATTCGGTCGGCGCCCTGTTCCGGCGTTTACTATGTAAAGTGCATTGTCATTAGCTTCAAATACCGAGTTAGGTGTTGGCAATGAAAAGCCTGCAGCATTGTCTTCCGAAAACCATATATTTGCTTCTCCGGCATCTTGAGCATCGCCATCTGCGTTCCTGTCGGCTAATCTGTATACACTATCGCTACCACCGTCCCCTATGTAAATGTGACCTGTCCGTGATTGATGAATGGAGAAAACACTGTTACTGGGTTCAGCTAAGCCTGAAAGATTGTCGCTGTTAAAATATATGTTGGACTCACCGATATCACTAGCCGTGCCATTATGATTAAGATCACGGGTAAGATAGATTGCATCGCGGGTCATGTCGCTAATTAAAATACCATTATTTTCACCTAGGGCTGCATAAGCGACAGGGCAGAATAGTCCAAGTAACGTTACCTTTGTCATTAGATATTTCATCATAACTCCATCGCTGAAAATCAGGGAAACGGAGCTTAGCGAAGTGATGATTTTTAGTCC
>CAYZUM010000347.1:0-3156 GCA_964481455.1 uncultured Methylomonas sp. | reverse complement strand
ACGAAAGGTAGGGTGCATTCTATCCACCATGACTGCTACGGAAGCGCTTATGGCGCCTGATACCAGCTACGTAGGTTGCGGGGTAAGGCACCAACCCCAACATTTTGCTACCCCTTGTTGGGGTTCGTGCCTCACCCGCAACCTACATTGATCAGAGTTTTACACGTCAGCAGTGGGGTGAATATCTCGCTCATTAAGTATTACTATTTTGCATTGCCCCCCAAACCTACCTCATTAAATAGCCTATCAATATAAACTATGTCCCGTCTTACAATACCTTCGCCAAATTGGAATTAATTTTTCACCATGAAGGGCATGAAGTTTTTTTCAATCAATGTATTATATGATTATTGAATAGGATATTCTTATGACTTGTAACATTTTGTTTTTATTCAAGTTCCTCATGACCTTCAGGGTGAGTTTTGTTTTTGGCGAAGGTATTGGTCTTAAAAATGGTAGCCTAATGGTTGATGACTTCATCATCAAGCTCTTCATTTTCAGCCTTAAAAGCCAGTGTCATTATTTTAATCAAAAACAGACCCTCAAAAAGTAAATCGCGCCTGCGGCGCTTAAAACCGTCGCCTCTATCAAGCTCATTGCCAATCCCCGTCATTCATGAGACAGTCGGCGTTTCCAGCTGCTGCGCGCTGGGCCTACTGCCTCATGAATGACTTAAGCTCTTCTATTTTTTTAAAACCTACGTAAACATTATTTCGATCGTTATCTCAGATAAATCAATTCCATGTGTATAACAGATAACATTCCTTTAAGGAAGGGTGTCTCTATTGTATTTGTCTAACAGCCTATAAATCACTAAATTCAAAAAACTATAAAAGGTAAAAAACAAAATTCTAATTTTTAGTTCTGGCCAGGCGGAAACCCAGATTGTTGCCACGGACATCTGGGCTAAAGCAGTTGCGATACGCAGAGCGCGCGCCGCTGGCGCTGCCGCTCCAGCTGCCACCCCGGTAGACGCGGCGAGAGCCACCAGACGGGCCTGTAGGATCATTCGTCGGACTTTGCTGATAATAATCACCATACCAATCTGACACCCATTCCAAAACATTGCCCTGCATTTCATGTAAGCCCCAAGCATTGGCAGGTAAAGAACCGACAGTCACTGTTTTTTTTCTGTATTCCCCTTTTGCAGCTCCGTTATAAGGAGAATTACCCTCATAATTAACCTGACGCGGAGTAATATTACGTCCAAATGAAAAGGCCGTTGTCGTCCCTGCCCGTGCCGCATATTCCCATTCGGCTTCCGTCGGTAAACGATACTGCAAGCCACTTTGTCGATTAAGCTTAGCGATAAAGTCCTGCACATCGTCCCAGCTAACCTTTTCGACAGGACATTGCTGACATTTAAAATGTGAAGGATTACTGCCTATCAGACGTTGCCATTGCGCCTGTGTGACTTCATATTTACCCATATAATAGCCCTTGCTTAAACACACGCGATGCTGATATTCATCACTATCACGCCCCGCTTCTCCCCCCGGGCTGCCCATTTGAAAGCAGCCTGGCTCAATCCAGCGCATTTTGATATTCGCCACTCGATCGGTGATTTCACCGACTGGCTTTATCCTCGTAGGGAGTAGGTCGAATTCTGGTTGCTGCCATTGCCGCCGCTGTATTGTGACAGTTCGTTGCTGGGTGATGTAACCGTCTGCCGAAACGGTTATTTGAAGCCGGCCTTCCGCTAAACGCGTCAACGTTAAAGGTTTGCTATGCGTCACGTGATAACTGGTGCCTTTAATATTCACTTCGGCTACGGGTACATTGACAATCACTTGCAGGTGTCCGGTTTTAATCAGTGGAGGTGGCGGTGGAATAATGTCCTGCTCTGGCTGTTTTTGATGCTCATTTTCTGGCGATATATTACCCGCTGTCTGCAACACAAAAATAAAATCACCCTCACTGTCCACGCCATTACCAATTTTACCTTCACGAGGATGATTTTGATTATTTGTATATTTGGGTACTTCAGCGGCCAGGTATTCAGCCAGTTCGGTGCCGGTAATATAGCCATCTGGGTAGCCTTCGGCGGCGCCATCTTTAATAGCGCGAATAAACGCCGGTGTAAACCGGCTTGCCGCCGGAACAACTTCGTCTGCACTACCGGCGGTTATAAACTGTCGCACTGGATTTTTGACTTTTTCACGAATATGCTCAGGTGTCGATCGAGCACCTCGGCCAGCCTGCAGGATTGAGCCGGAAAAACAGCTGTCAAATAAAAACAGCATATGTCGATTATTGGTGTTTTTTGACCAGGCGACAATTTCATCCATATTTAACGCCAATTGATGAAACCTTTGTGCATTACTGTGTTTCGAAGGTGCATCCACCGGTACGATATAGCCTTTTTTACCCCCAAAATCTGTTTGTGACGTTTCCCCGTGGCCGGAATAATACACCAGCAAACGATTATCAATACTCCCTTCCCCTACGCCGTATTGGTTGAAAAAATGCCTAAACGCTGCCCTGAGTTGATTCGCTGCTAGGTTGCTGTGTCTAATAACGGTAAAACCCTGCTGAATCAATAAGGCTTCGACCTGATCCAGTTCAGCGGGAATTTGGGGTAAATCTCCCCAGTCCTGATACTGGCTGTTGCCGATTAATAAAGCATAACTGCGTTGATACAAGGTTAAGGCCTTGCCATTATCAACCTTGACCTGCACCGCAAAATTACCTCTGCTTTCTGTGCGTGATGACTGCTGTAGCGGCTGTTTTGCGTTGTCCGAGGCGCAGCCTGCCAAGAGCAGGCCGCCACTGATTAAGACGCAGAGAAAGAAATAAGAATCAAGCTTAAGTTTTTTCATGGTTTTATGGCGTGTTTCGGTATCAGAGTGATATTTTATACGTTTTATTAATTTGCGGGACTAAAGCACTCACCTCCAGATTGCAGAATTTATTTTTCTGAGAATCTATAGATGAAAATTTATGAGTCGTATATACTTCATAGCGACATCTTAACACGGTACATCCTATAACTTGTCTCACGCTAAATGTATCACCTCAGAACCCCTGATCTCGCGGAATTTGTTTTGATACTTTCATAGAAGCGGCTTTAGCCGCGCCTATGAAGGAAATTGTACATTTTGGGTTCAAAACAAAACTTTCTGAATATGTATAGCTTGTTGATTTTTGATGAGCTTA
>CAYZUM010000346.1:0-3177 GCA_964481455.1 uncultured Methylomonas sp. | reverse complement strand
AAATCTATAATAGATTTTAAGGGGGAGTATAACTCTTATATTTAGAATTGCTGCTAATATTGGGCGTTTTTTTATTTCCAGCCCCCTTATTATTGATAAATAATCAAAATTTGTTTTTTTTTTGCAATTTTTATATTACAGTATGAATGGTTATTTAATTGAGTAACCTTCCCTTTCAAAAAATTAAGGACGTTCACATGCAAATTAAACCGTACCTATTTCCAGCTCTCATAGCAATTAGCCTAGCTCAGGGCTGTTCTTTTTCTGAGAGTTCTAAGAGTTCATCTGAAAGCTCCTCTGCAAGCTCAGGTAGTATTTCAAAATCAAGTGCCTCAATTCTAAGTAGCCCCTCGTCATCCTTGACTGAAGAGGAAATATACCAAAATGATATAACGGATTACACGACAGCTTATTTAAAGAACAAGCAGTTTGATCGTGCTACCTTTAGCAAAGGTATCACTGAAATTGCAACAGAGAATGGCATCACATCATGGGAAGAAGATGAAGCAACTCTTGTGGCCATCGGGCGTGGTATTAAAGAAGCGAAACTTCCGGTGGGGGTAAGCAAAACATATTCTAGCGACATCGCCGTTTCTAACCCACTGGCACAACAACTCATTCAAAAAGGATATAACGGAGAATAACCCTTTAATAATTTGTTAATATTCAAAAAAATCAGTGCTTAATAAACAATTTCTCAGTTTGCGTATATTCTTAAGAAGCGAGGATTTAATAATACCCGAAAGTATGGCGCGGTATTTTGGCTTCTCACAGGCGTGTTAGAAAAACAGGCGCATAGAAAGCGACGTAATTGTTTTTCTAGCGCGGCCGTGAAGTCAAAAGACAAGTCACACTTGGGTATTTTTGAATTTTCGTTCCTAAGCACGGTTTTCTGCTTTTTACTCCTTTCTCCTCTACATGCCAAGCCTCTTCACTACCTTTACATAAATGCTCGTGAAGGTAACGCAAGTGGTGGACATACTGCTTTGCGCTTCGATAAAGAGACCTTTCACTTTCAACATTATGATGGTGGCATTATTCGTTTGGTGAGGCATGCTAGCACTGATTTTGACTTCCAGTATCGTTATTTAGACAATAGAACTCTGCATCAAGCAACAATTGAACTTAATGATGTATATTATGATCAATTACACAAGCATTTTAAGCTTATTTTTTTAAAGCAAAAACAACAGGATGACATCCTCAAAGAGATTTATTTGAATATTAGTTTGTTAAATCATCAATCTCAACATCCATTATTAAGTATCAAAGCAGCAGGACTTTTAGCAAACAATACTATTCCAGGAGAAATAGAAGCCCTCACAATTAATCACCTTCAACAACAAATAAAATACAAATATGGTGATACTTTTCTGGACGAACTGAGTCAACAACTTAAAGCAGAAATTAATGCCCTGCAACCTCGGCCATGGTCGAAAGACTCCCTGCAACTTAACGAAAATGCCTTTTTACACGTTCCTTATTCATTTGCAAGTCAGCATATAGATGCCGCTAGCAAAGTATTATTTTTGCAGGCCATAAAAAAAGGCACTCCCCTAAATGAACAACACTATTTTATCCCTAAACAATCTGTTTTTACTTTATCTAAAGCTGAACGAGAACAATTAACACACTTTCAAAGTACTTTAATCCATCATTTACTTAACTTATTAAATTCATCTCGACCAGACTGGGGCAGTGCTGCTTTTACCCTCTACGCTCGCATATTGAGTCTCTCTCTTGCAATCAACTCAAATACATTTGTCTTCCTTAATAGTTACTCTGAGGGTAGCTTTAGCATTCCCACTACTGAAGTAGAAAACTATAGAGCCTTATTTCATGAGCAAAAAAGTCAAGCCCTATCAAAAATACTTCAGCTAAAAAATCACTTATTTACAGCTAACCAAGACATTTCTGAAAAAGATTACAGCCGTCTTGAAATGTTGAGTAACTATTATTATGAACGTGAACGCGGCCTAGCTGAAAATCGTAGCATTAGAATATCTGGCGAACAATTATTACCAACAAAGTCAATTCCCCTCCCTATTAATTTCTTACCTCAGTTGACATCACAACACTCCGCAATATCAAGACAAAGACTTGCAAATTATAAAACAAATGTCACACAGCAAATGCAAACACTTTATCACTATAATTTATTGACACGCAACTGCGTTACCGAAATCTTTGGCGCGATAGATAAAGCAAATATTAATGATAAATATATACAGGAAATAGAGCAGCTAGCACACAATAATCTAATCGCTTTTATACCTTTTGGGTCATACCATAGCCTATCTTCAGGCTACCAAAAACTATCTTTACCCTCTTACCGTCACCAGCAACTAACAACAATGTACCAACAGGAAAATGATATCCTTGTTTATCTGAGGGAATTTAATACACTCAGCGCAAGCCATTACAAATATAATGATCAAGATTCAGCCTTTCTTTTTTTTACTGATGAAGAAGTATGGAATCGTCCATTATTGGGAGCATTCAATTTACTCACAGGAATAACTGTTAGCCTTTATGGTGGGTTTAGCTTACCCTTCGATTCGGGTAAAATGTTAAAAAATGGTGTTATGGGTATGTTGATGAGCCTTCCTGAGTTAGCTTTTTTCAATATACGCAAAGGAAGTTATAAGCACCTTTTACCGCCCATGCAAACCGAATAAATCAGTATAATTACCTTCAAAAATATGACATTAAACCAGAAGTCCGCAGCTGTTTAGCATATATAAGTGCAAACCATAGGAGTAACTGATTCTGGATATTTGGATTTAAGGTAACGCGCAATAAATACCCCCCCATATTGCGCAGGATTTTTGTTTGTCTTCCATTAGTAGAAATAGGCGCATAGCTGGCTACGTAACTATTTCTGCAACGCAGAGGATGGACAAAAAGACAAGCAATATGGGTGGGTTATTTATTGCGAGTTGCCTAAGAGGCTAGTTTAGTTTTTTTCGGAGAAAACACACTAGACCCCAAAAGAATTAATGGCTCAAACTTTAAGGGCTGGGTATATATGGGATTCCACTGGTATTACGTATATTGGCGATATTTTAAGTGATATATTCCAAGGAGCATAGCGCGGATTAAATAATAGTTAGGTGGCTTTCTGCCAGCAATTATAAATGTGTATTGAGAATCATTACTATCTAGTAAAATATCAAA
>CAYZUM010000345.1:0-3191 GCA_964481455.1 uncultured Methylomonas sp. | reverse complement strand
ATCTATAATAGATTTTAAGGGGGAGTATAACTCTTATATTTAGAATTGCTGGGTATTTACTGCGCGTTACCTAAAGGCAACTTTTTAGGTTAAAATGGCGGGCTAATCAAATAAATAGTGATAATCTTTTTTCGTATAGCTCATGCAAAGCCAATTTAAGACAGATAATTTAAGAATTCGAGAAACCAAGGTAGTTATGGCACCTGTACAGACTCATGAAGAGTTGCCGTTAACTGAAGTAGCCGCTCAGACGACGACAGATGCGCGTGAGGGTGTTCATAATATACTAACCGGAGAGGACGACCGTCTGGTTGTGATTGTTGGGCCTTGTTCAATTCATGATACCAAGGCAGCGATAGAGTATGCGCAAAAGTTGATATTGGCTAAAGACAGTTTAAAACAGGATCTGCATATTATTATGCGCGTTTATTTTGAGAAACCCCGTACCACGGTTGGCTGGAAAGGTTTAATTAATGACCCTGATTTAGATGATAGTTTTAATATCAATAAAGGTTTATGTGTCGCGCGCAAACTATTGCTAGATCTAAATACTCTTGGAGTGCCTGCTGCGACTGAATATCTGGATTTAATTACCCCGCAATATATTTCTGATCTGGTTGCCTGGGGGGCAATAGGTGCTAGAACAACCGAGAGTCAGTGTCATAGAGAACTAGCATCTGGTTTGTCCTGTCCCGTTGGTTTTAAAAATGCGACGGATGGCACGATAGCAATTGCTAATGATGCTATCAATGCGGCGATGCAGCCTCATCATTTTTTGTCAGTGACGAGTGCTGGACATTCAGCTATTTTTTCCACATCGGGAAATGAAGATGTTCATCTCATTTTACGTGGCGGAGCAGGTGGCCCAAACTATGATGCTGTCAGTGTTGATCAAGTTGCACAAAGTATGCAAAAGGCAGGTTTACAAGCGAATATAATGATTGATTTAAGCCACGCTAATAGCTTAAAACAGTGTCAGCGTCAATTATTAGTTGCCGATGATGTGTCGGAACAAATTGCTGGGGGGGATCGACGAATAATGGGTGTCATGATCGAAAGTCACTTAAAATCAGGACGCCAGGACATAGTAGCAGGGCAGCCTCTGGTGTATGGTCAAAGTATCACTGACGGCTGTATCAACTGGGAAGATACTGAGAAAGTATTACAGAATTTAGCGCTTGCCGTACAAAAGAGAAGATCAGTAAAAACTAACAGGAATAATTAAGTATGAATGTTTATGTAAACGGTGAAACAAAACAATACGGAGATGATATTACCGTGGCAGATATCGTTAACGATTTGGGTTTAGCCAATAAACGTATTGCTGTGGAATTTAATAAAGAGATTTTACCCTTTAATCAATATGCTCAGACGGGTGTTAAGTCAGAAGATTGTATAGAAGTCGTGCAGGCAATTGGTGGTGGTCAGGAAGATTATTTTACGGTTGCTGGGCAACAATTTAAATCCAGACTATTAGTCGGTACTGGAAAATATAAAGATATGCAGGAAACTCGCCTGGCGATTGAAGCGAGTGAGGCTGAAATTGTAACCGTTGCTATAAGGCGGACAAATATTGGTCAAAATCCTGATGAACCCAATTTATTAGAAGTGATTTCGCCTGATAAATATACTATTTTACCTAATACAGCAGGTTGTTTTACGGCTGATGATGCTGTTAGAACGTGTCGTTTGGCGCGTGAGCTTTTAGGGGGACATAAACTGGTTAAATTAGAAGTATTAGCGGATCAGAAAACTTTGTTACCAGATATGGTTGAAACCTTAGGAGCAGCAGAATTACTAGTCAAAGAAGGGTTTGATGTTATGGTTTATACTAATGATGACCCTATTATTGCCAAGCGCCTTGAAGAAATTGGCTGTGTGGCGGTTATGCCATTGGCAGCCCCGATTGGCTCTGGCTTAGGTGTGCGCAACCCTTACAATATATTAACGATTGTAGAAAATGCCAATGTCCCTATTTTAGTTGATGCAGGCGTGGGGACAGCTTCTGATGCAGCCGTTGCGATGGAGTTAGGTTGTGATGGCGTATTAATGAATACCGCAATTGCCGCGGCGCAAGATCCGATATTAATGGCGTCCGCCATGAAAAAGGGCATCCAGGCTGGGCGTGAGGCTTACTTGGCCGGCAGGATGCCAAGAAAAAGGTTTGCATCTGCTTCATCACCGTTAGACGGGTTGATTGGATAAGCTTCCATGGCATTTGTTGAAAGCCAGGATCAGCCAAGGATCAAGAGTTTTATCCGCCGCATAGGGCGAATGACAACGGCGCAAAGACTGGCACTGGATACTTTGTGGGACAAATATAGGCTGGATAATGAGCAATCCTGTGATTTTGTCAATATTTTTGGGCGCAATGCCCCTGTTATTCTGGAAATTGGCTTTGGAAATGGCGAGAGTTTAGCCAAAACAGCTGAAGACAATCAAGATAAGGATTATATTGGCATAGAAGTCCATCGACCAGGTGTAGGTAATTTGTTGGCACAGCTGGAAAGAAAAGGAATTACCAATGTTAGGGTTTTTTACCATGATGCGATAGAGGTATTAGACAAATGTATTCCCGAGCATAGTTTAGCAGCGGTACATTTGTTCTTTCCAGATCCGTGGCATAAAAGAAAGCACCATAAACGGCGCATAGTTCGGCCCAGTTTTGTTAAATTAATGGCAGATAAATTAGTCCATGGAGGATATTTTCATGCTGCAACAGACTGGCAGCATTATGCGCAGCATATGCTGAAAGTTTTGTCAGTAAATGAACATTTTAGTAATCAGAGTTCTGAGCAGCATTATTGTCTTAGGCCTGATTATCGACCTTTAACCAAGTTTGAACAGCGTGGTTTGCGTTTAGGGCATGGTGTTTGGGATTTGATATTTATACGTCAATAGGAATTACTGCGTATGGTTACTATTGGAATGTGAATTTTATAACGCGTGTATTTGGCTTGTCTTTTTGTCCGTATTCTTTGTTGCGGAAACAGTTACGTAGCGAGCTATGCGCCTGTTTCCACGCCTCGAATACAAACAAAAATCTTGCGTCAAATGCACACGTTATTTTATTCCCATTCTATTGTAGACCTCTATAGGTCGGATTGTATCAGCCCCCTTGATCCTGTGAAGTATTGGATGAAAAAGTCTATCTCTTTGTTTATCGAATGTGTTTTCTATATTAAGATCTA
>CAYZUM010000344.1:0-3192 GCA_964481455.1 uncultured Methylomonas sp. | reverse complement strand
AACGTAATAGGGAGAATATTAAAACCACAGGTTTGACCCACTACCTTTTTTTGTTTAACGCTTTAAACATTTCTGAAATCGTATAATGAATACGCTTACTGACTAATTCCTTACTGTCATTTTCCTGTAGTTCAGCTTCTGCTTTACCAATCCAGATAATGGATTGCGTTTCGGCATCAATTAAAAAGACCAGTAAGGCAGCATCGGGTACATTGACTAAAATATCAAGTTGCGACTTAGGGTCAAATTTTAACTTCAATGCCTGCATATTTATTCCCAGCTTAAAAGTCACCGCTAATTGGGGGTCGAAAGCATTAAGATAGAGTCCGCTTTCATTGAGCTCCTGATCAATAGCATATTTAATTTCCCCAGCTATATCAAGACCAATAGGCTGCCACTTTCCACTTGGATCTTCCATTGCTGTAATATTATCCAGCCAGATATAGTTTTTATAATTAGCAAGATTAGCGTTATGACCCACTTCGGTTGTCACATGAATATCTTTAGCATAGGGGGCGCAGCCTGTTAGTAAGCTTAATAGGATGATCGCTAAAAATAATGGTTTCATAATATTTTCCATGTTGAAATGTATATATTCATCTTAATTAAGGAAAGGTCGCTGGTTGGGTGTTGGATTGCGCTCTATTTTAAGGTAATCGCCAGATATGCTAAAACGTTAATTCAATAAATTTGTTTCTGGTTTTGTCATATCTTTATCAAGCCAGGCCATAAATATCTCGTAGCCTAATGCCAGAATTATGGCTCCCACAAACAGCCCTAGAATACCGAAAAGCATCATGCCGCCAATAGCACCGAGCAGGATAATCAGAGTAGGTGTCTCCATTCCTCGGCCAAGTAGTAGAGGCTTTAGAGCACTGTCACTCATACTGACAATAATACTCCATATCGCAAAAATAATGGAGGGTGTTGTATCAGCAACAGAGAAGACATAAAAGATCGTAGGAAGAAGCACTAAAAGAGGTGGTAATTGTGCTACAGCGAGTACTAGAATAAAGACTGTCCACAGTCCCCAGCCGGGTACCTGCATAAAATACATGCCCGCACCACCTAACACAGCCTGAATAACGGCAACGCCTAAGACACCTTGTGCAACGCTGCGAATGGTTGCAGTTGCCAAGTCAGTAAATTGTACTCCCTGTTCTTTATCGGTTAGGCGTGAGGTGATTTTTATTGCCGTACTATAAGCATTTTTAGTATTCACTAAAAATACCCCGGAGATGATAATGGAAAGAATAAACTGGACAATGCTGCCACTGACACCAGCAATAGCGGAAATAAAAGTTTCACCTAGTTTTTTAATTTGCTCGCTATTTTGTCTTAAGGTTGCTTCAAGGTTGTTTGACGCCTGGCTCCATGCGGTATAAACTTTATTACCAATTATTGGCCATTCGCGTACACTTTGGGCGGGCGGAGGGATGTCTATAGTGCCTTGATGAAAGCCTTGTGCCAAATGGGTAGATGTTTCTACCAGTGAACTAGCAATCATGATAGACGGGCCAATTAATAAACTTAAGGCGAATAAGATATAGAGGGTGGCCGTTAGTTTAAGCCGACCTCCTAAAGCATAGCTTAATCTGCTATAGAGCGGGAAAATAGCGACTGCAATAATAATACCCCAAGCGACAATAATCACAAATGGCTTAATAATCTGAAAGCACAAGGCAACAATTAAAAAAATCATTGCCAGCCGTATGGCAACTTCGATAACCTTATTAGTAAATACTTTCTGCTCCTGTTCTTTGGTTAGATTCATATAAGTTCCTCGTTATTATTCGTTAATTATGGCTATAAACATAAGGTTGGACACCTAAAATAATATAGGTTTAAGGACCTACAAAAAATACTGAATTTTTTCGTAGAAGCGCGCTCCTACAGGCACAAACCTATATTACATTTAAATAGGTATTTGTTCCTCTTGTTACTCCTTCACTTTTATTTGCATTAAGGAATGGGAATTGAATAAGTTGTGCATTATGACGCAGTATTTTTGTTTGCCTTCAAGGCGCGGTAACAGGCGCATAGCTAGCTACGTAACTGTTTCCGCAACGCAGAAGGCGAACAAAAAGACACGTCAGAATGCACACGTTATTTGATTCCCATTCCTAAGGCTAACGATCTCTCATAAACAATAAAACTATAGTTAAAGTCGACACTATTATCATCATCAATATCTTCACGCTCAATTTCTCGCCATTGCGTTAGTTTGATTTCTGGAAACCAAGTATCCCCATCAAATGCTTGTTGAATGTGAGTAATATATAATCTATCAGCGCGTTCTAACGTTGCTTCATATAAAGTTGCGCCCCCGATGACAAAGATTTCATCATTGTCTGCACAGCTTTGTAAGGCACTATCCAGATCATTAAAAACCAGGCATCCCTGCTGCTGATATTGAGAATTACGGCTAATAATAATATTTTGCCGGCCGGGAAGGGGGCGTCCAATGGATTCAAATGTTCTTCGCCCCATAATAATAGGGCGCCCCATGGTAATTTTTTTAAATTTCTTAAGGTCAGCAGATAAGTGCCAAGGCATTTTCTTATTGATGCCGATAGTTCGATTCATTGCCATGGCAACAATAAGAGACAGTTTCATAGAGATTGTTTTTCCTGGCTTGTGTGAGGTGAATACTACATGAATTTTGCTATGGCGATAGAAAAAAAGCGATAATACGCCCAATTTTTTTATTAAGAGCCTTTTTATGAGTACAAAAGAAATATTATTACAGTGATTCCAAATGTGAGCTATGTCGCTCTGAACAAAGCCTGACAGTTTATAAGCTAGCCCCTGAAAATGAAGACAGTGCTGAAAAATCAATATTGCTTTGCACGACATGGCATAGCCAGATAAATAATCCGGAGACCATAGAAAGTCAACATTGCTGCTGTCTGAATAGTAGCATGTGGAGTCAAGAACCCGCTGTGCAGGTTATGGCTTGGCGGATGTTGCAGGATTTAGCCGATATGTTGTATTTAGAACCAGAAGTCCTTAGCTGGGCCGAGGCTGTCGACTTTAGCTATCATAAAGAGGATGATACTGAACCCTCTCTGGACAATAACGGTAGCAAATTAGGGGGGTGGGTTAAACCTGTTATTTCACTTAAGGAATGG
This sequence comes from uncultured Methylomonas sp., assembly GCA_964481455.1. GTDB lineage: Bacteria > Pseudomonadota > Gammaproteobacteria > Methylococcales > Methylomonadaceae > Methyloprofundus. Next base: position 61 of record CAYZUM010000344.1, on the reverse strand, counting down.
AAATTAAATAAGTTGTGCATTATGACGCAGTATTTTTGTTTGCCTTCAAGGCGCGGTAACA
>CAYZUM010000343.1:0-3216 GCA_964481455.1 uncultured Methylomonas sp. | reverse complement strand
CAGAGCAACTATCACAGCAAACTGCTGCACAATTTTTAACTCGCAGTACCTTCGGTCCTACATCTGGGTCTATAAAAGAGTTAGCAGACATTGGTTCTCAACAATGGCTACAGAAACAACTTGAAGCCCCCCCTAGTTTTCATACCCCTTCTGTTCTGGAAGTGATAGGACCTAATAAAGGTGATGAAGAGAAAAAGGCGTTGCATCGACGCATGGAAACCTGGTGGACGATTTCTGTTACTGCTGAAGATCAATTACGTCAACGCGTTGCCTTTGCGTTAAGTCAAATTTTTGTCATCTCAGAACAAAATGACCACCTTGGGTTCTATCCCCAAAGTGTTGCCAGTTATTACGATATCTTATTAACCCACGCCTTTGGTAATTATCGCGAATTGCTTGAAGCGGTAACCTTGTCTCCAGCCATGGGAATATACCTGAGTATGCTTGGTAACCAGAAGCCAGACCCAGAAGAAGGCATACGCGCTGATGAGAATTTGGCCCGTGAAATTATGCAATTATTTTCCATTGGTCTGGTTCAGTTAAACCCGGATGGCAGTGCCAAAAAAGATAGTGATGGCAAACAAATTCCCAGCTATAGTTTAGATGATATCAAAAATCTGGCCAGAGTATTTACTGGCTGGACCATGAAAGGTGCAAAGAACTTTCATGAATTTGATGAGTATGATGTCGATCCTATTTCTGCGATGGAACCTTTCGAGGAATTTCACGATACTGATAAAAAAGTGATTGTAGGGGGTGCTATTATTAACGCTGGTGGAAAAGCCAGAGATGATCTAGAACAGGCACTGGATACTTTATTTAATCACCCAAATGTAGGCCCTTTTATTGGCAAACAATTAATTCAACGCTTAGTCACCAGCAACCCCCACCCTGACTATATCGCGCGAGTAGCAGAAATATTTAATGATAATGGCGAAGGGCAGCGTGGCGATATGGCCGCAGTCATCAAGGCTATATTGACTGATACCGAAGCACTTAATGGTCACCTTATATATCCCCAGGTTTTTGGTAAATTGAGGGAGCCCATAATACGAATGACTCATTTATGGCGAGCTTTTAAAGGCCGCGCAAAAAACCAAAGACTACCCTATTTTTATCCAGCGGATAATCTTAACCAGGCACCTATGCGCGCACCCTCTGTGTTTAACTTTTACCGTTCTGATTATGCACCTCCCGGGGGCTTACGTAATGCAGAGATCAAAGCACCTGAATTTCAAATTACTAACGAATCTTCCACTTTTCGTTTAAGCAACTTTTTAGGGGACAGTATTCATTACCGATTTAAAGGTGCTAGTTGGGTAGATACTGATGAAATTTTACTCGATCTTGATGTTGAAATAGCACTTGCGAAAAAACCACAAGATTTAGTTGAACATCTGAATTTACTATTAATGTCGGGGCAAATGCCTGAAACTATGCAACAGCTAATGATTAAGCACCTGAACCAAATCCCCTATGATTTAGGGGATGAATATCCACTAGGTTTATTGCGTGCCTTAGATGCTGTGTTTCTTATCGTCGTTTCTCCACAATATGCTATCCAGCGCTAGGTAAACATTATGCAGTCAAATACTCCTCGCTGGTCACGCCGTGATGTCTTAAAACTAGGATTAAAAGCAGCCACTTATGCTGGATTAAGCTCTTCCATCCCTTTTTTACCGCATGTGATGGCAGCCCCCCCCGACCCCATGAACAGCAATGATGAAAACTTTAAAGCATTAGTCTGTGTGTTTTTATATGGCGGAAATGATTCATTTAACATGCTAATCCCTCGCTCTCAAAATGAGTATCAACGTTATGCCAAAGTACGTCGCAATCTGGCAATACCTAAGTCACAACTACTCCCTTTAAATGGGGAAGATAAGCGGGGCATAAAATATGGATTACACCCCGGCATTCCCGAACTACAAAAGCTCTACAATAATGGGCAGTTAGCATTTGTCAGCAATATCGGACCTTTATTAGAACCAACTACCCGACAAAGTATACTAAACGGTAGTGCTAATTTACCACCTCATCTATTTTCACATTCAGATCAACAATCTCACTGGATGACCACTGATTCCGAAAATACGACAACCATAGGCTGGGCAGGACGGGTTGCTGATCTATACCGTCGCATTAATGTAAATAAAATCATGCCCCTGAACTTTTCATTGGGAGCAACTAATATCTGGCAAGCGGGTATCAATACTCAACCTCTAGTTTTAGAACCAGGTGCTGCACTTGAGTTACACCAGTTCTGGGGTGAAGACCATTATCCATTGATATACCGAAGTATGGCCGAGTTACTTAAACAAAGTCGAGCCTCTACTCATGCCTTAGTCCGTGAATATGAACGTGTATTTTCTCGCGGCGTGACATTAACCACCACTATACAATCAATATTACAGCAGGCACCGACGCTCAACACTCAATTTCCCGACAATAATCCTTTGGCAAAGAAACTTAAGGCGGTGGCACGCTTAATGAGCGTCCACAAACGAATGGGGATGGTACGCCAATTATATTTTGTGGGTATGCAAGGTTGGGATACTCATGATCTGCAAAATGAGCAACACCCGCAACTATTAAGCACCCTCAGTAGCTCACTAGGAGCCTTTCAGTCAGCTCTGGATGAATTGCAATTAAGTCATTCAGTGACGACATATACCGCATCTGAATTTGGCCGAACTCTTACCAGTAATGGTGATGGCACCGATCATGGCTGGGGAGGAAATCAAATCGTAATGGGCGGAGGCGTTAAGGGCGGGGAAATATATGGGCAATACCCTACTCTTGACGTCAATGGAATAAATGACTTTGATGAAGGGCGTATTATTCCAACTTTAGCAGTAGAGCAAATGGCATCTACACTCGCCTTATGGCTGGGTGCACCCAAAAGTGAGCTAGGGCAGTTATTTCCGAACCTACACCGTTTCCCAGATAATGATCTTGGGTTTATGGTGATGTAAGGTAACGCGCAATAAATAAACATATCCTGTTTAAATTCCCTGCAAAACGTAAATCCTAAAAACATAACATATTGATATACAAGGATACATATTTCCCAAAAATCCAGTTTACCAGGGAATTTAAACAGGATACAAATAAACTACCCATATTGCGCAGAATTTTTGTAACTACTCAGGCTATTGTTTCCTGGGCTGTAGGGATATTCGTGGCATAAAAAGTAGATGAACAGTTAAAAAATGC
>CAYZUM010000342.1:0-3220 GCA_964481455.1 uncultured Methylomonas sp. | reverse complement strand
GCAAACAAAAATACTGCGTCATAATTGCACAACTTATTCAATTCCCATTCCAAAGTAGCTTGGGGAGTAGGCTTTAACCTACCCGTACGACCTATATATTACACACGTAGGCTAAAGCCTACTCCCCTTCGGGCGCGCCATAATAGACCCTACTTACAAACCTTATATTCCGGCGTAAAGCATGAGAATATGCTCAAAATTGGCTATGAACTTAAGAACATATTGGTTCAGGAGAGGATAAATTCACCATTAAGAACATGAAGATAATGAAGGGTTTAGTTTTTCCTTCATAGACTTCATGTTCTTAATGGTGAAAACCTGTCTCGTCTTAAGTGGGTAGCCTCACAATTAACGCTGTTTAACGTACTTAGTTCTTACAATCTGATACGGTCTAAACATATAGCTTAATGGCATACTCCAGACATGTACCAGGCGGGTAAAAGGAAATAAGAAAAACACGGACATGCCAAGAAATAAATGCAGTTTATAAATAAGCCCTACCCCGGATAAATATTCAACCTGTGAGTTAAACGCCAGCATACTTTGTACCCATTCTGCTAACGCGACCATGACTGAAGCATCGCCATTTAAAGCATGGTAAATCGAAACAGGAATAGTTGATAATCCAACGCCTAAAGTCACTAAAATCCAGTCGAGAATAAAAATATCCATAAAATGGCTGTTGACACGCACCCGAGGATTATACATACGGCGTTTCCAGAGTATCACCCCACCCATCATACACAGAGAGCCAAAAGCCGCTCCGGCAGAAATGGCGACCACCTGATGTACCATATCGGATATGCCCATGGCTAAAAACCAGGTATGCGGGATGACTAATCCCGCAAAATGTCCCATAAATAAGGCTAATATGCCAATATGAAAAAGAATACTACCTTTGCGTAATTGTTCTTTTTCAAATAGTTGGCTGGAATCTGCCTTCCAGGTGTACTGTTCCCTATCAAAACGAATCAAACTACCGACAAAAAAGGTAGTCAGCGCGATATAAGGATAAATCCCAAAAATAAAATTACTTATATTCATATCTATACCTATGCTGCAATATCTGCTAAAAGGCCATGGTGCTCCACAAGTCTAACCAGTGGGGCATAGGGGCTTGCATTCTTTTCAAGATTACTAGCAATAATATCGGCCGCCTGCGCCGTTTGCTTTAAAAACGTCTGGGCACTCTCTGCGTCATCCATAGTAGAGACATATTCCAGTATAAGGGGTAAATAATCCGGCAATTCACCATCACTGATTTCAAAGCCCGTTGATTTGTATAGCTCTGTTAATTCAATGAGTGCAGGCCCTCTTTCTCTATCTTGCTCATCAAATAAATGATAAGTTAAATACAGTGAGTTTTCTGCCTTCATATCAAAATTATCAACATATTTTGCCTGTATTTTAGTCAACGAAAGACCCGAGGCCCATGTAATAAAGTCTGTCAGTTTACTCTTATCTTCTTCCTTCAGGTCAGGTAATTCTGAGACGAGTTGCTGCATCTCGTCCCAGTTTTCAACCAGCTCTTTTTTAGGATATTCTAATAAGACAGCAAGGACTTTATACACCTGGGTCATGCTATTTCCCCATCTGAGCGTTTAGCGGCTGGGTGATAGCGAACAAATTCAAGGTTATCTGCTGTTTTAGTGCGCTTATCAGGAAATAACGACGCATTATCACTAATACTGCAACCATCATTGCCAAAACTAAAACCGTTTTGCCCCTGAAAGGAATGAAAATCTTCCTGACGCAACTCTTCATGACTGGTTGGAATCACATAACGATCTTCATAATTGGCAATCGCCATATAACGATACATTTCGCGCACTTGCTCTTCTGTCAAGCCCACTTCTTCCAGTACGGCTAAATCAGTTTTCTTATCAACGGTCAGAGAACGATAAAAACTACGCATCGCTATCATACGTTTTAAGGCCGCAACAATAGGCTTTTCATCACCGGCAGTAAACATATTGGCCAGATATTTCATCGGTAAGCGCAGGTTCTCTATACTGGGTATTACGCCATCCGGCATCGTCGATAAATTTCCCTGATCAATTTGCGATTGTACCGGTGAAAGAGGCGGCACATACCAGACCATCGGCATAGTACGGAATTCAGGATGTAAAGGAAAAGCGACTTTCCAGTCTACAATCAGTTTACGAATCGGCGAGTTACGGGCTGCTTCCATCCAGGACTCAGGAATTCCATCTTCTTTCGCCTGTTTAATCACTTCGGGGTCATTAGGGTCCAGGAATATATCCAGTTGTGCCGGATATAAATCCTGATCATTTTCTATCGCAGCTAGCTCCCCTATACGATCCGCATCATAAAGCATGATGCCGTTATAACGAATACGCCCCACACAGGACTCCGAACAAACTGTCGGTAAACCAGATTCAACTCGTGGGTAACAACCCGTACACTTTTCTGCTTTCCCGGATTCCCAGTTGTAAAACATTTTCTTGTAAGGACAAGCACTGATACACATTCGCCAACTACGACACTTATCCTGATCGACTAAAACAATCCCATCTTCTTCCCGCTTATATAAAGAACCTGATGGACAGGATGCAACACAAGAGGGGTTAATACAGTGATTACACATGCGCGGCAAGTACATCATGAAGGTTTGTTCAAACTCCCCATAAACCTGTTTTTCCATATCACTAAAGTTAACGTCTTCACCACGATGCTTAAACTTACCGCCTAAATCATCCTCCCAGTTTGGACCCCACTCTATTTTTTCCATGCGCAAGCCGTCAATCAGAGAGCGCGGCCTTGCTGTAGGCGTAGCTTCAACTAGTTCACTATTTTGCAACGTGGCATAGTCATAGGTAAACGGCTCGTAATAATCATCAATAGTCGGCATATTCGGGTTCATAAAAATATTCTTTAGAATATTGAGCCGATTACCTGATTTTAATTGCAGCTTGCCCTTATGTAATTCCCAACCACCATTCCACTTTTCCTGGTCTTCCCAGTTTTTAGGGTAGCCAATACCAGGCTTCGTTTCAACATTATTAAACCAGGCGTACTCCATACCCTTCCGATTGGTCCAGACGTTTTTACACGTCACAGAACAGGTGTGACAACCAATACATTTGTCGAGGTTCATCACCAGTGAAAAATTTGCTCTTACTTTCATTTTTATGTCACCTTTTTAGATAAGGGAGCTGGAAATAAATAATCGTCCAATATTGGGCAGGATTTTTGTTCG
>CAYZUM010000341.1:0-3229 GCA_964481455.1 uncultured Methylomonas sp. | reverse complement strand
ATTTGATATTTTACTAGATAGTAATGATTCTCAATACACATTTATAATTGCTGGGCTTTTTATGTATATTCAAAGTGCTGAAATCGGCACATAGCAACAAGTTACTAGATTATTTAAACAACGCAGAAGATGGATAAAAAGGCCAGTTAGGAGCCGAAGTCGTTTCGTGAGCGTTCTTGTGGCGGATATTGTTAAGGCCATAGTTTTATGGGGTTTTAGCATAATATTTTGAGCTATAATGATAGCAACTGTAGTAGATCAGATATGAAAAATGAACTAGAATAAAGGCAAAATATGTGTATATTATGATGGTGCCTGTCCAGAGTGTCTTCAGGATAGGAGAACCTATGAAAAGCTAGCGGGGAAAAAAGGCGAAAATGTTTGCTGGATAGGTATTACTGGTCAGGAGCAGAGTCTGCGTGAATGAGGAATCGATCCTTATAAAGCAACGACTGAACTTCATGTCAAAGATGAACAAGAGAAGATTCTATCAGAGCTAGATGCTTATATATTGCTTATGAGTAAAGTTGCGATCTTGAGATCTATATCCTGGTTGATCTCTTTGCCATTGATTCGCCCGATATTGGCTACGTTATATCATTGGCAGGTCAATCGTCGGCTACGCCTTAGTGGAAGGGTATAAAGAGTGAGGTGTTGATTAAAAATATTCCAATGTTGTCAACTGTCATATATTTAATCGAATATAATTCTTCATACTGGTCGGCATTTGACGTTATACATCGCGCGGTCGCGGATGTGGTCACATTAGCTGATTTTTGTCGAGAGCAAAGCCTGCCCGTACTTGATACGGGCAGGCTGAAATAGCGCGTAGGGTGGAATAGCTTAGCGCTTTCCACATAAACATTAAACTAAGTTACAGACTATTCGGCAATGCCGGAAAACGCACGCTATTCCGGCCTACGGATTCTATAAAGATAGACACGAAAAGACTTTTTTCCATTCTGCAATTGCACAGTTTATTTCGTATACTTTTCTAATCGTGATTACACCCCGCGCCATGTATATGGCCATGTTTTATTTCAGTTTCTGTCGCAGGTCGAATTTCCATTACTTCAACATCAAAAGTTAATTGTTCGCCTGCTAACGGGTGGTTACCATCAATGGTAACGTCATCACCATCGACTTCTGTAATAGTCACGACAGCAGGACCACTGCTTGAGTCTGCCTGAAACTGCATGCCTACTTCGATCTTGTCCATGCCTTTGAACATTTCTTTAGAAACCGTTTGAATTTTCGCTTCATTGCGTTCGCCATAGGCATCTGCCGCTTCAATTGTCACACTCAATTTCTCACCGACGGTTGTATCACTCAGTGCCTTTTCAAGGCCTGGAATAATATTTCCAGCACCGTGTAGATAGCTTAATGGCTCTGCGCCAATCGAGCTATCTAATTTTTCGCCCGCTTTGTTTGTTAGAGTGTAGTGTATAGAAACGACAGGGTTTTCAGTGTTTTTCATAAGTATTGATTGTCAAAGGTTTAAATAGAGTGAATGTTTTATGAGTCATCACATTGAATAGCAAGTTCAGTGAGTGAGTCTATTAAATCAGTGTATTTCTCTAAGCTATCGGTTCTAACGGTTGCGTGAGCTAGTTTGCGTCCTTTTCGGGCTGCTTTATCATATAAATGCAGATGTATCTGTGATAAAGACAGTAATTTCTCACTTGCGGGGACGTTGCCAATAAAATTTTGCATAGCGGCATAACCTAGAGAACTGGTTGAGCCCAAAGGCATATCCATAATTGCACGCAGGTGATTTTCAAACTGGCTGGTTTTTGATCCTTCAATAGTCCAGTGACCTGAGTTATGTACTCGTGGAGCGAATTCATTGGCAATCAATTGGTCGCCAACTGCAAACAGCTCTAATGCTATTGTGCCTACATAATCAAGTGCAATCAGAATAGTATTGATATAGCTTTCGGCCTGGGCTTGTAGTGGGTCATTTCGGGTATTTTTAGCAAGACGTAAAATACCTTTATGATGTTCATTTTCAGAAAGTGGGTAATAAACAACGTCACCAGACACATGACGACTGGCAATAATAGAAATTTCCCGGTCAAAAGGCACAAAGCCTTCGACGACAGAAGGTGCGTTTTTAACGGCTTGCCATGCGTCGGCTAAATCCTGGTCACTTCTTAAGATGACTTGCCCTTTGCCATCATAGCCCAAACGTCGTGTTTTAAGAATCGCTGGATAACCTATCGCTGGTATCGCCTGTTGCAACTCTTCCAGACTGGACACCGCAGCAAAAGAAGCGGTTGCAATGCCTAAATCCTGTAAGAACGTTTTTTCGGTGATTCTGTCCTGACCAATGAACAAGGCTTTAGCGGGTGGATAAACAGCTGTCTTTTGATTGAGAAAGTCAATGATCTCAACGGGTACATTTTCAAATTCATAGGTGATAATGTCAGACTCTTCTGCGAGTTGAGTCAGCAATTTTTCATCAGGGTAGTCGCCAATAGGTGTTTGCCTACGTCTGCTGCACAGGCAGTTTCTGTCGGGTCTAAAAAAATAAATTTAAGTCCTAAGGGGTTGCCTGCCAGGGCAATCATTCTGGCTAATTGTCCCGCGCCTAAAATACCAATAACCATTAACTTAGCTCCCTAGGATCGGAATTAGCAAGTACTGTGTCAGTTTGCTGCTTGCGAAATGCATTGAGTGCTGCTTTGTACTCAGTGTGTTTGTTGGCAATAATAGCAGTAGCTAATAGTGCCGCATTTGCAGCTCCTGCTTTACCAATCGCTAGAGTTCCGACAGGGATACCGGCAGGCATTTGTGCAATGGATAGTAAAGAATCCATGCCATTTAAGGCTTTTGATTGCACGGGAACACCCAGCACAGGGAGTATTGTTTTTGCTGCGACCATACCTGGCAAGTGTGCAGCGCCACCTGCACCGGCAATAATAACTTCAAGACCTTTGTTTTCTGCCGTTTCTGCATAGGCAAAAAGTTTATCAGGAGTTCGGTGAGCGGAGACAACCTCGACTTCAAAAGGAATGCCGAGTTGTTCTAGTTTTTCAGATGCAAAACACATGGTTTCCCAATCAGATGTTGAACCCATGATAATACCCACTAATGCAGTCATAAGTGTCCCTTTTTGTGCAATAAATATGCTGACGCTGTTGCGAGTATATCGTTACTTCGTTAGCAAAAAAAACTCCATTATACATGTGATTATTTTGTTTTTAAATAGCTGGTTGGGGTGTTTTCA
>CAYZUM010000340.1:0-3251 GCA_964481455.1 uncultured Methylomonas sp. | reverse complement strand
GACTAAAAATCATCACTTCGCTAAGCTCCGTTTCCCTGATTTTCAGCGAATGAAGTAATCCAGTCCCAGCTAAATTTTTTTGTTACTCTCTATAATGATCAAAATTCTAGCAAAATAGACTTCAATGCGAATCATGATGTGCAAGTCTATTCGGTAAATTACCAGACCATTGACCCCCCAGGAGATATAATTCAAGCATCCGCCTTAATTGCCTTTCCAGACGACACAGTATACCCCGGCATTAACAATGGCACTTGATCCACAGAAAAATTCCTAGCTAAAAGCATCATTAATAGAAAATGATATTTACCGCTGGAAACCTGACGCACCGATGCACTTATTACATTGTATAAATGACAATGCGGTACCTTAGGTAACTCACAACAAATAACCCACCCATCTTGCTTGTCTTTTTGTCCGCCTTCTGCGTTATAGAAATAGTTACGTAGCCAGCTATGCCCCTATTTCTATGCCTTGAAGACGAACAAAAACCCTCCGCAATATGGGTAGGTTATTTATTGCGCGTTACCTTACCAAAATGTTCAAATTGCTTATGATTATTTTCAATCAGTTGACGCCACTCAGGTAGAGTTGTTTGCTATAGATGATCCAGAATTGAATCAGGGGGATGTGCATGCTAATTGCTCGATTCCTCTATTATTAGAGGCTAAAACTATTTTCGATACCTTAATCCAATAGGAAACTGACGGTAGGAGCGGTCTTCAGCCGCGAATTAAACCAAGCTTTTTGTTTTATTTCGCAGGCGAAGACCCGCTCCTTAACCTAACTCTCCTTTTAAGGAACGAGCACGAAATTAGCTGAGCAACTGTCGGTACGAATAAATTCGAACCGACAGCATTGTGTAAAAAAAGTTGCTCAAGTTCTTTCATGCGCGTTACCTAAGTACCTTTGTAAATAAGTAAAGCTAATACGCTCCTGCTCTAAACGTAAAGACTTTTGCCATAGCTTCTGATATAGCTTATTTTCATCCGCCGATAAACAATGTAATTCTTTTTCAGTGCTTTTTGACGGCGCATGAACGACTAGATCAACAAAATCAGCTAATGTATTTTCATCCATTAACATGGATTTTACTTCTGGATAATGCTGGCGAAGACGCGCCAGTATTGCAAGCCCATCAGCATCAAGATCTCCCCAGTAATACAACGCCCTACCCTGTAGGCATTGAGCCTCTGCTAATAAATTAACCGCATAGCCCAAACCAAATATAACAATAGCTTCCCGATGCCCGGGAAACGCCAGCATAGTCACTTTGTTTTCCACAATAAACACGGTTTTTGCTGCAATATTCAACTGTTTAAATTCACTCAATGTCAACGACAAATCAGTTAAGCCATGAAGGGCTAAAGCCTTATCTAAAATACGTAAACGAATCAAAGGCTGATCATAACGCAGGCCATAACGACGTTCAAAGCCATTATTTTTTAAGCCGGTTATATCCACCAGGTAACTCGTATCAGCTAATGTCTCGGTCAATAATTCACTTAAGATACTTTTATGTTGTTCAATAAATTTGCTATCCACCCCTTTAATATCCAGTTGGCGAATATAGCAATCAGGTTGTGGGTGTGTTTCAAAATAGCCACACACTTTTAATAACGGCGGCCAGACCTCAGCATATTGTATGACTTTAAAAGGGTAACGAATTAACCAGTCTAATAACAAACCGTCCTGTGCCAGACTCTGCTCAGTCAGCGATTGAAATTGAACAAATTCAGCCGTCTTGGCTAAATAACTGAGAAAAACGTCCTCAGATTTAAAGGTAATGACAGAAGGGATTTTTTGCTCACCTAATTGCCTGTGACTGACAGCTTTGTCACTAATGAAATACCCGTGCTTTTGGCTATCCATGCGCAAGGTATAAATCGCATCTTGAATGTCACTGTAGTCACTGAGTAAATTTTTAGCTGCAATGCTTTTTAAAGGTATTTCTAGTGGAAAGTACGTTTGTTTTTGTAACCATGCGCGGTGTATATCTCCCCGCTGCCAGATTTTTAAGGCGCGTTGTTTCAGGGCTTTAGGGGTAATAACACGACTAGTCATATGCTGTTTTTGTCTCCCGTAAAAAACAAGGGTTCAGTGTTCCCATTCAGTTAGTTATACAAAGCCATGTAGAGCGGACTAAAGTCCGCTCTACATGGCTTGCTGTATTTGTTTTCAATTAATCTTAATGATTTAACATGATTTTTTCCAGCTTAATATAAATTCAGGAAACGCAAAAATTGAATGATGGAAGTGGCCCAATAAATAAAAATTTAACAATTACACTTGAGTATAATTTTTATTCCTTCTTGAATAACCTTTATCGTTTACCGTTCAAATTATTCAACATTTTTTGAGCAGTATTAAATAATACCAGAGATCTATCGTACGTTTCTTGAGTTTTTTTACAAACTCCATCAAATTTAGGCGGACTTTTAGTCACCCTAAAACTCAAGTCAACCCGATTTTTACGAATTTCAGATTCAATATGCGTTAAATTTCTTTTCAACGTTTTGTTAAAACTCATTTTACTTTGCTCAGGATCGGGTAAAAATTCATTAATTTGAGTACAAAATTGACAACTGCATTGCAAACGACCCTTACGAGCGAAGTCGACCGGTTTAGACGGTGGCGCAGGAAAATCTGCTTGAATCCTCTGACAGACCTGATCAATCATTTTATCCATGATTGCACAATCATAATCCAGTCCATTTAGGTTGTTCAATGCGTTCATAACAGCCGCGGCATATATATCAGTCAAAAAATCAGGTGACTTCTGCAAAAATAAAAACACACTCACTTCATCCGCTATCGCTTCAAGCTTAAGCAATGCAACAACAGATAACACTTTGCTTATTTGATCCTTTGTCAGGCAGTATTCTAAAGAAGGTTTCCATAATTCGCAGAACCATTTTTTGATGATGGTTTTGCCTTCAATAGAAAGGGATTCTACGTTTAAGAGAGAACTTAACCATTCAATAGCCCCCCATTGAGGCGTTAAATACTCCTCAAGTTCTTGCTCAAAATATTGCCAGCCACAGAACTCTACTATTTCTATAAAAGCCTGACTCTCAATGCCACTAAAATGACGTTTTAGCTGTTTAAAAACAAACTTTTTAAGCAAGTCAACATCACCAATCAGCATTAATTCTTTGGAAATGTCTTCGTCGCTATAGCTCGGACGTGCTTCAATGATATTATCGGCTAACTGAATGATTTTTTGACGATGCGTGTTCTCTCGCATATCA
>CAYZUM010000339.1:0-3260 GCA_964481455.1 uncultured Methylomonas sp. | reverse complement strand
GGATATATAGTGCGAAGAATGTTTTTTGACTGTTCTCTATCCTATTGATTTGCTTAGGCAGCATTAAATGCTCTGAATCGCTGATGGCTTGGGGTTTAACAACACCCTCGCCAAAAACAAAACTCACCATGAAGAACATGAAGAAAAACAAAGTGTTACTCATTACAAGAATACCCTCTGCAATAATTATATAACACATTGATTAAAAACAACTTCATGCCCTTAATGTTCTTCATGGTGAAAAAATCATTTCAATTTGGCGAAGGTATTGGTTTAAATGCACAAGTTATTAAATCCCCATTCCCTAGTTCGCATTTAACAAGGCTTCGATTTTCTTTTTATACAGTAAAAAATGGATAGATTGTAGCTGTTGGTAGTTATTCACCCCTAAGACTTGTAAAGGGACATCAATTTCAGTGATATGGATAGGGTATTTTTCCTTGCTTTGGCGTTTGTTATAAATATAATTTGCGACGGACTTAAAAACATCCTCATTTGATTCTGAAGAGGAAAATTCATCTTCATTGCAATATAAACTATATATAATTTCAGGTGGAGTGCCGTAAAGTTCACCCGTGATACGGATGTTCAGATAATCCCAGGCAAATGCCGGCGGCGGAGTCATTTTTGTCACATGATATTTTTTATCTTCTGGATGTCTGAGAGCATAGTATTCGATAACCAGAGTTGATTCTAATATGCCTTTATCATAAAGTGTTTCCAGAAAGTAAGAGTAAGCGGTTAACAATTGCTGTGTTGAAGTATTATTGTATTGTTGACTGAACAGGCTGCCTTTTTCATCAATAATATAAAGGATGGTGTCATCATGACGGGCATAACAAAAAACATGTATCGTATTTGGCTTTGCAAAGCCAAATATAAAAGGCAAAGGCGTGTTATTTAAAGTTGCGTTATTAAAGTGGACAGCATGAAAGTTGATTTGAGACTCGGCTAGTTCTAGAGATAAGGCTTTTAAGTCAGTTGCCTTCTTATAGTGTAAAAAAGAATCTTTTTGTTGAAAAATATAAAAAGCCGATTCACCAGAAATAACTAATCGTGGAGAGTCCAGGGTTTGTTGTTGAGCAAATAAGTCACTTAGCTTGATAAACAGGTTTTTAATGCCGGATGCAATACTTTGCCCGTGAATAGGGGTATAACATTCAATTTTCGTGGGTAGAGATTGTGAGTGTTGATTAAAGCAGGTAATAAAACAATCAAACAAGCCTTCCAGATTGAGGTAGCGATTACACGTAACCTCACCCCAGCTACTGATAGATACTTGATCAATGGTATGCACAAAACTCTCTTTTTGAGAGCCATAACTTAACAGGTCAAAGTCATCATTAAAGACCAGCGCCCCTTCTTTAACCTTAACGGGAGGAGCATCGTCCAGATTAAGTAATAATAAATGCGTAATAATTCTACTGGGCTGTCTGAATGCCGATAGCTCAGTTAGGTTCCCTAACGTTTGATTAAATAAAAATGCTTTGAGTGTTTTAAGAGAGTGATTAATATCCTCAGTTGAGGCGGTTTGCTTATGTGCATGTATGATTAGCTGCAGGTTTTCCTGGTACAGGCCATTGCTTACCAGCCAGGTTAATAGTTCCACCAGACTACGAGCTCGCTGTTTAAAAGGAGTGGCGGAAGCAGGATTGTTCTCTGGGATGGCACCAATAAATAAGTCCCAGGTCGGACGAATGGATGAAGGGGACGATTCTACCAGAGTGAGTATATTTTCTTTATGATAAATACTTGATTTAGTCGAAATAATATCAATTTTTCCTGGCCTTTTTTGCAGAAAAAACTTGAGTTTTCGACCAATTGGCTGGATCTCCTGATTGATATTTAAAGAAACATTAGCGTTCCAAAAGTGCCCAATCATTTGGTAGCACATTTTGAGTTGGCGCATGATGATGTCATTTTCCTGACTCGCTTTCTGAATGTCCCAGGATTTATTTTCGACAAAACTATCAAGCAAGTGAACAGGCCAGTGATAGCGTTTTGCCATATTATTAAGAATGGCTTTTCGGTAGACAAGCTTTTGTTGATCTGTCTGCTTTTCCATATCTCCCATGATTTTTATATAAAAGCATTGGCGAGCAAAGTTTATCCGTTCAGGGTCATTTTTAGCACTTAAATAGTGCTCAATTTTATGATAAATCAATACATAGGGGTCTAAATGATCTATATCAAGAAGGCCTTTATACGTAGCCTCCTTTGATTGCACGCATAACCACTTAGGATCGGGGTACTCACTCGCATAGCACTCCATTAATAACAGTTTTAAAATGGACTTATAAGGTGAATTGAGTGATTTAAAGAGTTGCCATAAGGTGGCAGTCACAAATTCCTCAGCAGGTATATCTTCCAGTCCACCAAAGTCAATGGTTTTATCTGGGTCAATCAGCTGATTGGCTTTTAAGTATGCAACATAAGATGTGTAATTCTTCTCTTCATGCGGAGGAACTAGCCACCAGAGAGGCGTTCTTCCGGCTATATAAAGTGCTGTACGGTAAAATTCCTCAAGCAACAAATAATGTTGTGCAGGTGCATTTGCATCCGATGATTGAGCTGTGGTTGTGCCATTAGTATTGTAGTCCTGGCTATCGACTAGATAGAAATGTACTTCAATATTAAGAGACTCGGCCCAGCTTTCTATTGCGGTTGCTTTGCTTTGTAATCCATCAATTTCAGCGGGTAGTAAGTTGTGCTTATGACAAAGCCAGATATCAATATCACTATCTTTGGCAAATGCGATAGAACTGACGCTACCCATTAGATAGAGCCCTTGTATTGGATGTTCGCTTAAGGTAGAGCTTTGATAAATAAAATTTTCAGAATATGACTTGGCCTCTAAAAGGGTCTCTTCAGCTGGATTGTAATTAGCAATGCCCGTTACCGTTTCTGGGCAGACAAAACCAGGTAAAAAGGAAGAGTTCTGATGAAGTAATAAGGGTAATAAATTTAAAAAAATTCTTTGTTCTGGGAGGAGAAATGACTGAATTCGATGTAAACGCGATTGATTCAGGTGAATAAATCGGTCTACAGTGCTCTGTCGTTCTTTTTTACTAATGTCTTCGCCTGGTGATCCAAGTCGAATGGGAGTCGATATATTCATTACATTAATAATAGCTAAAGCTGTGATATTAACAACAGTTTATGAATAAAATCTGTGATTTTTTTGATCTAAGTCTCAAAAATACTATCGCTGAAAATCAGGGAAACGGAGCTTAGCGAAGTGATGATTTTTAGTCCTTGAT
>CAYZUM010000338.1:0-3260 GCA_964481455.1 uncultured Methylomonas sp. | reverse complement strand
TTCTCTATCCTATTGATTTGCTTGGGCAGCATTAAATGCTCTGAATCGCTGAAGAAGTGGCGGTCGATTACCCCTTTTTTTTGGCAAATAACAGAGGGACTGTCAGAAAGAATAAATTAAAGTCTTGAATATGCGAGGCAAGCCCCGCAAATGCGAGAAACTGTCTTTATGCCAAGATGGACATTAAAGCGATTTGTGAGTTGGATTAAACAAGATTTCGGGATAAGCTGTTGTCGTGAAACGGTGAGAAAAGCTTTAAAAACCCTTGGGTTCTCTTGGAAAAAATACCGAAAACTTTTGAATAAGGCAAGTACTGAGAAAAGAGCGGAATTTGTGGGTACGTTAAGCGGTCTTTTACAAGAAGCGACAGAGGGTGAAAGACAAATTACCTATATTGACGAAGCCCATATTCAGTTAGATACTGATGAAGGTTATGGCTGGTCTGTATTAGGAAAAAGAGCCTGGGTGAGTTCAAGTTCAGTAGGGCTAAGGAAAGTCTCTTTTTTTGGTGCTGACCTTTATAATCAAGGTCAAACGAGGATTTATCCTTACCTCACTGCGGATACTGAAAGGAGTTGTGATGTCTTAAAAAAATTCAAGAGGAATTTGGCTTTAAAAAGGCGGCTGTTATTTGGGATGGTGCCTCGTATCATAAAAGTGATCTTGTGAAAGAAAAGGCAGAAGAACTGGGGATGGAGCTACAACTTTTACCCGCATATAGCCCAGATTTTATACCTGTAGAGCATTTATGGCAATGGTTAAGGGAAGATGTCACTTACCATGCTTGCCATAAAGAGGAATGTGAACTTATTCAGGAAGTGAGAATATTTGAAAATAACATTAATTCAACACCTTTAGCTGTGGCTGATCGACTTTGGACAAAAACAAGTATTGATTTAGAAGAGGAGAAAATACGATTTTCAAAGTAGATGGGGGTTTAGAAGCATTAAACCTATTTTCTTCTGCTAACCTGTCCAATAGTTTTCATCAACAAATTCTTCCAGAGGCCGCACTTTAGCCCAGTTTTCTAATTCCAGCATGGGCTTGGCATAAAATTCTTCTACATGCCCTAGGCAGAGTATTGCGATTGGCAAACTGCCTTCAGGCATTTTCAATAAGTCTGCGAGTTTGATAGGGTCAAATAATGATACCCATCCCATACCTAAGCCTTCTGCCCTAGCAGCAAGCCACATATTTTGTATTGCACATGCTGTTGATGCGATATCCATTTCGGGTAGAGTGCGTCGGCCAAAAATATGTTTTTCACGATTGTCGGGCAGTGCCACGACGAATAATTCTGCACATTCCTGAATGCCCTCTACTTTCAGTTTCATGAAGTTATCTTGGCGTTCGCCTAATGCTTTTGCCGTGATCAGACGCTCTTCTTCAACTTGTTGATGGATCGCGCTGCGTAATGCAGGGTTGCTAATTTTGATAAATCGCCAGGGTTGCATTAAACCGACACTGCCGGCTTGGTGTGCCGCTTGAAGTAATTTTGTCACCGTTTTTTGAGGGATAGGCTTATTGATAAAGTGACGCATATCACGACGTTCTGCAATGGCACGATAAACGGCTGATATTTCCTGATCGGTAAATTTATGTTTATCCATTGCTTAAAGCCAGACTCATTAAGACCATTGATTCTACTATTTCGACACTAGCACCATAGACATCCCCTGTGACACCCTGTAAACGTTGTAAAGCCAGAAACCTTATAAGTGCAATTAAGCTTAATATTGTCAGTAGGGAATAGGTATTTGTTAGCCAGGCAAAAAATGCCAGGGAAAAAAAAACGATAAGCTTAGCTGGGTAGTGAGGGAGGTGTCTATGCATAACGCTACCTAATCCATTATGACGAATATAGGGAGTGCTTAGCATGAGTATTAATATACTTAAGCGGCCAATAAAGGGAGCAAGAAGGAGGGCGATTAATGCTTCCTGTTGTTGTAGTAAAGTGATAAGAGTAGCCCACTTTAATAGTAATAAAAGGATCAACATAACCACCGCAATGGGGCCAGCAGCAGGGTCTTTCATAATTGCCAGGCTTCTCGCCTTATCTCCGAGGCCACCAGCCCAAGCATCACTGCAATCAGCAAGCCCGTCCAAATGCAGGCCGCCAGTTAATAGTACCCAGACAATTAATATGATGGCTGCATTGAGGACTAATGTATGCTCTGGTAAAAGAATGCTAACAAGCACGAGAACTGTTCCAATGAATCCCCCTATCAGTGGGTAAAATAGAACGGACTGGGCAACTCGCTGGTCAGAAATCAAGATGTTTACATTTAAGGGAAACCGGGTCAAAAACTGTAAAGCAAGCGTAAACGAAGCGAGCATGATGATAAAATAATGATGTTATAGTCTGTTAGGCTTTTTTACGCTATGACAACCTTATTTTAAAAAACGCCCCTGTTTATCCAGATAAATGTGACCTGTTATGAGCAAAAAGCCATCAACAAGTGGCCATAGAACCCCAACTCCAATGGTGACTAAGCTGGCTATAAGCTGGAATATTGCTATTTTGTAAAAACCCAGATACCAGCGGTGAGCTCCAAAGAGAGCAGTTAACGGAAAGAGTGCTAATGCTATTGCAATTTTTCGTGATTTTACAGCATCATCCATGTTAAGAGGATAGCTGCCGATGAGTGTCACGATACTAGCAGTATTAGCTTCATCTTCAAATAATACATCAAGGTCAATGAGGGGAGGGAGGGGCTCGCTCCAGTCTTTGATATGAAACTCGTAAGACTTATCTTCACTATTAATGGTACCTGTCTGTGAATCTTCATTGTAACTACTAATTTTTCCAATCATTGCATAAACCTTTTAAAAAACATGTACTAATTTTACTACAATTCAGTGAGAAGAGCGGACTTTAGTCTGTTTTTTTTAAATGTATTTGTTATGTTGATTTTATTAGCGTGAGAAAGGGAGCGTTTGTATTATTTAGTTTATTGATAATAATCATATCTAGGAATGGGAATTGAATAAGTTGTGCAATTATGGCGCAGTCTTTTTGCTTGCCTTCAAGGCGCGGTAACAGGCACATAGCTGGCGACGTAACGGTTTCCACAACGCAGAAGGCGAGCAAAAAGATACGTCAGAATGCACACGTTATTTGATTCTCATTCCCTAGTAGATTCGCAAGCAAGGTTGCATTGGAATGATAGAATTCACAGATAATGCTATGCAGTCTAAGTTTCTGCTTAGGCAACTGGAAATAAATAACCCACCCATTATCCAATTTGAGGGTTGATAGT
>CAYZUM010000337.1:0-3272 GCA_964481455.1 uncultured Methylomonas sp. | reverse complement strand
CTTGGGGTTTTGCTGAGGACGGCCTTTTAGGCCGAATTTAAACCACGTTTTATAAACGTGGTAGTTGATTTTTCTTTTGGAGGCGGAGAAGAGAGGATACCTAAATCTCGATGTTCCAGTTTTTGTAGCATGTTGATTTTATTATCTTTTTTTTATTTCGGTAAAATTAAGATTACCTTTAAAATCAATTGATTAACTTTTATTGCAACAAAATCTAGGTGCCTTCAAGCCCAGTTATAGTTGAAAACTGGAACATCGAGTAAATCATAATCGCTGGGTATGATCGTTTCTTTGAGATCCCTAACAAACATTATTTGCTAAATCATAAGCCATTATGCTTACCCTGAAGCAAGCACCTTATACCGCAAAAAAACCTTAGCTGACATTTATTTAGTAATGCTTCTAGCATAAATAGCTTAATCAAATTAAAATAGTAATTATAATTATAAATCTGACGTGTTTATCCACATTTCACTCCTTATTGACTTTTCATTATAACCTTGACATCTTGATGACCAATCATAAACTTACGCATTTAAAAGAACTGGAAGCTGAAAGTATCCATATCATTCGTGAAGTAGCAGCAGAATTTGACCGCCCCGTGATGCTCTACTCTGTGGGTAAAGATTCAGCTGTCATGTTACATTTAACTCGCAAAGCCTTTTACCCGGGAAAGCCACCTTTTCCGCTAATGCATATTGATACGACATGGAAATTTAAGGAAATGATTGAGTTTCGTGATAAATATATTAAAGAGCTCGGTTGGGAGTTGTTAGTGCATTCGAATCAAGAAGGTATAGATCAAGGTATCGGGCCTTTTACACACGGAAGCAAGAAGCACACTGACATCATGAAAACTCAAGCTTTGAAACAAGCCTTGAATAAATATAAATTCGACGCCGCTTTTGGCGGTGCCCGTCGAGATGAAGAAAAATCACGAGCCAAAGAACGTGTGTACTCATTCCGCGACAAAAATCATGGATGGGACCCTAAAAACCAGCGACCAGAACTATGGAATATTTATAATGGCAGAATTGATCAGGGCGAAAGTATTCGTGTCTTCCCGATCTCTAACTGGACAGAACTGGATGTCTGGCAATATATCCATTTGGAAAGTATACCGATTGTTCCACTTTATTTAGCAAAAAAAAGACCTGTTGTTAATAAAGATGGCATGCTTATCATGGTTGATGATGATCGTATGCCTATCGGTGAGGATGAAAAAATTGAAATGAAAATGGTACGTTTTCGTACTTTAGGTTGTTATCCGCTGACAGGTGCAGTTGAATCGAATGCAACTACCTTACCTGAAATTATTCAAGAAATGCTATTAACGACAACATCTGAGCGTCAAGGCCGCTTAATTGACCATGACCAATCAGGCTCTATGGAACAGAAAAAACGTGAAGGTTATTTTTAGGCTCTTTATTGGAGTTTTTTACCCGAATAAACAAACATAGTCAAGCAGCCTACAGACAGTCCGCCTGACATCCAATAACCGGTTTATCTTTTTTTGCAGGAAAAACAAATGTCTCACCAATCTGATCTCATTAGTACCGATATAGATGCATATCTGGAGCAACACGAACGTAAGGAATTACTACGTTTTTTAACCTGTGGTAATGTTGATGATGGAAAAAGCACTTTGATTGGGCGCTTATTATATGATTCCAAAATGATCTATGAAGATCAGTTAGCCGCCGTGAAGTCAGATAGCGTTAAATCGGGCACCACAGGTGCTGGTAAAATCGATTTAGCGCTTTTAGTTGATGGCCTTCAAGCAGAGCGTGAACAAGGGATTACTATTGATGTTGCCTATCGATATTTTTCGACCAAAAACCGTAAATTTATTATTGCTGACACACCTGGGCATGAGCAATATACGCGCAATATGGCGACGGGTGCTTCAACCTGTGATCTAGCGGTTATATTAATTGATGCGCGTTACGGCGTACAGACACAAACAAAACGACATAGTTTTATTGCTTCATTACTTGGCATTAAACATATTATTGTTGCCATCAATAAAATGGACTTGATTGACTATAGTGAAAGTAGCTACGAGACAATTAAAGCAGATTACTTAGATTTTATTAAAGATCTAAACGGACTGGACGATATTCATGTTATTCCTTTG
Organism: uncultured Methylomonas sp.; assembly: GCA_964481455.1. Taxonomy (GTDB): domain Bacteria; phylum Pseudomonadota; class Gammaproteobacteria; order Methylococcales; family Methylomonadaceae; genus Methyloprofundus. The sequence continues at coordinate 1,135 of CAYZUM010000337.1, read as the reverse complement.
TCAGCTCTGGATGGTGATAATGTTGTTAACAAGAGTGCTAATATGCCTTGGTATTCAGGCCAGTCGTTGATGGACACTCTAGAAACCGTGGAAATTTCAGGCGATGACAATTTTCAGGACGCCCGCTTCCCGGTACAATATGTGAATCGCCCTAACCTGGACTTTCGTGGTTTTTGTGGCACAATTGCCTCGGGTGTTTTTCATAAAGGCGATGCTATCACCGCTTTACCCTCAGGTAAGACCAGCATGATTAAATCAATCGTCACTTTTGATGGGGATCTGGAAGAAGCATACCCTCCCATGGCTGTCACATTAACGCTAACGGATGAAATCGACATTAGTCGTGGCGACACTATCGTCAGCAGTGCTAACTTACCCCGAGTGGCAGATAAATTTGATGCCAACATCGTCTGGATGACTGAAAATGCACTTACCCCGGGTAAACAGTATATTATTAAATTAGCCACTCGCAGTGTGTCAGGTTCAATTGCCAAAATACAGCATCGTATTGATGTTAATACCTTAGAACACCATGATGCAAATGAGTTACAACTTAATGAAATAGGTGTCTGTACAGTTTCAGTTAATGCACCTGTTGTTTTTGATGCTTATAATCGCATTAAAGGAACTGGGTCATTTATCATTATCGACCGCCTGACGAATGTGACCGTTGGGGCCGGCATGATTTCAGGTCATAGCTCAGATACTGAATTCAGTGATGTCAGTTCAGAAGAGCGTGCCGCCAGGTTTGGCCAAAAAGCTGTGTCTATTGCCCTAACAGGAACTCACGGTGAACAATTAGCCTACCAATTGGAAAGAAAATTATTCGATACTGGTCATGCGGCTACTGTTTTAGCTGTAAGCTTAAGCAATATTGATGAAGCTATTACAATAGTCAAACAGGCAGGTTTAATTTGCTTGTGTACGACAAATGGCTCATGTGATATAAGTTTTGATACTGACAAGGTTTCTCTAGATCAGATTCATTTAGCACTTAAAGAACAAAATATCTTTCAATAAGGCACTTTAGGGAGATGGAAACAAATCATCATCCAAGATTGCGGGTCTTTTTGTCCGTCTTCTACCGCTGAAAATCAGGGAAACGGAGCTTAGCGAAGTGATGATTTTTAGTCCC
>CAYZUM010000336.1:0-3273 GCA_964481455.1 uncultured Methylomonas sp. | reverse complement strand
TTTGATATTTTACTAGATAGTAATGATTCTCAATACACATTTATAATTGCTGGTAACTCGCAACACACACCCACCCACCTTGCTTGTTTTTTTGTCCGTCTTCTGCGTTGTAGAAATAGTTACGTAGCCTGCTATGCGCCTATTTCTACGCCTTGAAGACGAACAAAAATCCTGCGCAATATGGGTAGTTTATTTATTGCGAGTTACCTTACTGCAGAGAAGATAGATCTGAAGAAAAAACGCCAACGACCAGAAGCAACATTTAGTGTCATATAGTTTGCAAGCAAAGAAGTGGGCAAGCAATAGAAAAATGATTGTGTGGCGAGCACTAAAATATCCTGCGATATCATCATCCATTCTCCGGCAAAAGCGTTGATAAACACTAAATTCCGAGCCATCCACAAAGGATTAAAAAGAAAGTAGCCGATAATGTACGCTTTATGGCATTCAAGTAACCTGCCTGATTATACCGGCGCTGTAAAAAATGAAAATAGGAAGGAACCTCCCAGGCATATACACTCCCGCCTAAAACCAGCATTGCCAGCATACGCGGATATAAAAAGTGTCCGGTAAGTATCGTAGCAATGGGGTGTCACCGGCAGAAAAAAGAAGAGCTCCTGTGACTGCATTTTGACGCGAAATCCCCACCATAAGTTATGAAAAAATAATGCGCCTTAGCCTATTGAATCATGCTACTTGCAAAAGGGCTGCCACATCCCCCACTGGCATCGGCTTATTATAAAAATACCCTTGAGCAAAAGTGCAGCCATGGTGTGCTAGAAAGCGACTTTGTTCTTCTGTTTCAATACCCTCGGCTACGATTGTCAAGCCTAGTTTAGTGGCCATTTCAATAATAGACTCAATGATGACTTTTGCTGCTACACTGGTGTCTATTTCACTGACAAACGCTTTATCAATTTTTAAGATATCAATAGGAAATTTACTTAAATAGGCCATCGAAGAATACCCGGTTCCAAAATCATCCACCGCAATATTAATACCAAGATCTTTGAGCGCTGCAAGCACAGCCAACGTATACTCTGAGTCCCGCATCAAGACAGACTCAACAATTTCTATTTCTAATTTATTTGGATTAATATCATACTGCTCTAACTGAGCGACTATATTTTCAACTAAATTGGGGGATGAAAATTGTAGTGCCGACATATTTACTGATATCTTCCTTGAAAATAATCCTTCACAATCCCATTTCTTCAATTGCTTACAAGCGGCCTCTAAAACCCACATATCAAGCTGAAAAATCAACCCACTCTTTTCGGCGACTTCAATAAACTCATCAGGATAAAGCATGCCCTGTTGCGGATGATTCCAGCGCACCAAGGCTTCAAAACCGTATAACTTTCCTGTTTTAAAATCCCATTGTGGTTGATAGTATAATTCTAACTCGTTGTCATGGATGGCTTTTCTTAAGTCACTTTCTAACTGTAATTTACGGTGGACTGAATTACCTAACTCGGAAGAAAAAAAGCGATAGTTATTTTTTCCCATTTGTTTAACATCATACATAGACCTATCAGCATTTTTAAGAATACTTTCTGCACTCTCGCCATCTTTAGGGTATAAAGCGACACCTATGCTGGCCGAAATAAAAATTTCCGTCCCTTCTATAAAAAAAATTTCAGTCAGAGCTGAATGAATTTTTTTAACGACACTGTTTGCGCATTCCAATGCTAATGGCTGTGTTTCTTCAGGGGCTAATAATAGAATAAACTCATCACCCGATAATCTCGCGACGATGTCCTCAGCTCTTACATGATAAATTAGGCGCTTAGCCACCAGCTTTAACAACTCGTCTCCTGCATGATGCCCAAAAGAGTCATTAACTGATTTAAAATGATCAAGATCTATAAAAAACAAAACCAAGCTCTGCCGTTGCCTTTTTGCATGCGCTACCGCTTTAATTAGCATCTCAGTCAATAAGGCTCGATTAGGCAGATTTGTCAAAAAATCATAATGAGCTATCGTGTGAAGCTTATTATTTTTTTCCTCTATCACTCGTTTTGCTGCTTTAATTTTAGCAATTTGCCTAATATTTCTTTGTCGATTTTTTACCAGTACTGCTGTAATGAGAAAAGCCAGAAACGCCGAACCAGCCAACAATCCAAAGCCAGTTTGTTTAAAATCATTCAAATCTGCTTGAATTTTATTGTGTAATTTTCTTTCGACATCGCTTGCATCACTAATAAATAGCTGAAAAACTTCATCTAACCTCTGATTATCTTCTGGTTCGAACCAGTGTTGAGACTGAATACCATACCGATGCTCTGCAATTCCACGAAATTTATTCAGATTATCGCGTACCTGTTGTACTTCTTTTCTTAACGCCTGATTATCTAATGCAATTATATGATAGTCTTCTTTCTGTCCACCCTCCAACATCGTCTGGCCATACCAGTCAGCTAAATCAAGGTGCTGCCAGACAGTAGCAATATTTTCATGACTAACGCCTAAATTTATTTCTTCTAACAATAAGTGCGCTTGCGTTGCCTCAAACTTAAGCTCCTTGGAAGCGACAATCAATGGCTCATATGTCGTTACCATTCTATTACCCGTATAAAGTATATACGCCATCATGCTTAAGTATAGTACGCTTATAAAAAGTGAAAATCCGATGAGCTTCATTGTATTAATTTAATTCCTTATTTAGGGCTCGCTAGGGCAAATAAATATTCTTCCTGCGAAATAACGAATACCTTTATAGAATATATTATCCTGAATTCAAGTTTGAAAGTATTCTACCTTCACAAACAGTAAATACTAAATATGTGAGGCAGTTCACTGTATTATAAACTCATATGCAATATAATTCTATTGAAATAATTTTAAAAAATAACTTTTATGCGTACAGGCGCGCCCCGCATCCACCTCAAACTTCGAACAAAACACGGCTTCATCATAACTACCTCAAATAGCTGAACGACTATTCGTAATGCAATGCTTACCTCCCTCGCGCGACATTATTTTGCTCGGCCTTAGCTTGCGTCCTGTCGCCCTCCAGATACTAAAATCATCACTTCGCTACCGCTCCGCCACTCTGGTTTTCAGCAATAGAATCAACATCTCTTAACCCAAACTCTGCTTTTAGTAAAGCGTTTACTAGAACATCCTGATAATACCGTATTCGGTCAATGTACTTAACCGGCTCTGAACCTCTGGCATATCCATATTTCAGGTTTTTATAATACTTCTTTTGACTTAATACAGGCGCGCCATGCTACTTCGTGAAATTCAGGGACTCCTGTCACCTTCATT
>CAYZUM010000335.1:0-3292 GCA_964481455.1 uncultured Methylomonas sp. | reverse complement strand
GTAGAGCTTACGCCCTAATGAAAACAGTGACTCATGCAAGCGTAAAGCCCAGGGAAGTGGAAAAATATAATCATCCAAAACTAGACTCCTCTCATTATCTTATTTTTTATCAAAATCAACTTCTCATTGAAGACGGGGCAATGCATACTTGTTGAGCGTAGAGCGGACTGAAGTCCGCTCTACAGCTTCTATCTATCCCGCATTTCACAGAGGAATTTGAAGGGCGCCCAAAACTATCTAGAAATATCACTTAAACTAGCCTAGAAATGAGGTTTAGATTACTTGTGCACTTTATGAGCAGGTTGTATTGTCGTCATTTGATGTAACCTACGCTATAGCATAATATTTTTATTTTATAATGCACACCTTATTAAATCCTTATTCCCTATCAGCTTTAAAAATTGGATGATTATTAATTTCCATTCTCCCTACTCCCCCGCGTTTAACACTAAATAACCTTTCAAACTAATCCACCCTAGAATCAAAATAATCAACATTATCGTAGGCTTATCCCCTATCCGAGCATAGGGTGTTAATCCACGCATAGGTTTAATATCTGAGGTAATTGAATATCTCTGTCGTAATGGAGCCTGGTTGATAATTTTGCCTTTTTCTGAAACTATCACCGTTATCCCCGTATTGGTGGCTCGCAATAAATACCGCCCAGACTCTAATGCCCTCATTCTGGCAATTTGCATATGCTGATACGGCTCGATTGAACCATCAAACCAACCATCATTAGTTACATTAACCAAGAAACTTGCTTGTTCTATCTGCCGAATGCTTTGTTCTCCAAAAGCATCTTCATAACAAATTGAGGTCACAAAATGATGTCCCGCCACTTTAAGTAAAGGCTGGTTTATATCCCCTGCACTAAATTTGCCCAGCCTCATCCCCATTAGATCTAATAAATACCCTGACACGGGCTGCCAGGGTAGATACTCGCCAAAGGGTAGTAAATGTATTTTTTGATACATTCCAGATTCTTTACCTAAAACCAAAACCGAGTTATATAACTTACCTTGCTTATCCTTATAAGGTAAGCTGGCGATAATATCAGTATTATTCTGGATTGCTTCTTTCTCAAGAGGAATTAGGTAATCATCCTTTACAACCCTATAATACGCAGGAATCGCAGTTTCCGGCCAGATGATCACATCGGAATCCCAATGTTCAGCACTGTCATCATAGTATTGCTTTAAAGTAGTATTTCGATTTTCTATCGCCCATTTATCTTTTTGTGCAATATTGCCTTGTATTAACGTGACTTTCAGAAAATCGCCATTTATTTCAGTCCAGTCAACTCGTGTTAACGCCTTTCCGCCTAGCATAACGAATGGAAAGACGATAAAAATAACAATGATTTTTGTAGAATCAATAAATGCCTCCGCTAATAAAGCGGCCAATAAAACAACGATAAACCCCGTACCATAAACACCCACGATAGGAATAAAGCCAGATAAAGGAGAGTCCAGTTGGCTATAAGCAACTTGCAACCAGGGAAAACCGTTTAAAATCCATTCACCGCGAATATATTCTATTAATATCCAGAGGCTAGCAAAAAGCAATACCGTATTAATCTCTTGCTGTAATGTTGATAATTTAACAAATAAATATGCGAATATTGCTGGAAAAACGGCCCAGAAACTACAATAAAACAGTGTCATTAATAGGGGTAAAGTAAGGTTTGTTGGCCCATTCACAACCATACTCACAAAAACCCAGGAAACCCCAACACTAAAGAGACCTAAACCAAACAAAAAGCCGCGTAAAAAGGCTGTTTTGACACTTATCCCAAGCAGTAATAATCGAAAAACTGCCAACGCAATAAAAATAAACACAGGAAAGTCAAAAGGAGCAAAAGAGAGCGCAAAAATACTACCCGCAACAAGGGCAGTAAAATGCCCCCAGACAGGGTTCAATTGATTTTCAGTCGAAATTCGAAAAAATAATGTCACGCAACTCCTTCCTCAGAAGTAGGATGACACTGATATAAACGGGTTTTATTGATCGGCAATCTCTGCCTTAATCTATCACACACGTCCTCAGTTTCCCGAATAATCAATACCGTCAATCTGCGCTGTAACAATAGCTGACAATAAAAAGACTCCCGCACCACAGGAAAACCAAACCGCGCCCCACGCCGATTTGAACGCATACGTTGCAAACCCAGACTGAGTGCTATGCTATCATCTTGATGATGATAAAACTCATAGAACTTCCCCACCTGAAACAGCAACACATCATCAGCAAAGCGCCAGTGATAAAAATAATATTGCTGGCGTACGGTTTTAAAGCCTTTAGGGATAGCAAACAATGCTGTAAAGCTGCCATCCTCAGAAAATACAAAATACTGTTGCAGAAACGTAAATTCCGCTAATAAACGTTGCCGTAACCGAAAGCTATCCGCTTGTAATAAATGCCCCCAATAGGACGCTAGCACTGCTCTACATTGCTCTAACACGACAGTGTCAAAATGATAAACAATCCTATCCCCACGCAACTCAACTAATTTCCGCTGAAAAGCCCTTAAAGCATGACGTAATTGGTTGACTACCCGCCGCCGTGGTAATAAATAATCACGGCGCACAATATAACCCAGAAAATCCACGCCATCACTGAGTGGCTGGCATTTTTCACGGCGAGTATTTAATGTTAAAGCCAGTTCTGATTGTAAAAAAACCTCAATTTGTCCACGCCATGCGATTAATTGTTCCCGGCTTTCAGACAACAAGACAAAGTCATCACAATAGCGTAAAAAAAACTGACACTTTAACTGATGTTTTACAAACTGATCCAGTTTATTCAGATAAACATTGGCAAAAAACTGGCTGTTTAAATTTCCGATAGGAAGCCCTTTCCCTTTAGGGATATGGCGCAGACTTTTATGTGGCGGGACTTGTTCCAACAGGCCGGGACGACCTTTATACAGATAATCTTCGGTACAGTCATGCTGTACCAAAACCTCAGTCAGCCATACGATATCCGAGTGCTGAATAGGCGGTGTCAGGATTTTTAACAGTATTGTTTTATCAATACTCATAAAATAGTTATCTATATCCATTTGCAAATACCAGGCAGGACGCTGGCCATTACAGGTCACGCGGCGTATAAACGTCTGCAAACGAGTGACTGCCGCATGAATGCCTTTGTTTTTACGACAGGCATAGGAATCATAGATAAAAACGCGTTCCCAGTAACGCTCTAAATGATCCACCAATAAGTGATGTACAATTCTATCGCGAAAATCGGCAGCGAAAATCTCGCGCAATTTAGGTTTGGTGGCAATAAA
>CAYZUM010000334.1:0-3314 GCA_964481455.1 uncultured Methylomonas sp. | reverse complement strand
CTTAAATGCCATATTGTTTCTGGTACACTCTAATAGCGGCGATATTTAACTTAAAAAAATCATCTTCCTCAATAAATTCAATAATATGTTGTAACGCAATAATAGAAACTACAGGCATCGCAAAGCGCTGACTCACTTCCTGTATAGCAGAAATATCATGTTCACCTCTTTCCTGCCTGTCTAAAGCAATCAATACACCTGCAGGTGTTGCGCCAGCATCGTTAATAATCACTACCGATTCACGCACCGAGGTTCCTGCAGTAATGACATCATCCAGAATCAGCACATTACCTGTTAAAGGTGCGCCCACTAACACACCCCCTTCACCATGGTCTTTTGCTTCTTTACGATTAAAAGCAAAGGGAATATCACTGTTCTGCATGTGCGCATAAGCGATAGAGGCCGCACTGACCAAAGGGATTCCTTTATAAGCCGGGCCATATAAAATATCTATTTTTAATTGCGAATGAATCAGTGCCTGAGCATAAAACTGTCCCAGTTTCGCTAACTGAGCCCCCGTATTAAAAAGACCCGTATTAAAAAAATAAGGACTAGTACGTCCTGATTTTAATTGAAATTCACCAAATTTTAATACTCCGCAGTCTAAGGAATATTGAATAAATTGTTTTTGATAATCAAGCATCTGTTATATCCGTGCTAAGAAAGTTTTCTAAAATACTGTCCAGAAAATTCCAGCCTTTTTCTGAACAAACATAATGGTGCTGCCGTTCAACTAACAATCCCTGTTGAATGCAGTGCGCCAAAGCAGGTTGTAAGGACTGTAGAGACAAACCTGTTCTATGCCCAAATGTCTCCAGGCTAAAGCCATTTTTTAAACGTAAATGGTTCATAACAAATTCCAAAGCCAGATCTTCCTGCTTAATAAACTGATCAAATCTATCTCCATCAGTGCTTTTGAGGTATTGTTCTGGCTTTTTGGGTTTCAGGGTCCGCACAATATTATCAGGTAAACCCAGCGTCATTTTGCCATGCGCTCCCGCACCAATTCCCAGATAATCGCCAAACGACCAGTAATTAATATTATGCTGACATTGCTTACCACCCTGTGCATACGCAGAGATTTCATACTGTTGATAGCCATGTTCAGCTAACAGTTGCTGACACGCTATTTGCTCATTAAAAATAACTTCATCATTGGGCAATACAGGCGGGTATTTATGAAAAAAAGTATTGGGTTCTATCGTCAACTGATAAAAAGAAATATGACTTGGCTGTAATGCTATAGCTTGTTGTATATCACGCAAACTATCATGGTCACTACTCTCCGGTAAGCCAAACATTAAATCCAGATTAAAATTATCAAAGCCCGCCTGTTTAGCCCCCGCTACGGCTCGAATAGCTTCCTTGGCAGTATGTACACGCCCCAGACGCTTTAAATGAGCGTCATTAAAGCTTTGTATACCGATAGATAAGCGATTAATACCAATAGATCGATAAGCAGCAAACTTTTCACTTTCAAAAGTGCCTGGATTGGCTTCTAATGTAATTTCAATACCCTCTGCAAAAGTCAGGTGTTGCTGAATCCCTTCTAATAAACGCAGTAACTGTGCCGCAGAAAATAAACTAGGTGTTCCTCCCCCCATAAAGATACTTTGTATGGGACGCGTTTCCTGAAATTGAGCGATATCTTCCGCCAAGTCATTCAGCAAAGCATTGATATAATGATCCTCAGGTATGACGCCTTTCACTGCATGAGAATTGAAGTCACAATAAGGGCATTTTTGAATACACCAGGGGAAATGTATATATAAACTGAGAGGTGGGGCCAAGAGGTCGTTCTGCATAAAGTAGAGTGAAGATAATAAGCAATAATCCTGAATTCGTATAATAGCTGAAAGTAGCGGATAGCAATACACCTGTTGAATTAAGGCAAAACATAGGTGTACTGTAAACAGCTATCAACCAATTGACAGAGGCTACAAATAAGCTATAACTCACCTATGTCCTGAAGAAAACATTATATAGAAATCGAATTTAAAAGGGCGTTTTTCGGAGTAAAATGACAGAATCCTTGGGAAGAAACAAAAGTAGCATTTCGGAAGATCAGGGATATGGAAAAAAATAATTATCCATTCCTGCCAGCCGTATCACTTCCTTTATCGTAGGCTAGAGTAGCGTTAGCGTTTTCCGACATTTTTGGGCGGCATTACCCAACATGGGATGCCCACCCTACGCTACCAGCTAAATATGAGTCAAAAAGTTTTAGTTTTAGCTTTTCCTGTACTTAGCCATAGTTAAAGCCTTTGCACTCCTGACAAAGTATTCACTGGAAAATGAAGGGATCCCAAATTCATGCAGGTAATAAAATAGAAGATAACAACTCAAAAAAGATTCACACTTCAATTATGGATGATGAATATTTTCTCCCTTCCTCATGCCTAAAGAATTACTTTGTATTGACCCAATTATTCTTAAATATTGCTCAAATTTCTCGGAAGCTTATGACAGATAGAATGACAGTACTTGTTGAGTTAGTTAAAAATAGCTATGATGCAAATACTAATCATGTGTACATCGACTTTATTGGCTACAAACTTAAGGCGAGACAGAACACTTGCATAGGAATGGGGATTTTATAGCTTGTGCATCTGACTTGTCTTTTTGTCCGCATTCTTTGTTGCGGAGACAGTTACGTCGCTAGCTATGCGCCTGTTTCCGTGTCTCGAAGACAAACAAAAATCCTGCGTCAAATGCACACGTTATTTTATTCCCATTCCATAACAAGTAGTAGGGTCGGCAGTTTTTTTGCCCACCATCAAGGTTGAATCTCGGCGGGCAGAAAAGATTTCTCACCCAACAAGTTATAGCTTGTCCTCTCTTAAATGGGTAGCCACTTTATTGAATCAAGCCGTCCTAAAATTGGCAAAATAATGATTAAGGACGATGACCTCAAGTAAAAAAGGAGTAGATCGGTTTTCTCTTGATAAATCAGGTTCTGATTGTCAAATATTTACAAAAAACAAGAAACTATAGAATACTGACTCATCTAATTTGATGGGTTATTAACTGGATGAGCAAGGATGCAGATATTCCCTTGCTCATCTCATATAGCCCCACTTGCTGTTGACCAACCGCATTGTCACGCAGCATAGCTTACTGTTCCACCCGCATACCTCTTCCTGTCCTTATTTGCCTTTCATCATCGCACCACACTCGCCTTCCATGCCTTTTTTCATTTTACCGTTTTCCATCATTCCGCCGCACTTCCCTTCGCCACATTTACCTTCCTTACCTTTGTTCATCTCCATGCCTTTCATTCCCATTCCACAAGCCCCTTCTTTTCCTTTCATCAT
>CAYZUM010000333.1:0-3317 GCA_964481455.1 uncultured Methylomonas sp. | reverse complement strand
CTTTTTTGTATTGAACCCTATCTGAATGACATTTTGAGAATAAAAATGAGTTGTTTTCGTGTAAGGGTTTCTTTATCTTCGCGACCCATTATATAATTTAAAAAAACAATGCATCCTCTAAGGTAACGCGCAATAAATAATCCACCCATATTGCGCAGGATTTTTGTTCGTCTTCAAGGCATAGAAATAGGCGCATAGCTGGCGACGTAACTATTTCTATCAATAAGAAGGCGGACAAAAAGACAAGCAAGATGGGTGGGTGTGTGTTGCGAGTTACCTAAGTATAAAGTAGGCTGCGTGACTATTTATTTTTCGGAGATTATATGAACGATACGACCATTAGTGAATCAGTAAAAAATTATTATGGACAGGTGCTGCAGTCCAGTCAGGATTTAAAAACCAGTGCCTGTTGTACACTCGATTCGATTCCTTTGCATTTGCGCCCTTTGTTAGCGGATGTGCATCCTGAAGTTGTTGCGCGCTATTATGGTTGTGGTACACCTTTACCACCTGCTTTAGAGGGTTGTACTGTACTGGATTTAGGGTGTGGTTCGGGACGTGATTGTTATCTGCTTTCCCGCTTAGTGGGAGAATCCGGTCATGTCATCGGGGTTGATATGACTGAAGAACAACTTGCCATTGCCAAGAATCATTGTGATTGGCATGCTGAACGCTATGGTTATGAAAAATCTAATGTTGAATTTAAACAAGGACATATTGAAGATCTAGCCACGGCGGGTATTGCTGATAACTCAATTGATCTGGTCGTCTCAAATTGTGTTATTAACCTATCACCGGATAAGAAGCAGGTTCTAGCGGAAATTTTACGTGTCTTAAAACCCGGTGGAGAAATTTATTTTTCTGATGTCTATGCGGATCGACGTATTCCGCAAGCGCTTAAAATGGAACCCGTATTATTAGGAGAGTGTCTTGGAGGCGCTTTATATTGGGAGGATTTTCGGCGCATTATGCAGGAACTTGGCTGCCCCGATGTGCGGGTGATTAAGGAGAGTCCTATTGCATTAGAAGACCCGGAAGTAGAGGTAAAAATCGGCATGGTTAAATTTCGTTCGGTTACGATTAGGGTATTTAAAATGCCTTTGGAAGATCGTTGCGAAGATTTTGGCCAGTTAGCGGTTTATAAAGGATCGATAGCTGAGCATCCACATACCTTCGACCTGGATGATCATCATCATTTTGAAACAGGTAAGCCATTACGCGTCTGTGGTAATACCTATGATATGGTGGGCTCTAGTCGCTATGCTGAACATTTTGAACTGCTAGGTGATAAATCCGTACACTTTGGTTTATTTGATTGTTCGTCACCGACGACAAGTTTGTCCTTAGAGTCCGGTGCGGCTTGTTGCTGAGATTGATGGCGATTGCAGTGAGCACGCGTTGGGTAGACAACGGTCTTTTTCCTGCCCACTTTTATAGGGTTCCCTATGCTTGATTATTTCATTTGCGTAGCTGATACTTCTGACGCTTTGCCTCTCCTGCAATTGCAATATTATATGTCTGTTCCTAATATGTATTGGTTTGAATTTATTCCTAACGTGAGCAACTTACATTTAATGCTGAACTCATGAAAGGTGCCATTGCAATTTTTGTTAAAACACCAGGTTTTTCGCCCGTCAAGACACGTCTTGCTGCGAGCTTAGGTCAAGAAAACGCTGAAGCATTTCATTTAGCGGCAGCTCGATCTGTAGCATCTGTGGTTCAGGAACTGAGTAAGCTTGCTGATATTAAAGGCTATTATGCAGTTGCAGAAGAAACTGCATTAAAGCATCGCTACTGGCAAGATTTACCTTGTTTATGGCAAGGGGAAGGCGGATTAGGTGAGCGCATGGCGCATATTTATCAAGCACTTTTAACGAAACATGATTTCGTCATACTGGTGGGGGCTGATATTCCACAAATGACCGCAGCAGACCTACTCGTTGCAGCGAACTGGTTGGCGCATGATGAGCAGGCGCGTTTGTCCTTTGCTCCCAGTATTGATGGTGGGTTCTGGGCATTTGGTGGAAATTTCAGCATACCGCTATGCGTTTGGACGGATGTTGTCTATAGTGTTGCAGAGACAGGTGCTCAATTTCTGAGAAACATTGAAAATTTGGCTGAAATTAAGAGATTAGCGCCTTTGCGCGATGTTGATGACGTCAGTGATTTGCTGCCATTACGTGATGCATTATTGAACTTACCTGAACCCTCTCCCGAACAATATGAACTGCTCCGGTTTCTAGATGCCTTGCCGGTAAAATTTTCCTTAAACTAAGAATTAATATCAAGATGCGTAACGTTAAACCATTACTGCTGAATAGTGATTTTCCGCCTATACGCCGTGGGCGTCTGGCAACATTACAAATGAATCTGGGTTACCTTTGTAACCTGAGCTGTACTCACTGCCATGTTAATGCAGGGCCGAATAGAACTGAGTTGATGACACGTGAGACTATGCAGACTGCATTAGAATTTGCCGCTAAGTATCAACTTGAATATCTAGATTTAACGGGGGGCTCACCCGAAATGAACCCTGATTTTTGTTGGCTAGTGCAACAGGCCAGAGAACAAGGTTTACATGTGATGGATCGTTGTAACCCGACTATCTTAGTTGAGTCGGGTTATGAGAAAATGGCAGAATTTCTGGCTGAACAGCAGGTTGAAGTCATTGCTTCGTTACCTTGCTATCTGGAAGATAATGTAGATGCACAGCGAGGTAAGGGGGTCTTTACTGCTTCGATAAAGGCATTGCAAAGACTGAATGCCTTAGGTTATGGTCGAAAAGAGAGTGGTTTAACGTTAAATCTGGTCTTTAATCCACAAGGAATGTCTTTGCCAGCACCGCAATTACAACTCGAAGCATCTTACCGAGACTTTTTAACAGAGCATTTTGATTTGCAATTTAATCAGTTATTTACCATTACCAATATGCCGATTCAGCGTTTTGGGGCGGTATTACTGGCTAAAGGACAATTCGATGACTACATAAACCTTTTAAAGCAATCCTACCAGGCAGAGAATCTTGAGCAAGTGATGTGTAAAAGTTTATTGAGTGTCGACTGGCAAGGTTATGTATATGACTGTGACTTTAATCAAATGCTGGAAATGCCACTGACGGGTAGTCGCACACATTTAAGCGAATTACTGGAACAAATGTCAGAGGCGTTGCCTATTGCCGTTGCGGATCATTGTTATGGTTGCACAGCCGGACAAGGGTCAAGTTGTACAGGTGTATTAACGAATGTATAAGGGAGCTGGATATAAATAAACGTCCAATATTGGGCAGAATCTTTGTTCGTATTCAACGCGTAGTAACA
>CAYZUM010000332.1:0-3346 GCA_964481455.1 uncultured Methylomonas sp. | reverse complement strand
CCCCCCCCCCCCCCCCCCCCCCCCGCCCCCCCCCCCCCCCCCCCCCCCCCCCCGCCGCCAAATTATTTTTTTCCATGTCTCTTAGTCTTTCGAAGCACAAAAAACATGCCGTTATACTCCTTGCTTTAATGAATACAATAACAAATTCAAAATCGTTTTATTGAATCCTTTTTCAGCATCTAGAACACCTGCTTAGGAATGAGCGCGGAATAAGTTGAGCAACTGGCGCAGTATTTTTATTCCTCTTCGAGGCGCGTAAATAGGCGTATAGCTGGCTACGTAACTATTTTCGCAACAAAGAAGACGGACACAAAGACAAGTCAATTACTCACATTAGGGAGATGGGAACAAATAATCATCCAAGATTGCGGGTCTTTTTGTCCGTCTTCTACGTTGTAGTAGCCGTTTCGTAGCGAGCTATGCGCCTGTTGCTACGCCTTGAGGACGAACAAAAAATCCTCCGCAATATGGGTAGGTTCTTTATTGCGCGTTACCTTAGGTTAGATAGTTAATGCAACTGAGCAATAGCTAAAACTTTTGCATTCCTGACATCAGTGTCGACGGGTCGATGAAAGGTGCCCATACCTCTTTTATTCACCGGTTTTTTTAGCTTCTAGGAAAATATATTCAATATAGCGGGTGATGGCGTGATCACTTAATAGATCAATTTCATTTTTTTTGAGGCCTGAAATAAACCCCTTCCACATGTCTTTATTGCGTTGAATCTTAGTGAAATTCTTGATTTGGCCTTCTGAATCAAGATATATCTCTTTTCCAGTATGTCGGTAGCCCATCCAAATAGGTGGGGAACGAGTGACTATATCGTTATTATTGACCCAGCGAATATAATCAACCTTAGCGTGATTGATATAGCGTTTATTTCCCACGCGGGGGCTACCGAAGGTTTGTATTTGTATAGGGGATGTATTGATCTTGGAAAATAAACAACGCCCAGCACAAATGGTGGCCATTGCTCCTCCAAGAGAATGCCCGGTAAACCATAGGTTTTTATGATTTCTTTCTAATTTTTTTTCTAGCATAGGCCAGAGATCATCGACTTCTTTTTTGAATCCCCGATGCACTCTTCCTACGGTTTCTGCTAGAGCCTGTGCAACATTAATATCGGCTTTAAGATCGTTCCACTCGCCAGCTTCAGTTCCTCTGCAAGCAATGACAATATCTTTATGATTGGCAAAGGCATAAGCTTGAGTGCCTTCTTTATCGAAAAAATCAATTTCAGTAAAACCCAGTTTTGGAGCGGCAAGCATCGCTTGATTATGAGGTAAATAAGCAAGCATTGATAGTTCAGCAAACAATAAAGAGCGAAATAGCTCAGGTGTATTTGAAATGTCCTGATTGCTTGTTGACCGTAGTGTTAGCGGGTCAATATTTTGTTGCTCTGTCATTGGCTGGTTTAAATCCATGGTATTGGGTTGTTTAATATCTAGAATGGGCGATATACAAACGAGAATTCAACAATATCCTAGTCTGACTTGTCTTTTGACTCCACAGCTGCGCTAAAAAACAATGACGTAGCCTGCTATGCGCCTGTTTTTCTAACACGCCTGTGAAGCCAAAATACTGCGCCATGCTTTCGGGCATTATTAAATCCACGCGCCTTAGGAATCCATCTAAAAAATATTCGAAACTAAAGTTGCAACTAATAGAGGATTGTGCAAGAAAAATTTAGATAATTTAGGATGAAGAAGTCACTTAGTTACAGAGTGTGTATTGAATCAGCGCCCCTAAATGCAGAGTATTACAATACTTGCAAGACGGACTAAAGCCTAGCCTCATGAGTCATTGAAGGTCTCGCCTTTAAGTTTGTAGCCAAATTTTCGGCTACGTATTTAAGACAGGACAGATTTTCACCATGAAGAAAAAGATCAAGCCCTTCATTCTCTTCATGATAATAAATATCTTCTAAGTCTATATTCACTAGTCTCTAAGTTTTAAACTGGTAAGCTAGGTTTTCTTTATATTACATATTGTAAAAATAATGTTGGACGATTATTTAGAGCAGATTTAAGTCTGCTCCACAACAAATATCAGGATGCTGCAATACCCGCAATATTGTAACCACAATCAACATAAGTGATTTCACCCGTGACACCTGAAGCAAGGTCAGAGCAGAGAAAAGCGGCTACATTACCTACCTCACCAATGGTGACGTTTTTCTTTAAGGGAGCCGTATCAGCAGCCTTGCTCAGCATGGATTTGAAATTATTAATGCCTGCTGAGGCTAAAGTTTTAATAGGGCCGGCAGAAACAGCATTGACACGAGTTCCTTCAGCACCTAAAGCAACTGCCATATAACGGACATTAGCTTCCAGGCTAGCTTTGGCAACTCCCATTACATTGTAATTAGGGATTGCACGTTCAGCTCCCAGGTAACTTAAAGTCAGTAATGAACCATTACGTCCCGCCATCATTTCACGGCCTGCACTTGCTAGAGCTGTAAAGCTATATGAACTAATATCATGGGCAATTTTAAAGTTTTCTCTTGTTGTAGCAGCAACAAAATCACCATTCAGTGCTTCTCTAGGAGCAAAGGCCACTGAGTGTACGATACAGTCTAGTCCATCCCACTGCTTACCAAGCTCAGAGAATACGTTATCGATTTGCTCATCACTACTGACATCACATTCAATAGTAATATTCGAACCACATTCAGCAGCCATTTTTTCAACCCGGCCTTGTAGCTTTTCATTTTGAAAAGCAAAGGCGAGTTCAGCGCCTTCTCGGTGCATTGCCTGTGCTATACCCCAAGCAATAGAACGGTTGCTGGCTAAGCCAACAATTAAAACGCGTTTGCCTTGCATAAATCCCATGTTTTATGTCTCCAGTGAGTGTTAATTAACAGATGTGTTTAGTATCTACGAGCTGTATTCAGATGTCCAGTCTTAATCAAGTCATTTTGACTGAAATGTGTGTATTAGTCTGCTAATTTATGGCTATTTTAGCTAGAGCCGCGCCATTATTGCCTTGTTATATCAAAATGCTCAATGAAGGAATGTGACACTATAACTTGCAAATGTGACTTGTCTTTTTATCCGTTTTCTTTGATACTGAAACAGCTACAAAGTCGGCTATGTGCCTATTTTCGAACCGTCGAAGACGGACAAAAAACCTGTGTCAAATATACACAAATTTCATTTCCATTCCTAATCAATCATATCAATACGTCAGGAATTTCCATATCGTTTAAAACAAATTGGGTACTGTCTTTATAGATTCTCAGACATTAATATTCCAGTACTCGCTACCGAATGGTAATATACGCTAAACTAAACACTCACCGTTCGCTTAATTTTACTCCTACTTCATGAAATTATGGCATATTCCC
>CAYZUM010000331.1:2060-3348 GCA_964481455.1 uncultured Methylomonas sp. | reverse complement strand
GATAAAGATGTCTTGCTGAATAGCGTGTTAATTCCTAACAACAATTCAATAAGCGGTGACACTGAGTTAGATATTATTTGGCTAGGATCGCACGGAATTGTTGTTATTGAGGTGAAAGCATACGCTGGCTACGTCATTACTAATAATGCAGGAGACTGGGAGGCAGGCAATAATGGCAGGAAATGGATGATAAAAAGCCCTGTAGATCAGTCTATGAGGCAAGCGAGAGAGCTTAGATCTTGCTTGAAGAAAAATGGCATTAAGATTCCAGTTAAATCACTGGTGGTAATGCCTAATATTGAAAAAATAGAATTTAGAGATAGAACTCGAGTGCCTATTATTCGAAGTTTGAAAGAGTTAAAGTTGTTTAAAGATAGCTCGCTAGAGGATACCATTGGTACTGAGTGTATTAACAAGGCTTTAAGTTTACTGTTTTCTCTGGAAAGGGCTTAAAAAGGAGGTTGAAATGTTTTTATGGTTATGTAGTTTTTTAGTTGTTACGCTAATAATGTTGCTCGAGTCTGGGGTTATCCCTTCCGCGTTAATTGTTTTCGGATTCCCAATATTCATTATAGTGAAGCTGGTGCCAAATCCTAGCGTGGAGTCTTTCAGGCCATTATTTTTAGGTGCTTTCTTCACTTTTTGGTTGGTAGCGTTCGAAGTCGATCTTTCCGCGTTAATTATTTTCTGGTTCTTCGTCTACATTGTAACGAATATGGTACGAATGTCTAAAAAAGAACCCATCCCTTCCCCTTTGACATCTGTTCAAAAAAAGAATCTTGAATGGGAGGTAAGATGGATAGAAACAAGGAATAATCAACAGCAAAAACCAATAACCCCCAAAATTCTCCCAAGCGATAATTACCTTTTTCCGGAAGACGACTATAGCATTTTTCCGGACGACAATCCTGCTTCACCGTTCTTCAATCCACGCGGCTACTAGCTGGAAAAGAAAACTGCTTGACGACCAATTCATTATTAATCACCCCCGCAAATAACAAGGAAAAATAAACTGTTCAGAGTGCAAAATAAAAATCAGGCTGATACCACCAATAAATCTCTGTGGTAACTTCGACGATGTTACCACAACTATGTAAATTCCTTACCCAAAACCAGTATTGGCTGAGTTACACCCATGTTACCACCACTAGTGGTGTGTAACATGGGTGTAAAAAAGAATGCATATTTGTTAGCCGCGTAAAAATAAAGCTAAGTTGCCACCAATAGTGGTGGTAACTTCATTTCAGATTTTTACAGGATATAAGTCGAATTGCGAGCATGATACCAC
>CAYZUM010000331.1:0-1960 GCA_964481455.1 uncultured Methylomonas sp. | reverse complement strand
GTGATTAACAACCTTACGAAACAGAGCTCAATCTTCCGTGCCAATGTAAGCACTAGCAATGCTAGGTCGACTATGCCCAAGCCTTTCTGACACTTGCCTTCGAGCAATCTTATCGTCGATAGATTTTGTGTTAATTGGTGTGTGTTTCCCGATAAGCACAGGAGCTGGTTTACCTGATTCTTGCTCATAAATCCTATGAGCGTAAAAATGACGTAATCCATGCGGTGTCATGCCATTTTTGCGAGATACTCCACATCTATTCAACACGCGGTAGTAGTATTTTATCCACTTCTTCAGCTTAATCATTCGAGGTACCATCGAGGCGTTTCGTTCGATACGAGATTCAATGAGATACTCTAAAAACTCTCTTTCTTCTTTCGTTTCAACGGGTACAGTACGAGCACGACCATTTTTAGTGCCTCGTCTTAAAAAAAGCTTTTGTTCTATTCTGTTGTAGTCAAGTATAGGGCGGAACAACATTGACTCCTTTGCTCTCATTCCGAATAACATGCTAAGTTTGAGCTGATCGGCAATGTGCCTATCCTTTTTTTCTATCTTGTCTAGAATTTCCTCTACATTCTGATTCTTCCAACTTTTATCTTCAGTTGTTGCAGTGTGGCGCACAAAGCTCTCAGGCTCTTTATAGAGATCGTCTTTACTTAAACCATCTATTATATGATTTTTATTTATCCACCTTAAGAACACAGATAACTTTGAATATTTTTGAATTATAGAGGAAGGTGCTAGTCCTTCAGCTTCCCAGCTTCGAGTTAATGCAACAACATGATGCCGAGTGATTGAATATGGATAAACAATTTTAAAATTAAGGTTGTGCAGGTCATGAAAAGCAGATTTTATTTCATTCCATCTTGAAGACCGCGTCGCCTCACTCACTATCTTGTTTTTATAACTATGCCATTTATTATTTTTATAAAGCACCTGTTCAACATTGTACTGACATACCGTTCTGCACGTCCATGCCCGCCCATATTTATTGAGCCTTCCAACCATATTTTTATGGGCAAAAATATAGCCATATTTCTGCATCACCTTTGCCGGTAAATTACCTCTTTTTTTTCTATTTTCATATTTACTCATTCTTTTACTCCTAATTAGTCATTATTTATATTTCCTCATTTAGTTATTTATCGGTTACTCAATATCTACGCAGGAATTCTCATCATTTAACAGCTCGAAGCTGCGGCAATTGATCTTAAACGTGCGATTTCAATTCTCCACCTTTTCACATTTCTGTTACTTCAACGAAGAGCTCGTGTAAATACGAGCAACGGGGTGCCCCGCTATATTTTTGATTTTTTCTCAACAACCATTTAACAATTGAATTGATTCCTGTCTGTCGCTGCCACCGCCACATTATTGTCCTAGCTCATCACAGCAGCCACCGTCATTAAAGAGGGTTCTAACTTAAAGTGATTTTTTGAACCTAATTGCTGAGTCTGTAGATATTTTGGCCTGAACAGGCATTGTTTTAAAGAAGGTTAAGAGCATTGCAGTTGCCGTGCCTATAGGCATAGCTATGCTAATGACATTTTGCCTATCAACTAGGCAAATCTTTAGGTTAGGTTGCCACAGAAATTGCAGCGATGGTTGGAGCAAGCATTACAGCAACAATGAGCTAATAACGCTTATAGTTAACACATAAAACCAGATATTACTCTTCGTTTATATTATTTTTATGGTTAAGATGAGCAGGTTTTATACTTACCATCTTTTATGGTTAGGCCATTTTATTTATAGCGATGGCTTACCGCCTTAAGAAATTTAATTATCTTCCTAACCTGAGTTAGATGTCAATTTATTTTTCTCGTTATTTTCCTGTAAGTGTACTGTAAGTTTCCAGTATTTCACTTATCTTTTTGTTTTTTTATGTACATTTTGAATGTACTTTTCACCTCAGTCTCCAAGAAGTAAATTCTGCATTTCATTTTATCATGAAAAA
>CAYZUM010000330.1:0-3361 GCA_964481455.1 uncultured Methylomonas sp. | reverse complement strand
ACGACTACGCACAAAGCCGCTTCGTCATAGCGACCTCAAATGGCTGGACGGCTATTCGTAATGCAATTCTTGCCTCCCTCGCGCGCTATCGCATTATATTGGTTTTGGCCTGTGCCCTGTCGCCTATCAGGGACTAAAAATCATCACTTCGCTAAGCTCCGTTTCCCTGATTTTCAGCGTAAGACTATTAATCATATAAAAAACAGATAGTTATACTATTTTTTATATAGACAACGTAAGGAAAGGGCTATACTAACTTGCCAACTATGGCTTACAATAAGCTCTCTGTACGCATGTTGATAAATATATCGATATAAGGACAAATGACTCAATGATGATAAAAAACCGTTTTCTAAAACAGCTGATAAGTAGTTTCATTGATCTTCTTCCTATTTTGGTGGTCGTACTGGTTTTTCAGATTCTGGTTATCCGCCAGCCTATTCCTGATGTCGCTGATTTGATCTTCGGTATGTTATTAGTTGTACTCGGTCTTACTTTTTTTATCGAGGGTCTGGAACAAAGTCTATTCCCACTCGGTGAGTCTATGGCATTTGATTTTGCCCGTAAGGGTAGCTTATTCTGGTTACTCACTTTTGCCTTTTCGCTCGGATTTGGAACCACAGTTGCAGAACCTGCATTGATTGCTGTTGCCGATGAAGCGGCTGCTATTGCAGCCAGAGGCGGCATGATCGACAATAGCCAGGAAGCAAAAACATCCTATGCTCTTGGGCTGCGCTTAACTGTTGCATTGGCGGTAGGATTCGCTATTTTTATCGGCGTGATACGTATTCTTAGAGGCTGGCCTTTGCACTATCTGGTTATTTCAGGTTATATCGGTGTGGTTATTATGACCTTTTTTGCACCTAAAGAAATTATCGGTATCGCCTACGATTCTGGCGGTGTGACTACCTCAACCATAACTGTGCCACTAGTAACAGCCCTTGGCGTTGGACTTGCATCTGCCATTAAAGGGCGTAACCCTATGCTAGATGGATTTGGCTTAATTGCTTTCGCTTCCCTGACACCAATGATATTTGTGATGGCCTACGGAATGATCATATGATTGACTGGTTACTTTCTTTTTACCAAACCTTGTTGGGAACCTTCCGTGATGTCATGCCCATTGCGGCGATAATAATTGGTTTTCAATTACTGATCATTCGTAAGCCAGTTCATCATCCCAAAAAAACAATGATTGGTTTTTTTTACGTTTTGCTAGGCATTGCCCTGTTTCTGCAAGGGCTGGAAATGGCACTGTTTCCCATTGGCGAATTGATGGCAAAACAACTGACTACACCCGAATTTTTACAGATAGATGTGACGCTCGATGATGTCCCTTGGCAAGCCTATTACTGGGTGTATATTTTTGCCGCCAGTATCGGTTTTGCAACGACACTGGCTGAGCCAGCTCTGATTGCCGTCGCTATCAAAGCACAGGAAATTTCCGGAGGCGCGATTCATGCTTTGGCTTTAAGACTTGCCGTTTCGATCGGTGTTTCCTTTGGAATTGCTTTAGGCGCTTACCGTATCGTTACCGGCACAGACCTGTATATCTACATTATCAGCGGTTATGTGATTGTTATTATTCAAACTATGTTTGCCCCTAAAATGATTATTGGTTTAGCCTACGACTCTGGTGGTGTCACCACATCAACGGTAACGGTTCCATTAGTGACAGCACTCGGGCTAGGACTGGCATCAACGGTTCCGGGACGTAACCCACTGATAGATGGCTTTGGCTTGATTGCATTCGCCAGCCTTTTCCCTATTATTGCCGTACTGGGCTACGCACAACTTACCGACTGGAAAAACCGTCGAAAACAAAAATATTCAAAATAACAAGAGGTATTTAAATGCACTTTAAACTGATTATTGCTTTTGTAGAAGATGATAAAACAGACCTGGTTCTGGAGACATCTCGAGAATATGGTGCAACTGGATCGACCGTGATAAACAATGCGCGAGGAGAAGGAGTTGAAGCCTCAAAAACCTTTTTCGGTTTAACGCTGGAATCACAACGCGATGTGCTACTATTTTTAGTCGAAGAACATCTCAGCCGTACAATATTGGAAGCCATTTCTAAAGTCGCTGAATTTGACACAAAACCCGGTACTGGAATTGCCTTTCAGGTAGATGTTGAAGATGCCATTGGTGTCATGCACCAAGTCGAAAAACTAACCCCGATTGTGGAGAAAGAGAGATGAATAAAAGAGTGATCACACGAGTACGTGATGTTATGAAAACAGATTTTGCCAGCATCGACGGAATAGCGACCATCAGCGAAGCATTGCAAGTGATGAAAACCCAAAAAACCTCAGTGCTGGTTGTCAATAAGCGTCATGTGAATGATGAGTATGGTCTGGTGACATCCGGTGATATTGCCCGACACGTACTCGCCAAAGATAAATCCCCCGAGCGCGTTAATGTCTATGAAATCATGCTAAAGCCAGTTATATCAGTGCACCCCGATATGGATATTCGCTATTGTTCACGTTTATTTGCGCATTATGATCTGGTACGTGCCCCTGTTCTAGACGGCCGAGTTGTTATCGGAACGGTTAGCCCAAATGCACTTGTGCTAGAAGGGCTGTATAGAACTCTTGAAGCTGGGTAATCCAGTAAAAATTTTGGTAGTGGGTCAAACCTGTGGTTTTAATATTCTCCCTATTACGTTAACCCCTTATATCTCGGACTATTGCATAACTTGTCACTAAACAATAATCACAGGTTTGACCCACTACCAAATGCGAACACAAAACGAGGTCGAACTGGTTGGTATTAAATGGCAAACCCGGTAATTCGAATTTTAAATATCGCCCTTGCTGCTTACCGGTATCAAAATCCTGTCAAAAATGATTCATTGCCTGCATACGTACCTGTCCTAATGCTTCAGCAGAACCAAATTTATCTAGCCGTAACTGACTTGCATTGTTAGACACTTGCACCAGCATATCATCAAATATTTCATCAATGCGCTGAGCAATTTTCTGACGATTAAAAGCATAAACCGGATCAGCAGAAATAATACGCCCTCCTTGTCCAGTCAATACTGCGTTAAAAGAGGCCGGACGATCTGTTGTAACTTAAACCCCATCACTTTCTCCAGGCAAAAAAAAGGCCGCAGATTCAGATGAATCTGCGGCCTTAATAAAAATTGAATTCGTCATAGACGCTTACATTATAGAATCACTTTAAAAACACACAGCTCCACCCTCCAGCAATGAATTTCTTCGTAGCCAACGTAAAGTAAAGCGTCTGTCGCTGAAAATCAGGGAAACGGAGCTTAGCGAAGTGATGATTTTTAGCCCCTGATAGGCGGCAGGGCACAGGCCAAAACCAATATAATGCGATAGCGCGCGAG
>CAYZUM010000329.1:0-3403 GCA_964481455.1 uncultured Methylomonas sp. | reverse complement strand
GTGTGAATTATAAAATACCTAATTTTTAAAATATAGATGCGGAATGTAGGTTATTCTTTTGTGTAATATACAATTCATCATAAACCTATAAGCCTCAATTAAATAGCCTCATTACCTGTTTCACCAGTCCGAATTCTAATCACTTGTTCAAGTGACGTGACAAAAATCTTCCCGTCACCAATTTTTCCTGTATTTGCAGACTTAACAATGGCTTCAATTGCCTGTTCTGCTATATCTTCAGTCACTGCGATTTCCATTTTAACTTTTGGTAAAAAATCGACGACATATTCAGCACCTCGATATAATTCAGTATGTCCTTTTTGTCGTCCAAAACCCTTAACTTCAGTGACTGTTACGCCCGCTATTCCAATTTCCGATAGTGCCTCACGTACATCGTCTTGCTTAAAGGGTTTAATAATCGCAGTAATTAATTTCATAATACATAACCTTATAGTTTCAAAGATAAAACAAACTATCAACTAAAAGCACACCCGTTAAGGGCCATATTTTTTGGGTGCTTCGAATGATAATACAGAACGAAAAATTTCAATTTTCTTAATTAAGCTAATGAGCCTTCAATCAGCCTATGGTCAATAAATTAGCTATTTTACACAATTATATTATGACATTGCAGACAAAACACATTATAAAAAATAAATCATCTTAATGATTAAGCAGTGTTATCATAATCGGTTAACTCTTTAAAATGTAATGAGTCACACTCATTATGAGTTCCTTTTATTTTTCACAAGGCGAACATGCTCTTACTTTCAAAAAAACAAGACTGGCTTGGCAATATAAAAGGCGATGTACTCGCTGGGACAGTCGTTGCTCTCGCGCTTATTCCTGAGGCGATTGCATTTTCAATTATTGCAGGTGTCGATCCAAAGGTAGGCTTATATGCCTCTTTTTGTATAGCAGTTATCACTGCTTTCGTCGGTGGTAGACCGGGAATGATAAGTGCAGCAACTGGCGCCATGGCATTGCTCATGGTGACGCTGGTTAAAGATCATGGTTTGCAGTATTTACTTGCAGCAACTCTGCTAACAGGCGTGTTGCAAATTTTATCAGGCTATATAAAGCTTGGAAGCTTAATGAGTTTTGTTTCACGCTCTGTTGTGACTGGCTTTGTCAATGCACTTGCCATTCTGATTTTTATGGCACAGCTCCCCGAATTGATCAATGTTACCTGGCATGTCTATGCCGTAACAGCTGCCGGACTGGGTATCATTTATTTATTTCCTTATATCCCTTTTATTGGCAAATCGATACCGTCTCCATTAGTTTGTATTATTGGCTTAACAGTTGTTTCAATGCATTTAGGCCTGGATATTCGCACAGTGGGTAATATGGGAGAACTACCGGATACATTGCCCATTTTTTTATGGCCTGAAGTTCCGTTAACCTTTGAAACCCTACAAATAGTCTTTCCCTATTCTGCAGCCCTAGCCGTGGTTGGCATGTTAGAATCCTTAATGACAGCAACAATAATTGATGATTTGACTGATACTAGCAGTGATAAAAACCGCGAGTGCAAGGGACAGGGTATTGCTAATATTGGAGCGGGTTTATTAGGGGGTATGGCAGGTTGCGCAATGATAGGGCAGTCGGTTATTAACATTAAATCAGGCGGGCGAGGACGCTTATCAACATTGATTGCGGGTGTTTTTTTATTGATAATGGTTGTTTTCCTAAACGAATGGCTTTCCTATATCCCCATGGCAGCCTTGGTTGCTGTTATGATCATGGTGTCAATCGGAACCTTCAGCTGGAACTCCATTATTCATTTAAAATCACATCCACTTTCCGCAAATATTGTCATGATAATGACTGTTATTGTCGTTGTCTGGACTCATAACCTGGCCTATGGCGTATTTGTCGGAGTTTTATTAGCCTCGCTTTTCTTTGCCAACAAAATTGCTCATTTTATGTATGTTGAGTCTGACTTAAGTCATAATGATGAAATACGTACTTATATTGTTCATGGGCAGGTGTTTTTTAATTCAGCTGGTAAATTTACCAGCAATTTTGATTTTAAAGAAGTTGTCGATAAAGTTATCATTGACCTGACACACGCTCATTTTTGGGATTTATCTGCAGTTGACGCACTCGATAAAGTCGTGATTAAATTCCGCCGTGAAGGTGCAGATGTCGAACTGTTAGGTTTAAATGATGCCAGTGCCACTATTGTGGATCGCTTTGGCGTACACGATAATCCAGAAGAAATAGAAAAAGTTATGGGAGGCCATTAATGAAACAGTCACAACAACTTGTACTCGCCTGTATTGATGGCTCTTCTATTAGCACCGCCGTGTGTGATTATGCCAGCTGGATAGCACAGCGTGTCAGTGCACCCTTAAAACTGTTACACACTATAGAACATCAGGAAACACCAGTTACCTCTGATTTATCTGGGAGTATTGGGCTAGGGAGTCAGGAACACCTTTTGGAAGACCTTACCCAGCTAGAACAGCAACGTAGCAAGTTATTAATGCAGCAAGGCAAGTTGATGTTGCAAGCGGCTAAAGAACGGGTTCAGCAGGCGGGTATTGCAGAGCCTATTGCTGCTCAACGTCATGGCAGTGTGACCGAAAGTTTAATTGATCTAGAAGATGATATTCGCGTCCTGGTATTAGGAGTTCGTGGCGAAGGTCATGACCAGCAACAGGAAAAAATCAGCTCTCATCTGGAAATGATGGTTCGCGCTATACACCGCCCTATTCTTATTGTTAACGATGAATTTAATACACCGAAAACTATCATGCTAGCTTATGATGGTAGCCCCGCCGCTGAAAAAGCGGTAGATATGGTAGCAAATAGTCCATTATATAAGGGACTAACCTGTCATCTCGTCTGTGTTAATAACAATATTGCCAATGCAAAAGGCCTACTGAAACAAGCCAATGACACACTAAAAAAAACCTCTGATCTAACACTTATCACAGCATCATTATCGGGAAAAGCTGATCAGGAGTTATGCGCCTATCAAGAAGAGCATGATATCGACTTAACCATCATGGGGTCCTTTAGCCATACTCGTTTACGTGAAATGCTATTAGGTAGCTTTACTGTCAAAATGCTGGTTCACACAAAGAAACCGTTACTTTTGTTAAGATAAAAATTAACGAAACTTCGCGTGGTGACGGATGCGGAATTTTTGACCTGCTGATTTTGCGAGAGCAAAGCGTATAGCAGGCGACGAAACTATTTTCAGCAACGCAACATTAGAGTTGTTCTTTTGAATATTCCATAATAATCAGTATGTTATGTTTTTTAGTGTCCTTTATTTATGAAGACATTGGATAAAATTGCATTTCATCTCGCTTTCTGACAAACGAATTATTTTAATCTATCGCTGAAAATCAGGGAAACGGAGCTTAGCGAAGTGATGATTTTTAGTCCC
>CAYZUM010000328.1:0-3409 GCA_964481455.1 uncultured Methylomonas sp. | reverse complement strand
GAATGAAGGTGACAGGAGTCCCTGAATTTCACGAAGTAGCATGGCGCGCCTGGGGGAGTAGGCTTTAGCCTACATGTTTCAATACTTATGTATCGATAATTTAGTTCAAGCTACAACACACGATTTATAAACGCTGAAATATCAGTAATCTCTTCCAGGCAAAGAGAATGTTGCATAGGATATTCATGCCAGCTAATAGAGTAGTCCATTGTCTTTAAACGATTAAAAGCCTCTTTGGCTATTTGGGGATATACGACGGGGTCCATTGTGCCATGTGCCATAAAGATGGGCGTTTCATTATTGACTTGGGTGCGTTCTGTTTTAAGCTGTTCTGTCGTTGGCATATATGTTGATAAAGCTAGAACACCCGCTAATTTTTGTGGGTAGCGTAAGCCTGTATGTAAAGCAATCACACCCCCCTGTGAAAACCCTGCCAGCAAAATATTTTCAGCTTTAATACCCGAATCTATTTCAAGTTGAATCAATTGTTCTAGCTGTGCAGAAGATTGATAAATATCATCGATTGCTACCTCACGATCTAATGAAGCTTCAAGAATGTCATACCAGGAGCGCATTTTCATCCCGCCATTAATAGTGACTGCCTGTACAGGTGCGTTAGGAAATATGAACTTGATATGTTCAATTTTATTCAGCGTTAGTTCGGGAACAATGCTTTCAAAATCATGACCATCTGCGCCGAGGCCATGAAGCCAGATAATGGCATAGTGTTGAGTTGAGGGAGAGGGTATTTCTACACAAGTAAGCATTGATGTCATAGTAAATATTTATATTAGTTTTCTATTATATGTGTTTTTGCGTTGTGCTGCATGGCTTAATATTTCTGCCTTTTCAATCTCGTTAGAGTATGCCCAGCCAGTAATTTCATCCAGTAAACGAAAGCAGCCTAAACAGACATCTTCATCATTTAAGCAGCAATTGCGAATGCAAGGGGATTCAATAGCACTGTTCTGATAGCGATTAAGGAGCTGATTAATATGCTCAAGGATAGGGTCCGATGCTGTGTAATCAGTAGAGACAGTATAAGGCTCTGAATTAAGTGACAGGCGTAATGAGGGATATGAGTTGACTCCTACAAGTCGTGCAAATTGCCTATGTTCTGTTAGTTTGTTATTGAGTTCTGGGCTGAGTAAATCTTTGCTAAATTGACTGGTGTCGAGTGATAACTGTTTAGCACAATCAATCAGAACTTCATTTAATGAAGGGTTTTTTGCCTCTTGATAATAGGCTTGTTGAATGGCCTGGCGCATGGGGGCAGTATTTTCGGGTGATTGTTTTGTTGCAGCGAGTATTGCTCGACAAGCAGGGTAGGTCGAACGATAGGGCGTGTTTACCGTCCAGAAATCAAAATTAAAGTGAATCTCAGGTACCGTGTTTTCTATTTGTCGCCATACCTGCTGGATCATTGTCTGAGTTTCAATCGGCATGGGTGTACTTGTATCTGCCGCGAGTCCTCCCAGAATGGGCTTGAAACTTAGATTAGCAGGTAAGGATTGCAATAAGCCTGATAAGGACTGCTCAAAGGCATAGCACCAGCTACACATAGGGTCGTATATATAATAGAGTGTATTGTTTTCGAGTAGCATGGTTTATATATTTTCCTGACGAGTAGAGGGAGTATGAATCAAATCGTTATGAATGATTTTTCCGGCACCTCTCATTTAACAGTTTACACTTTACACTGCTAAAGCTAAAGCTATTGCACTTCTGGGTTAAGTGATATTTGGATAATGAAGGAAGTCTGAATTTTTGATTGATGGCTAAAAAAGAACCCCATTTTTACGGGTGCAGATCGCAAATACTGGCAATAAACTGTGGTTTAATCTGCGCGAATTTTGAAGAAATAGGCATTTTTTTCATCCGTACTATGGTGCCGATTCATCATGCGGATACGACTTGATAGACACATGATACGAAATCGATTTACCCGTTAGAACCACTCTGTTAATA
Source organism: uncultured Methylomonas sp. (assembly GCA_964481455.1). GTDB lineage: Bacteria > Pseudomonadota > Gammaproteobacteria > Methylococcales > Methylomonadaceae > Methyloprofundus. The sequence goes on along the minus strand of CAYZUM010000328.1, from coordinate 1,441 downwards.
GCTGGCTAGCTCATCCCTTTTTTTCTCCAAGTCCATCATTTATATATTTGTCTTTTTGGGGGCGGAGAGGAGAGGATACCTAAATCATAATCGCTGGGTATGATCGTTTCTTTGAGATCCCTTAAGTGAATTTTCAGTTAAACATACGCAATTTGTTCAGCGTAGTGCTAAAGCACTGCCAGAGTTATTTGCAGTGAATGAGAATGAAACGTTGCTTATGGGGTTTCGGGTAGGGAAACCAGTTGCAGTAAAAACTAAAAGGGTAAAAATTGAGGTTAACTGAAGGATTAGTTAAGGTGAAATAAAATAGGTTTACGTTGTTCATCTTGACAGTGGAGTGGTTCTTGTCACTGCCAGTGAATATCACCCACGCTACGCTTGATTTGACATTTGTTAATTAAGAAAATTGCATTTTAGGCCGCCTAAACGAAAAAAACGAATTAAATCATTTATATCTGTTTTGTGATAATTGGGCATAGACTGGCGAATATTTTTTAATGCTTCAATGATGGCTGTGTTCTGCTCTCGTCTGGCGGGTGACTTTACAACCATCATATAGGGCATCATAAAAGTTTTATAAAAATTTCCATATGTATTGAGGTGTCGTTGATACAGTCTTTTAAAGTCCTCTGGCCAAAAAGCGGCTTGTAACGAATAGAGGTAATCCAAGGTAAAAAGTTCAGCTTGCCTATGGTCATATTGATAGGCAAAGTCATGAATAGATTTTTCAGATTTTAAATGACCAAAATCTACCAGATATAAACCACCTCCAGGTTTTAAAATTCGGTTGATTTGTGCAAAGGTGCTCTCCAGAGCCGCAATGTCCGGTAAATGATGTAAAACAACAGTACTCATAATGGCATCAATGCTGTGTTCAGTAAAAGAGGTTAATGTAGTAATGTCCCCTTGACGGAATTCTACATTATTGAGGTTGTGTTCTTTAATATGAGCGCGGGCTTTGTCCAGCATTTCATTGGATAAGTCTACACCTATAAAGTGGGTCTCTGGATTTAGGCGGGCGACCATGCCTAACTGGGTAGCTGGGCCGCACCCTAAATCAACAACGGTATCACCAGGTTTAATAACTTCGCAAATTTGTGCGCAATGGTATAAATAAACCGGTTGCATTACGCCATCTTCTTTACCGGCTCGAGTATACGCTGCGACTTTGTCTGGGTCATCCATAACTAAGTCAGGTTCATTCTTTCGTTCTGCACTGCGAATTGTCAGAAGTTCTCGTGTAAAGACTTTGATAACAGTGGGGCTGGGCATCGTTAATCTCCAATATAGTAAAGGGGTATTAGTTCTCAGTATAGTCTTTTTTTGCGAATTGAACTGTAAAATTATTTGACAGTAGTTGATTAAATCAAGTACTTACTAAACTTGACTGCCGAAAGTGATCGGTCACTTAGAATAGGTGATTATCAAACTTTACCTATCA
>CAYZUM010000327.1:0-3416 GCA_964481455.1 uncultured Methylomonas sp. | reverse complement strand
TTTTGGCTTTTTTATTAGTAACCGGGGTGTTAACCTATTTGCTATCCCCAATACTTATGCCATTTGCTTTCGCTGCTATGCTTGCTTATATAGGTGATCCTTTAGCGGATAAACTTGAAGCTATTAAAATTAAAAGATTTCAATTGGGTCGTACTAATGCGGTGGTCATAGTTTTTGTAGTGATGTTGTTTATTCTATCTGCCATATTAATCATTCTGATACCTAAAATAGAACACCAGGTTAGTAATTTCATAGCTAATTTACCTAGCTATGCAAAATGGTTGAATAATGTCATTGTACCCTGGGCTGATCAGCATTTAGGGATAGAAATTAGCAAAATAGAGGGCGATAAAATAACCTCTGTGATAAAACAACATTGGCAAAAAGCTGGCAAAAGTGCCTTAGCACTAATGGGTTCAGTTTCCCATTCCAGTGCAGTATTGGCAGGCTGGTTGATGAACTTATTATTGATTCCAGTGATAACCTTTTACTTGTTACGTGATTGGAATATTTTAATAGAAAAGATCCATGATTTGTTGCCACGAAGAATTGTTACAACCATAACTAAATTAGCAAATGAAACTAATTCGGTACTAGGTGCATTTATTCGCGGGCAATTTTATGTCATGCTAGCTTTAGGCGTAATTTATAGCCTAGGATTATGGATAGTAGGTTTAAATCTAGCCTTACTAATAGGCATGATGGCAGGGATAGTTAGTTTTGTGCCCTATTTAGGCGGTATAGTTGGAATTGCCGCTGCCTGTGTTGCCGCTTTGTTGCAATATCAAGATGTTATGTACCTCATCCCCATTTCAATCGTATTCATCATTGCTCAATCTATAGAAGGAATGATATTAACCCCTTGGTTAGTTGGCGATAAAATAGGTCTACATCCCGTTGCAGTGATATTTGCAATATTGGCAGGCGGTCAATTATTTGGATTTTTAGGCATCTTATTAGCACTACCTCTTGCTTCAGTGATTATGGTAATTTTAAGACATGTACACGATATTTACAGAGATAGTTCATTTTATTCTATAGAGCACAAATAATGCTAAGGAATAGACAAGAAATAACTAGAACAACTGACCTGTGTTTTTATCCCTCTTCTGCGTCATGCCAACTGTTACGTAGCCAGCTATGCACCCATTGGCACGCCTTGAATAGCAACAAAAAACCTGCGTCAGTTGCTCAAGTTACTACTTACCCATTCCTAAGACTACTTTTAGTTTTTATTTTAAATAGCGGGTTTAACTATTGCTGGGCGAGCGATGAATTGCGAGAACTAGAATACGCATCAGAAATAGAAGCCTCATCTCCCATTGGAGAAATAGTTAAGTTAAAGGCAGAAAAGCGAAGTTTTTTAAGCCTTTATACTGAAACAGAACAAGATGCTAACTCAGGTACTGTTATTATTTTACATCCAATGGGTGGACATCCAGACCAAAGAAAACTGATTAATCCATTACGCACTTATTTACCACAGCATAATTGGGCAACCTTATCTATACAGATGCCTGTTCTGGATAGACTAGCCTCAGAATTTGAATATTATCCTCTGTTTGATGATGCAATTTCACGCATCCAGGCCGCAGTAGATTATTTAAAATCAGCTGGAGTAAAAAATATTGTTTTAATAGGTTATGGGTTAGGCGCTGTGATGGCTCTCTCCTATCTAAATGAAAAAGCTAATGACAAAAATATAAGCGCATTAGTGGCAATCAGTCTAGGAGTACCAAAAACTGCACACAAAAAAGTACAAACAATTGATTTTATGAAGGAAATAAAAGTCCCTTTTCTAGATATTTTTGCAGAATTTGATTTGCCTGAAGTAACTGATAGTGCCAGAAAAAGAAGAATTGTAGGCAAAGATAATGCATCTTATAGGCAATTTGAAATAGAAGGCCATTTATTTCAACATGATCAAGGACTGGTAGTAAAGCGTATTTATAGTTGGATTAGGAAAGTTCTGAGATAAGGCAACTCGCAATAAATAAACCACCCATCTTGCTGGTCTTTTTGTTCGTCTTTTAATAAATAGAAGTTACGTAACCTGCAATGCGCCCATTTCTATTCATTAAAAGACAAACAAAAATCCTGCCCAATAGGGGTAGTTTATTTATTGCGAATTACCTAACTGCAAAAACTCATTCTACCTGCCGATTAATTTATGTCAGAATCGAACATCAAATTCAGAACAGCTGATCTCGTAGATTTATTATGAGACCAAAAACATCCTTAGATCTCATGAAAAAAATAAATTAATTATTCAAATCATTGATAAATATTAGCTTTAATGTCTCTAATATTTATTTACGAGACCACATTGCTTCGCCATTGGTGGTACATCTATGGAATTCCACATTTAACAACCTGTTGCTTAAAAAAATAAACCCTGCCACACTCTTGCATGTGCCAAATTGGCACTTTAAATAAGAGTAAAAGCATGACAACTAAGTACCCAAGTATAATTAATTTAACTAATTTTACGCAGGATTTTTTTTCATATTCAGTGTTGTATAAATAGGCGCATAGCGAGCTACGTCACTATTTATGCAACGCTGAAGATGAAAAAAAAGACAAGTAAAATGTTAAATTAATTATGCTTGGGTACTTACATTACCGCCAGAGTTGATAGTGAGACACAAACATTATTATCACAAGCCGCCGCACTTTCTGGCATGTCAAGCATCAATACCTTTGTTTTAAGCTCAACCGTTGAAAAAGCTAAACAAATCATAGAACGTGAACAACTGCTAAAACTGAGTCAGGCAGATGCCATATTATTGGCCAACGCCTTGGAAGCCCCTGCTAAAATCCACTTACGTTTGCAGCAAGCTGCCAAAACATATCAAACAAAAACGCATCCCTCTGGATAAAAACAAACACCACCGAAACCATCACTGAAAATCAGGGAAACGGAGCGATAGCGGAGTGATGATTTTTAGTGCTTGATAGCCTGCGAGGGAAGCTAAAATTTTATACCGAAAGCCGTCAAGTCAGTAGGGTAGCCTTAATGGAGCGGCTTTTGTGCGGAGTTGAGGGCCCGGGTCGGGGCTTACCTATTCGCTGCGTAGTGGCTGGATTTTGGGACAAGGACGTCCCAAGATTCTGACAGTACGCAATGGCGCGCTTGTTTGATTGTGGTGTCGATGCATTAAACAATTATTTACGCTTAATGGCTAATCAACAGGCGAGCAAAGATAATAGTAGAACCTTTGTTTTGGAAGATGAAAATAAGCCCGAACATATAATTGGCTACTATACACTGATAATGACCTCGCTTGATTTGAAAGTATTACCAGTTAAATTACAGAAAAAACATAAAAACACATATTCAGCAGGCTTGATTGCACGTTTAGCTGTTAATAAACGCTATTTTAAACCTGGCTTTGGTGAATGGTTATTAATTGATG
>CAYZUM010000326.1:0-3429 GCA_964481455.1 uncultured Methylomonas sp. | reverse complement strand
ATAGCTACCTCAAATGGCTGGACGGCTATTCGTAATGCAATTCTTGCCTCCCTCGTGCGCTATCGCGCACTTCGGATTGGCGAATTGCCCTGCCGCCTATCACTCGATGTTCCAGTTTTTGTAGTATGTTGATTTTATTATCTATTTTTGATTTCGATAAAATTAAGTTTACCTTTAAAATCAATGCACTAACTTTTATTGCAACAAAATCTAGGTGCCTTCAAGCCCAGATATAGCTGGAAACTGGAACATCGAGTATCAGGGACTAAAAATCATCACTTCGCTAAGCTCCGTTTCCCTGATTTTCAGCGAAGGTTAAAAAACGTTTGCAGGACGGGTTAAATAAACACATTGAAATCCAGAAAAAGGTAACCGATTTACCACTACTGGTCAGCAGTGATATTATTGAATCGCTCTTTGGCAACGACAAGCATATTATTGGGCGCAGTCCGCAGGCAGACATGAACCGCTCGGTATTATTGATTCCTGCTCTCTGTGGCGGTCGAGATGAGATGATGATTCAGCAGGCATTGAATGAAGCCTCACAGGCCGATCTGGAGGAATGGGATAAGGAGAATATTCCTTATACTATGAGGAGAAAACGCCAGATATTTTTTGAATATAAAACCCAAAAACAGGGAATAACTACTAACAGATAATGTCAGTACTTCGGCAGCCTAGTTACATGCTATTGCTGAAGGCGTAGAAACCAAAGAGCAGTATGATTATTTAAGTGGAAAAGGCTGTAATATGTTTCAAGGGTATTATTTTTTAGGCCGCTCAAATCAGAAGATTTTTATGATAAGTTTGCCGTTTAAAGAGGCTATTTCCTATAGATATGACGAATCATTGTCTTAACCTAGTAGGGTTATACTTTGCACGACCACAGTTGCGGATTTCTAGCGGCCGATTATAACCAATAGTTGTGTTGCTGAAACAGTTACGTAGCCAGCTATACGCCTTGCTCTCAACAAAAAACAGCTCGCTATAAATTCCGCACTCTTGACCGCGCGAAGGATATGCGCCCTTTTTTCGGCTATGATTTGATCGAGTAATCTAAGTACTCAAGCAAAATTGATTTAACCTTTTTGAAAAAGTATAAAATCTTGAATTTTCAGTGTAATTTTTGGAAATTTGAATATATTTTTACAAAAAAATAGAAAATATTAACTCAAGTCATGAATTTCTACCCTCATAATTTTAGTTAAAATAATAATGCCTAAGTACTTATGAGATTTCTATTAAGCGCAGTTTTATTATCAGATCAATAATAAACAGGCTTTTCAATTTGTTTATTATTGATTAAAATAAACTTATTTCCTTTATATTGTGTGTAGGGCGCCTTATATTAGGAATGAGAATTTTATAACTTGCACATTTTTGCGTCTTTTTGTCCGTCTTCTTTGTTGCGTAAAGAGTTACATAGTCTGCTATGCGCTTATTTATGCGCCTCGAAGACGAACAAAAATCCTGCGTTAAATGCACACGTTATTTTATTCCCATTCCATAACAGTATTTTCCTATAGAAATATTCATTTTACATTAATCATTATGGACCAAAATAAACAGCTAAAAGTTCTTTTCGTTTGCATGGGAAATATATGCCGCTCACCTACTGCGGAAGGTGTGTTTCATAAGATCATTGCGGACCAATACCTACTGGATAAATTCTCGATTGATTCAGCGGGAACCCATGCCTACCATACAGGCGAATCTCCAGATTTGCGTGCACAAAGGGCCGCAAAAGATCGAGAGGTGGATTTAAGCAGGATACGTGCTCGAAAAGTTATCATGGGGGACTTTGAAGATTTTGATTACTTATTAGCGATGGATGAAGATAATCACACTTCAATGATGCAAGTCTGCCCTGAGGAATATCAACACAAAATTAAATTATTTTTAAAATATGCTCCCCACTTAGCCACCACAGAAGTGCCAGATCCTTATTATGGTGGTGCGTATGGTTTTGAAAAAGTGTTAGATTTAGTGGAAGAAGCATCGGCAGGTTTTATCAAAGAATTGCAAACATCAGGAGAAATATAATGAAAAAATTGTTACAAAGTGTGTTATTCATAGGCTTATTATTAACGGCTTATGTTACTCATGCAAAACAGGATCTGCGGGTGAGTCATGTCGTCGTCGTCTGGCTAAAAGAACCCGGTAATGCACGAATGCGTGAACAATTTATTGATGCCAGTCGTGCGCTTGAGAAAGTACCGGGGGTTGTATCGCGCCATGTCAGTGCAGTTATTCCCAGCGATCGCACTAAGGTGGATGATACCTTTGATGTGGCGGTAACTGTCACTTTTGAAAATACCAAGGCGCTTGACAAATACATGCAAAGTAAACAACATAAAAGCATGCTAAAAGATAAGCTCAAACCAATCGTTAATAGAGTTGTTGTTTATAATTTTGGCAAGCTATAGGTTGATACAGTGACAATCGTCTCAAATACTGTTAATTATCTGGATGAAGGTACTTTATTACAGGCTTTTTTTGCTTATGATGATCGCTATAAAGAAAGGCGGCCCGCTGTTTTAATTTGCCATACCTGGTGCGGGCGGGATGAGTTTGTTAATAACAAGGCTAAACAATTAGCTGAATTAGGTTATGTTGCGTTCGCACTGGATATGTATGGAGAGGGTATTATAGGTGCTAACCCTGATGAGAATGCTGCCTTGATGCAGCCTTTTATTGATGATCGACAACTCTTGCAACAGCGAATCAATGCAGCTTTATATGCTGTTACCTTATTACCGTGGGTTGATGATAAAAAAATGGCTGCCATTGGTTTTTGTTTTGGCGGCCTTTGTGTTTTAGATTTAGCACGTATGGGTGCTGATATAAAAGGTGCCGTTAGTTTTCACGGGCTGTTAAACGCACCAAAAGATCAAGCTAATAGCCCCGTCATTGCAAAAGTCCTAGCTTTACAGGGTCATGATGACCCTATGGCATCAGCTGAACAAATAACCGCATTCACTGCTGAAATGACTGATTTGAAAGTAGACTGGCAATTGCATAGCTATGGTAACACTCTGCATGCTTTTACTAACCCTAAAGCGAACAACCCTGCTATGGGGACAGTTTATGACGAGAGAGCAAATAAACGGGCGTGGCAAAGTATGAAAAATTTCCTTGAAGAAGTGTTTGTATAACGACCTATGAAAGTAGTAATAAAAAAAAGATACTTCACGCGGTTACGGGCGCGCTATTATAGCGGCTAAAATTGGCTGCTATAAATCAGCACCCGTGAGCGTGTAAAGTTTATGTAAGGTAACATGCAATAAATAACACCCCATATTGCGCAGGATTTTTGTTTGTCTTCCATTAGTAGAAATAGACGCATAGCAGGTTTATACAGCACCTATTCTCTAATATAGATTCTCAGATAAATAATTTCCATTTTTAAAAAATAAGTAGCTTTATTTT
>CAYZUM010000325.1:0-3439 GCA_964481455.1 uncultured Methylomonas sp. | reverse complement strand
ATTTGATATTTTACTAGATAGTAATGATTCTCAATACACATTTATAATTGCTGGCGTTATAGAAATAGTTACGTAGCCAGCTATGCGCCTATTTCTATGCCTTGAAGACGAACAAAAATCCTCCGCAATATGGGTAGGTTATTTATTGCGCGTTACCTTAGCGGCACTCCTGCCTCGCAGAGGCGGAGCATTCCCAAGTCACTAAAATTTTATAGCGAAAATTATTCTGATCGTAATTCAGCCATAATTAGTGCCTAGTAAGAGTGGAGGATATTCAATGAAAGAAGTTGGTGAATATTTCGGTCTGTTATGTTCAATGGTAAGCCGAGTGTTAAAGAATTCAACATTCAAGACCTGACACCTTGGCCTGCTGTTATTTGCGAAACTGAACCGAAAGCTACGAGGCTACTGGAATTATTATGGTATCCGAGGAAATTATGACGGTATGAACGATTACTTTTATCCTGAATTCGTATAATAAAAGGCATATTGTTCAAATGGCTTAATCGACGCAGTCAGAAGCGCAGTTATAACTGGACAGGGTTTAAAGCATTGCTCAAAGACTTTCCCTTAGCAAAACCACGTATATGTCATGACTTCTAAGAATCATAAGACCGTGTGCGAAGCGAGCAATTCTGAAAAGCCCAGTGCGGTAATTCCGCACGCTGGGATTTGTGAGGGGGCAGTTGGGGGACTGGCTGTCCTACCTTGATTGTGTTCATAATCATCCTCTTAAAGAAATGAACAGGTTTAAAAAAAGTTCTTGAAAAAATGTAATAAATGTCTACAATGCATAGACATATTAATATTTTTCATCAGGAGTGCTCATGAAAGCTTCCATAGTGGATTTAAGGTACAAAACAACTGATATTCTGAAAGCACTTGATAGAAATGAAAGTGTTACAGTGCTATATCATGGTAAAATTAAAGGCGTAATCAAGCCTTCCAGGGAAAAAACGGTTTCCAAAGTCAAAGACCATCCTTTTTTTGCTATGCACAAAGACGATGAACAAACTGTATTAGAAGAGTTAGATAATCTAAGAAACCCCTGATATGATTTATGATACCGATATTCTGATATGGGTTCAGAAAGGAAATGAGAAAGCGGCTAAACTTATCGACAAAGATGATGAAAAATACCTTTCGATCCAAAGTTATATGGAATTACTCCAAGGTGCAAAAAACAAAATTCATCATAAATACGTGAAAGACTTTATCTCTGAGTTTGAGTTTTCTATATTACCATTAACAGAGAATATTGGGCACAGGGCATTAATATATGTAGAAGAGCATGCTCTTTCATCAAATATGAGGTCTGGAGATGCTATTATTTCTGCTACAGCGGTTGAAAATAATATGACTCTTGTTTCAAGCAATATAAAACATTTTAAGGTTGTGAAAGAGCTAGAATTAAAGGCTTTCAAACCATGAAACAAGAAATGGTGTCAGGTCTTGTGTATTATATGATTTTGAACTAGGTTATTTTTATGGGTAGGCGACTGAGACTGGAATTTCCAGGTGCGTTATATCATGTTACCTCAAGAGGCGATAGACAAGAAGATATTTATGAAAACGAGGATGATAGGTTGTTATTCTTATTTGTTTTTGGAGAAGTCTGCAAATCTTATAACTGGATATGTCATGGTTATTGTTTAACCTGAATTCAGGCTAAATTAAAATACACTTTTCAAAAAATAGAGGCTAGCTTGCATGAATTGGCAACAAGTATGTGAAGATAAAACACTTCATGATTTACCCTATAAAATAGAACTTAACAAACAAGGTCAGGTTGTTATGAGTCCGGCTAGCATCAGACATGTGTTTTTTCAGGCAGAAATAATGAGTCTTTTAAGAGATCATTTGGATGCGGGAAAAATTGTCCCTGAGTTTCCAATTGAAACATCTGACGGTGTTAAAGTAGCGGATGTTGCATGGTTGACAAAGGAGCAGTCAGAAGCAATTAAAAATAATATTTCTTCGTCTTTTGCGCCAATGATATGCGTGGAAGTACTGTCACCTAGCAATACATCTATTGAAATGGCACGCAAGAAAGCCCTGTATTTCGAGAAAGGGGCAGTAGAGTTTTGGTTGTGTGACCACGAGGGGTTAATGAGTTTTTATGATAAAAATGGGCAAATACAGCAATCAACGCTGGTTTCAGGTTTTCCTGCCAATGTCGTTATCTAAGACAACTCGCAATAAATAACCCACCCATCGTGCTTGTTTTTTTGTCCGTTTTCTTTTTGATAGAAATAGATAATTGAACTCCCCCACCCCAAAAGAGGTAGTAAGTACTCAAGCAAAATTGATTTAACCTTTTTGAAAAAGTATAAAATCTCCAATTTTCAGTGTAATTTTTGGAAATTTGAATATATTTTTACAAAAAAATAGAAAATATTAACTAAAGTCATGAATTTCTACCCTCATAATTTTAGTTAAAATAATAATGCCTAAGTACTTAATATAACGGCTCTCAAACAAGATATATTTAAGGCGTCCTGACAATGAAGAATACTACCGTTGGTGTTGATTTGGCAAAAGAAGTCATTCAAGTGTGTCTTTATACAAACCAAAAAGTGCATTCCAACAAGGAAATGACACATCACGAATTTCTTCTCTGGCTTTTTAAGACAAGCCCACCACTATTATATTGGAAGCCTGTGGTACATCAAACTACTGGAAACAAAAGGTCATTGAAGCGGGGCATGAGGCGCGCCTTATTTCAGCTAAGCTGGTAACAACTGTCAGGCAAAACCAGAAAACAGATAAAAATGATGCACTCGCTATTGTTCAGGCAGCCCAGCTTCCTGAAATAACGTTTATTAAAGGAAAGAGTGAAGAGCAACAACAATGACAGACTGTCATGCGATTGCGAGAACTTGCCATGAAACAAAAAACGGCTTTCAATCATCAGCTAATCGCCTTACTGCTAGAGTTCAATATCCGAGTATCCAATAGAAATGGCGGTTTAAAAGGTACCCTTGAATTATTATGGGAGGATGCAGAAAACAGTTTTACTTGTGAATTTAGGCAGGCTTTAGATATTGCTTGGAAGCAGTATTGACAGAGACTGGAATCTATTCGGATATACGATGAGTGTTTAGGTAAGGTAACGCGCAATAAATAAACTACCCATATTTCGCAGGGTTTTTGTTTGTCTTCTATTAGTAGAAATAGGCGCATAGCTGGCTACGAAACTGTTTCTACAACGCAGAAGACGAACAAAAAGACTAGCAATATGGGGGGGTATTTGGTAGTGGGTCAAACCTGTGGTTTTAATATTCTCCCTATTACGTTAACCCCTTATATCTCGGACTATTGCATAACTTGTAACTAAACAATAATCACAGGTTTGACCCACTACCGAATAAATAACCAGCAACTTACAACTCACCGTTCGCTCATTTTGATTGCCAGCTTCTCAGATAGCTCATGGTAA
>CAYZUM010000324.1:0-3441 GCA_964481455.1 uncultured Methylomonas sp. | reverse complement strand
GAATGAAGGTGACAGGAGTCCCTGAATTTCACGAAGTAGCATGGCGCGCCTGCTTTGGGTAATCACCCAAAAAATGCCGGAAAACGCTCGCGCTATTCCAGCCTACGATAAAGGGGGTGATAAACTGACAGGAACGGGTAATTATTTTTTTCCATATCCCTTAGGAATGCAGATTTCCTTCAGGATAATCGCACTCGTGGATCAACGAAAGTATAAGATATGTCAGTCAATAATAAACCGATGATATACAGCACAGACCCTAAAAAAACCATTGCTCTAACAATCGCAAAATCCTGTCTATTAATCGCATCAATCGTATAACTCCCCAAGCCCGGTATACTAAAAAATGATTCTGTGATCAAGCTTCCCATAAAGAGCAAAGGCAAGATAACCACCACGCCGGTAAGAATTGGAATCATGGCATTTTTTAAGACATGTTTAAATAACACCTGCGTTTCTGTCAATCCTTTCGCGCGTGCGGTACGCACATAATCCTGCTCGATTTCTTCTAAAAATAAAGTGCGATACCATCGTGCTCCCGCTCCAACACCTGCAACAACGCTGATTAACACTGGTAGGATAAGGAACTTATAAGCATTAATCCCGGTATCATAACCAGAAATAGGCACCAGCATCAGCAATTTCCCGACGATAAACTGGCCGCCTATAATATAAAACAGAGATGATATCGACATGATAATAACGCAGAGCACAATAATGCCAAACTCAAGATAACTTTGCCGAAACAGTACCATCATTAACGCCACCGTAATATTGACCAGCAAGCCAACAATAAGTGAAGGTAGAGCAACGGCTAAGCTGGGCCACATACGTTGTTGTATATCTGCACCGATGTTTCTGCCACTGTCCGACATACCAAAATCAAACGCAAAAAGGCGCAGGGATTTTTGATAAAAAATCGTTTCTTTAATTTTATCAACTCCTGACACACCTTGATTTATCAGTAAAGGTAAATGATAGCCTCGCTGTTGCTTCCAATTTTCAATAGCCTGTTCTGTGACGTGCTTTTGACCTAACTGCATTCTGGCCATATCATCTGGGCTATTGACGATAAAAAATAAGACGAAAGTCAGTATATTAACCCCTAATAATAACGGGAACGCATACAAAAAACGACGCAGGATATAGTTAAACATTATTTTATAGTTTCCTGTGCACGGCGTTGAAAACTACGTATAGCAGGAAGAGTTATGACAATAATAAAGGCGAGGATTAGTAAAATAGGCCATAGTACTGGTTGATTCCATTGTTGCCTTAATATTTGCCGCTGCTGAGGGTCGATACGTAAATATTTAAGCTTATTATTCGCCATCAGATTAGGCTTTAAATTATGACACCAACTATGGTAAAGAGAAACGCTTTTGGGATGCACTCCAAACACCCAGGGGGCATCATAACGCAGTATCTCCAGCATTCTCTGAATCAGCGTTAACCTTTCTGGACTATTTTCCATATTACTCATCTTTTTATATAAACGATCAAACTCTTTATTCTGGTAATTGACCGCATTTTCACCGCCATGTAAGACCTTGGCATTAGCACCATATAATAAGAAAAAGAAGTTCTCTGGGTCTGGGTAGTCTGCATTCCAGCCCCACATAAAAATTTGTGCATTGCCATTCAGCATTTTTTGCTGAAAACGATTATAGTCTGTCGCTCGAATCACTATTTGTATCCCTAATTTTGCAAACTGCTTGCGAAACCAGTTTAAACGCGCTCTTTCATCTGGCCCACTGGCGGCAGTGTCGAAGTATAAAATCAGCGCTTCTCCAGTATTTTTATCTATCCCCTTAGCATAACCCGCTTCCTGCATTAACTGTAAGGCATCTGCTATCGGTTTACGTTGTGCTTTATTGCCATCCCATTCATAGACGTAAGGGTTTATCCCCTGCTCTCCTGATGAAAAGCCAAAAATTTCAGGCGGTATAACGCCTTGTGCAGCAATACCTCGCCCATTCATAAAAATTGAAATATATTCCTCATAATTTATCGCGATAGAAATAGCATGGCGTAGTTTTCGAGCTCTCTCACCATTCCCCCCAACAACAGCATCCAGCATATTAAAGCCAACAAAAGAAATAGAGCTTTTCACCGCTGTTTGTAATTGTATGCCTTTTTCTTGCATTGCCTGAGTAAGGCCTAATTCGCCATCACCGGTAAATTGTACCGCCTGATCAAAACTATCCGACGCAACACCCGACGCATCGTAATAACCTTGCAAGAATTTATTCCAATAAGGAATATTTTCTTTTTCTAGTTTATACACCGCTTTATCAATAAAGGGCAGTTGTCTACCTGCATCCTTTAGCAAGCCTTTTTGTTTATCACCTGGCTCGCCTTCCGAAGGGTAGTATTCTGTATGAAAATTGGGGTTTTTCAGCATGACCATACGCAAATTTGGATTATTTTCTTCCAGCATATACGGCCCTGTTCCCAATGGCTGCCAGTCTAGCGTAATGTTTTTATCTTTCAGTCCCTGCTGACTATAAAAGGCATCTGCTTCCCACGGCATCGGTGCAAAAAATGGCATCGCTAGCCAGTAAATAAACTGTGGATATTTACCTTTAATCCGAATTTTATAACGGTACTTATCAATGACTGAAACACCGCTAATTTGGGAGTCAGGTAAAGAAGTACGCGCCTTACCTTTTAGTGATACGCCATAATCTCCCAAGCCAACGATATATTGCTTCATTAATTCTGCAATGGGAGAGGAAATTTCTGGGTGCACCAGGCGTTTAATTTGATGCACATAGTCTGCCGCAACCAACTCCCTAGTACCTGTCTGACTAAAATCAGTTAACACATTAATGGCAGAAAGCTGGTCATCTGTCAGCTGATGATATAAAAATTGTCCTAACTCATTTTTTGCTAAGGCTGGGTGGGGTTGATAGCGAATACCTGGCTTTATCTCAATGAGATAATCAGTATAGGCAATGTCTTCAACTGGAGTACCTTTAGTTAAAGACCTGGCAGATTTATCCAGATAGATAACCTCAGGCATTTGTGTTGCGGTTAGTGGCTCCAGTTCATAGGGACGTTTGAGAAAGTGATACTGAAAGGGCGGCTCATATATTTGACCGATAAACACATATTCATTCGAGCTATATGATTTTGCAGGATCTAAGTGTCGCGGGCGTTCTGAAAAAGAGGAATATAAAACGGCCTGATTGTTTTTTACTGAATCGGCAGGATAGGGATTGTTAAGTACCTGTTCATTACAGGCAGATAAACTAAAATAGCTAAGGATAAAAAAAAGGGTTTTAAATATTGTAGTCACTGTAGAAGACATTTTTAACTTTAATTTTAAGAACTTTAGCAAATAGTCTGTCTATCATACAGCGAAAACATCTCTACTCGACTAATTAGGGAGCTGGAAATAAATAAACGTCCAATATTGGGCAGTATTTTTGTTCGTAT
>CAYZUM010000323.1:0-3444 GCA_964481455.1 uncultured Methylomonas sp. | reverse complement strand
AAGCATTGCCTACCTGATATTCTCTTCTCCCTGAAATTTAAAGTAGATACAAAAATACCATAGACATACTAGAAAGGAATAGTGGACTATTAGAAAATAATTGTTATTCGATTAATATATCTGGACAGTCATTAGGGGAAAAAGATTTTCTCAGCTACACAAAAAATTTATTATTGAGCAGCAAAATAGACACGGAAAAAATATGCTTTGAAATTACCGAAACTGCCACGATAGCAAATTTCACAACAGCACGTCACTTTATACACGTGATAAAAGAGACAGGATGTAAGTTTTCATTAGATGATTTTGGGAGCGGCTTATCCTCCTTTGGATATCTTAAAAACCTACCGGTTAATTTTTTAAAAATTGATGGTATGTTTGTCAAAGATATCTTACATGACCTTGTTGATCTCGTTATGGTGGCAGCGATTACGAAAATAGGGCATAAAATGGGAATAAAGACTATTGCTGAATTTGTTGAGAATGCTGAAATTGCAATGAAATTAGAAGAAATAGGGGTTGATTATATTCAGGGTTATTATATCGGTAACCCTATTCGTTGGGAATTTCAAAAAGTGTCTTTTTAGGAAAGGTCAGGTTTTAGATGTATTTCGTGTGTGTCTGCATCCGTAATCGCGAGAAGTATCAATAATGATCTGAATTTTAAGGTGCTAGCAGGAATGTACGCGCAATAAGCTATTCATCAGTAGGTGCGAATTCATTCGCACGACAGGTAGTGCTTAAACCTGCATACGTAGCCTTAAAAAATTTCTCAAGTATTTCTGCTCCTAAGAGTCCAAATCTTCCTGTCTTGCTGCTAGATAACGACTCAAAAATCTTATTAAAACTGCACCAATCATTATGCTAAAAACCAAAGTAATCCAGGTGTAATCAGTGTTGTTGATAGGATATAAATCAGGTGTTAAAGGGGCAGTTAGGCCTAGAATACTGTCTAAATTACCTGTGCCTTTACCCACTTTTAACTGAGCTTTCATGCCTTTTTCAGTGTGCTGCGAGACTTCACAGTGTATGTAGTAAGTATAATCACGGCTAGGGATGATAAACGACCCTGTTTTCTGGCCTTTGCCGTACAATTCAATCGTAAACATCCCTTTTGGGTACAGATAGCCAGGTAAGCCATGAATCATAAATTGGTGACGGATATCATCTTCATTGATAAAGGTCACATTAATACGAGCACAGCCAGGTACTTGCCAGTTACGTTTATCATAGGTAAACATTTTGCCAGCAAAATCTTTAGCAAATTTTTTTCCACCCCGGATAGTCATGTCAATCTCTTCAGAAATTGCCTGACAGTCTCGTGGTAACTTGTCAGGGTTATTATTCATAATCATGCCTTTGTCATCCATGATCATATTACCGTGCTTCATTGCAGAATAAGCAGGGGCTGCCAAAAAACAAAAGCAAAGAAAGAGTGTTATATTTTTCATTAGTCAGCCTTATTTAAACCATGAATAATAAAAATAATAAGTCCAAAAATAAGGCCTATCAATAAACCAAAAATAATGATGCGTAGGTAATCAGGGTTAAGCTTTCCTGCTTCTAGCTTTCCCCAGAGAGGTCGTTGTTTGGCATAATAACTATTCGTCATCACATCATCTAAAGCATCTTCACGCAGTCCCGCCGGCATGCCTTGTTCATTCAATAGGCTTTCATA
Source organism: uncultured Methylomonas sp. (assembly GCA_964481455.1). GTDB lineage: Bacteria > Pseudomonadota > Gammaproteobacteria > Methylococcales > Methylomonadaceae > Methyloprofundus. The sequence continues at coordinate 1,766 of CAYZUM010000323.1, read as the reverse complement.
AACCAGTAAGGCTATGTTTCCGCCTGGGCTCATGCCATCATTGGCAACGCCCATTTCGACATGATCATGAAACAGCCAGACTCCTTCACCGTAACTGTGTAAGCCATCATTAATTGTTTGTAAATGTAAATCAATACGTTGAGCGGCTGATAGATCATAGACATCACGTGTAATTTGAGCGGCTGGGTTTTGCTGTACGCCGTCATAATCGGTAATGGTCGCCTTATGCCCATGTATATGGATGGCTATACTGCTGTGCTGAGTATTGAGTATGCGTAATTTAATATCTTCGTCTGGTTTGGCAATGACTAATGCATCGCGTAACGTGAAGGGGAAGGAGTGGCCGTTTAGCATGAAATAATTTTCATTAGACTCACTCATATTGTAAACCCGGTGCATTTGCTCTGAGATAACACGTATATCATTAGATTGTTGTATGGTTTTTGCCAGGTTTTTATCGATAGATTGATAATGTAAATCGTATTCACGATCAAACTTTTCTTTAATCGCGACTGAAGAGTGGCGGACATGCCCAGCGCCGACATTAAAAGTTTGTACCCAGTTATTAGGTTTGTTTTCTTCAACCACGAACATGCCATTTAAGCCCATCATTAAATGTTTATCAGTCTGGACATGGCAGTGGTATAGCATCGTGCCTGCGTGGCGTGGTTTTAATTCATAGGTGCGTGTAGAGCCTGGCATGACAGGCTTTTCCCCAGTGACGGGGACGCCGTCATTATCACCACCTGTTGAGGTTTTAAAAGCATGATCTACCCCGTGAAAATGTAGAGTATGGGGAAAGTAATGAGTATTTTCCAGTGTAATATAGACCTTGTCTCCTTGTTCTACGCGAATGACAGGGGAGGGGGCGCGCAAAATAGCATTGGCTTTTTTTGAGCGGAAATTTTTGACACTCATGCCGCGTAATTTAGGTGAAAAAGCCCACATACCTGGTTGTATGCCAGGGGCAATATCATAGCTTGGAAATGTTTCCGGGCTATCGGGTGTTGCACCGTTTAGCTCAAGTACTTCCAGCTTTATATGGATAATGTCTGGGTCGCCATCGCCATCCAGATCATCACTTTTTGTTAAAGCATCTTCGGCGATGCGACTACTCATGAGAGTATGCATAGAAATATTATTCATTCCCAGCACAAAGGCCGCGATATTGTATGGATTATCCGGTTCACAGAGTAAGGACTCCGCTATTTCAACGCCATCGATTACTTGTGCAGCGCGCCATTCGGGGTGTAAGTCTACACATGGTTTTTCGATTTTTAGGGCTTGCTTAAGTTGAGGGTGTTGACCTGCCGGTAGATTTATTCCGGCTGCTCGTTGAAAAAAACTGGGTTGTAGCCAAAGGCTTAAGGCGATTAGTGCGAAAACAACGGGGATAAGGCGGTAATATAAAAGTTTGTTGTGCATAGAGTAAAGCAGGCAAGGAAAAGGAGTGTATTACTGGGATAATCAGTTATTCAACCATGAGAAGACAGTGTCCTTGCCATGAGATTGATTATCTCAAAGTATTATTAACAAGTAATAATAGCATGATTCTATCGCTGCAGTTTAGGCAGGACTGATCAATTTGAGTAGATAGCTAGATGACATCTAGTATTGTGGGTGTAAATACGATAATAGGCTTCAGGGTATTGCGCAGATAGTGCGTTTGTTCAGCGCGCTAAAGAGGCCTAATCAGTAAAATTAAATGATCTTGACAGGCGCGCCATGCTACTTCGTGAAATTCAGGGACTCCTGTCACCTTCATT
>CAYZUM010000322.1:0-3452 GCA_964481455.1 uncultured Methylomonas sp. | reverse complement strand
ACGTAATAAACTAGTATCACCCGACTCATTTACCTTATTCACTTGCCCTAGTGTGCGTAAATTAGCTCCAGCCGTTGTATTCATCACTAATTGCAAGTCTGAATTTGGGGCTCCATTGTCCAATAACACCTTTAATATGTTGGCCGTACCAGAAAGGTCAATAGAGAAAGGAGTCGTGCCAGCGACACCATAAGCTCGTGAACTGGCCAAATACAGCGTGGATAAATCCCCTTCTATTTCATTACAGAGAGTTCGCATTGCTTGAGCAAACTGATTGACCAATAAAATATTATGCCCTGGTCCACTATTAACCCCGCGTACTTCTTCACCTGTCCAGCGGACAGGAACACGACGGGATTTAGTAATTATGATGCCGGTACTATCAATGTCCTGGTCTCCATCATCAGGCGGGGTAACACCAGCAATAATATCTGTTGCATCTGATACAGGTGCAACAGCACTTGTTACAGGTTGGTTTAGCGCCCCTCTTGCGGTTGATGGGTCTAAGGTGACTGCTGGAATAAAGCCCACTAGTTCACGCGAAACAATATCCATTGCAGCGTATAAGGTGGGAATCAGATTTGTTAATGTATTAGCCATTTTCTTTATCTCTTTTTAAATTGGAATTGTGTTTTAATCAAGGACTGTTCCGCCACGATTGATAAATTTATTTCGTTCAGTTTGTGATAAACTTTCAAAGGTTTGGCGGGTGATATGTTTGGGTTTTTCTATCAAGTTTGCTCCTGCTGGTGCTCCGGATCCTTGGCCACCGACAGCTTTAGCTAAAAATGGATTGGCATCAAGAAAGTTTGCAATAAATTCATTAGCTGGCTTACCCTCTATCGTGACATTTTCTTCCTCATCACAGCTTGCTCTATGGGCAAGAGATTGACAAATAAACTCAGGTGATACAGCTTTAGAGGCCAAACTAACAATGCTAAATTTAATTTGTGACTGTTGAAATTTATTTTCAATCTCAATTGCATGTTCTTCTAGCATTCCAACTTGTTCCTGATGGGCTGCCTTCAGGGAGGTAAAGTCTTTGTAGCCTGTTTCACGTTCAAATTGAGTGGCAAAATCACTTAATTGATTTTCTTCAGGTTCATTACTTAACGTGGCCTGGTCGTTAGTTTCGTCTACAACCAAACTGTCTTGCTTTGCTTCTTCAGGAGTATCGCTATTCGGTGCAGCTGCTGCTTCTTCTTGTATTTCATCTTCCATTGGTCAATGTCCTAAAAATAGTGGTTAATGTATTAACTGAATTAAAGTTACTTCAAAAGCCCCGCTTCACGCATTAGCTGTTTTGCTTTAGCTGGGTTGGTGTCGTGAAGCTGGCGTTGCATTTCAGGGTTCCACTTATCTTTTGTAAAAGGGTTGTTTTCAATGCTTGGTATAGCACTACCTGGAATAGTCAATGTCGCATCAAGTCCACTTTCTGAGTTAGCTTGTTCAAGTGCGTTAATTTCTGTTGAAGTAAGCCCGATTTTTGATAAGCTTTCCTGGCTGATTTCGGTAAATTTACCGCTGGCTAAATCAACGCTATGGCTTTCCAGTGCGTTGGTTAATAATTCTTGGCGTGTGGGTGTCAACGCGCCAATATTAAGAGGGGTATTATTTTCCATAGAGGTTACCTTTTATTTCTTCTATAAGACTTAAGTGTTTATTGTGAACAGCAGGAAAGGCCGCTTCACGAGGAAAAACAAGCTTTTTGCCTGATGGTTGCCATTGCCAAGGGTGAAGGTTATCGAAGTCATCAAGTTTAGCATCTGGTAACGAATCGACTTGTAATACATATTTGGCGGGGTTTTCGTGTGGGTTCTCTGTGATAACAGCATTTAGCGCATCAATTTCTATTAATGTATTCAGTAGATCAAGAGCTAAACGTCTGTATTTTTTTGTTTTCGTTACCAGGCGTTTTTTAACTTCGGCATCTATCAACGCCTTTATTTTCCACTCTAACGAATTAATCTCATTCTCGACTGATAATAGCCGGGCTTCCTTAGAGGGTAATACCTGTTTTGCCTCATTCGCTTTTAAGGTAAAAGCTTCATTTTGTGTTAATAATTCAGCACGTTCTTTCTCTATTTCTTTAATCAACTTGTCCGCTGTTTTTAATCCCTCAAGCTGATCTTTTGATTTTGCTTCAGTCATTCGGCTTGCTGCATAAAGCTCATCAAACGGTGCTAAATCTGGATTTTCCAGTATGATTTTCAGTTCTTTAACGTCTGTTTTAAGCTGTGTTCGCTCATCCTGAAACTGGTTTTTCAGGTCTACAAGTTCCCTATACATTCTGTATTGCCCATTTTAAGAAGTAAATATTACAGTTTATTAAACAGGATTAACAAAACGTATTGTATTAAACGTAATTAAAACAATGCATTTTGTTAATCCTGTTTAATCCTTGGCTATAGTATTTTCACGGCTAGGGAATAAATACGTTATGAGCAAAAAAATGAATGATGTAGTGGTAACTGAGTTGAAACGGTTCTCATATAATGAGGTACTAAAAAGTTCAGAATCAGAAAAAGTGGCGGCCTCATGTATGAATACAACAATAAAATTACTTGCATTAAGTTTTAAAGGGTCTTACATCTATATTCCTTTTTTTAATGAGCATAAAAAAAAGGAGGAAGAATATAGTTGTGTTCTTAATGAATTCAATGGCTCTAATCATGCTGAATTAGCGATAAAATACAGAAGAAGCCTGCCATGGGTTTATATGGTATTAAAAACAAAAATCCCAACTAAGCGAAAAAACGCGCTGCTTATACAAGTTATTGATGAATGTTTGCCATTAGAATTAATACGGTTAGGAGTGGATCAGGAGCAAGCCAAACCCATAGCAGAAAGAATTTATATTCACCTGCAACACACTTTCCCTGGTATTTCCTTTTATATCCATGAAAATGCTTTCAATTAAGATTACTGGACTAATTATTAAATATTACTATGATTAAGACGGGACTAGGCGGGGTAAGTTGGGACGAATTTTTTACTTTTATCTATTCAAGACCGAAATGTGTAATTGAATTCAATATATGGGTTGAGGTAACACATGCCGCTTTTGATTGTCTCATTCGGAATCATAGAGAATCAATCAAGCTCGGTTTTTTGTTGGTCTTTTTGTTGGTCTTTTTGTTGGTCTTTTAAAATTATTGATAAATTAAACTGATTAAAATCAATTAATTATCTAATGAATGTGAGTCAGGCCATCGCACAAAATTGTAATATCATGCCGTCTCATACGGCATTTAAACCCGCAAGCTGAAAGGCTTAGCGGGTTTTTTTATGTCTTATGCTGTATCATGGGAACCCATGAAAGACCCACAATATGTTGGTATTTTTGTTGGTATTCCTATTATTGAAAGGTGAAATACCAACACATATACCTACAGAGCGTATCTACTTTAAATTTTAGGGCAAAGGATAAAAATAAAAAAATAACTTGCTAT
>CAYZUM010000321.1:0-3454 GCA_964481455.1 uncultured Methylomonas sp. | reverse complement strand
CTTTCCTTGGCCGTTCGTCGCCTTGACGGCGTTAGCCCAGAACTGTATATTTCGAATTTACGCGACCCTAAACGAGCACGTACCGAGAGTATTGCAAAATTTCTTGCTAAAGAACTACGCACACGCTCGTTTCATCCGCGCTGGATTAAAGAAATGCAAAAAGAAGGCTATGCGGGCGCATTAAATATGCTGGATAATCTTAATAATTTTTGGGGCTGGCAAGTCGTCGATCCCAGTTTTGTTCGAGCTGACCACTGGCAGGAATTCTTTGAAGTCTATGTGCAGGATAAATACCAGCTAGATATCAAGCAATGGTTTGCAGCAGCGAATAATCATAGTCAGGCGCAGATGATAGAAAGGATGCTGGAGGCAGTGCGTAAGGATTACTGGGCCGCCGATAAGGCTGTCGTACGTGAGTTAGTGCAGGCTTATATCGAATTAGCCACGCAGTACGATATAAAAACCGATAATGAAAAAATGACCGAATTTGTCAATCAACAGGCGCAAGGGTTTGGCATAAACCCATTACCGGCTCTGTTAGCACCATCAGCACCTACTCAATCAATGAATGGAGCACAGACGGTACAAGGACAGAAATTAGAAGAGGTTAAAACAGAGCAGGAAGTCCCCGAAATGGATGATATGTACTGGATTGCGCTATTGATCTTGTTATGCTTTGTAACAGGTGTTATCTGGCAGGCAGTTATGAAACCAGGTATTCGGCAGAGTGATAGTGTTACAAATTGAGTGACAAGGGTTTAGGTAACGCGCAATAGATAAACGAGCCAAAGTGATAAGATATAGACTAAATGTGTAGCAACGCTTGTTATTTTGTGTTAATGAGTAAGTTATTATTTGCAAGTTACCTTAGGTAACTCGCAATACACACCCACACCCACCCATCTTGCTAGTCTTTTTGTTCGTCTTCTTTTTGATAGAAAAAGTTTCGTCGCCAGCTATGCGCCTATTTCTACTAATGGAAGACAAACAAAAATCCTGCGCAATATGGGTCGTTTATTTATTGCGCCTTACCTTACTGCTTTTAAAACAAAAAAGAGAGCCTGTGTACCCATTAATTTTAACACTGCTTGTACTGGCTGCCACTATATGAACTGAAGGCCATTTGGTTCTGGCTCTGATTATTTTACCTGGTGTGCTGAAAAACTAAGATGTCGAAGGGCTTTTAATTTTCAAGGAAAATATGAATGCGTCGGTATGCCAGCTTCAATTGTTCAAGTGATAACCGGGTTTTGGATGGCTTATCATTATTTGCCGGTTATGATTTATGGTTTGGATTTAATTCGCCCATGGCTAAATTAATCGGCTTTAAGCTGATTCTACTGGGGTTAACCGTGGCTTTTGCTCTGGATGCGCGCTGACGCGTGATTCCTGCATTGACAGAAGGTACTTTAGTTGAACGGGCGTGGCCTATTATTCCTGTTACTTTGTTTTCAGTATTGCCTGAATTCAGGTTGTTTGTTATTGTAGGAGTGGCAATAAAAATTTTCTTCATAATTCCCTCTGCGCCGCCCGCGCAAAAAAGTGTGACAACACAGCAGAGGAAAAAAAAGAAAAAATAGCTAAGAAGGGCTAATTCATTCCGTCAACAGCCCGCCGCTGCACCAAATATAGTTTCTGGCAGGTCTCCGGGCTTGTAAGTATGAACAACTAAAATCATGACCTTCCCATGCAAAGCACAGTGGTTCTTGCAGATTTTAAACTTAATGACCGTTGCGGGGGCAGCGTTGGCATTGGCTTAGAGCAGCACCAAACTTCCCTTTTAATCTTCGGGAGAGAGTAAACTTCCATCAGGACCAGAAAATAGAGCGGCCATTATACTCAAAATATAAATAAATACAATGAATAAAACGAGGCAGGCGAGTGTTGCGGCATATGCAATTTATTAATGTAATGTTCTTAGCTGAGCCTGATAGAGTGTTGACAAAGTAGCAAAATCGTTTTCAGTTTTTTGAAGTAACTGCTGGGCATCGATTTCCTTAAAGCAAATACATAGTTCTAGATAAATTTTACTTGCGCCACCATATATCTGGTGACTTAAGGCCGATGTTATACCTGGGTTGCATAACATAGCTTTTAGGTAGTCGTAAATTTCAATTAAACAGAGAATCTGCTGCTTTTTTTTATGTTTCGCTGCCCAGCAATCGGCGATATTAAGATAGGAAATGACCAATGCCGCCGTGAGTGAATACGGCAAGGGATTGGTACTTTTATATTCATTAAATAATTGCTGGGCGATTCTGAGCGCTGTCAGGGAATGCACGAAGGACGGTGTTATTTCTCCTGCAGAAAAAGCTTTGTTGGCCAGTATTATTTTATCTTTCCATGGCTGGTCGTTATATCTTTTCTCTTGCTTCATTTGGGGTATTCTCAATCAGGACTGTTAGGCTTTAATGCAAAATATTCTTTGCTTGACTGCACCGTTTGAAATTGTTCTAAGAAAGTTGGGTTTGCCAATTATTTACACCAAGCTCGGCCAGTAATTGCTTTAACCACATTTCGATTCTGGTAACCGTTAATTCAGATTGCCGATCTTCATCCAGAGTCAGGCCGATAAACGTCTGTTCATCAACTAATGCCTTGGATTCTTCAAAGTCGTACCCCTCAGAGGGCCAGTGACCAATAATTGTCGCGCCAGATTCCTGGGCTGTCACGGCTAAAGGCATCATGGCATCACAAAAATATTCTCCCCAGTCTTCCTGATCGCCCAGGCCATAGACCGCGACTTTATGGTTGCTTAAGTCTACCTTGGCTAGATCTTCTAGTTTATTTGCCCATTCGTTTTGCATTTCACCATCGTACCAGGTAGGAACTCCTAGTATGATAAAATCATACTGCATAATGGTATCTTGCAGATCCGTTTTAAAAACCTCATGAATGTCCACGACTTCTTCTCCTATCTGGTCGCGCAATATTTCTGCAACACATTCGGTATTGCCGGTGTCACTGCCATAAAATAATCCTATTTTCATAAATCACTTCCTAGTGTATTTGGTTTAATTCAAGTGTTTGTGTATCGTTCTGATTCAGAGATTTTTTTGCTCTGAGTATTTGTGTTGCGTTATGAAAAGTTTCTGAAATTTCAATAAATTGCTGTGTATCAAATTGAAAAGATATTCGTCCTGGCAAGCTGAGGTTAACGATATTACATTCCATGCAAACTGATAATTGACAATATTTTGATGATATTAAGGGCTCTATAGGACACGCGTTATTCGACATAGGTTTTTTGAGTTTATATTCAAGAGATGCACTATAGGTTTAATGCGCAATGACTTTTTTCATTTCCAGTTTTACGGCCGTCAGTATTTCTTCCTTGTGCCGTTTAGAGATGGCCTTCCATTGGTTTAGTAAATGCTGCAAGGTGGTTTTGCCATTCACCTAAGGTAACTCGCAACAAATAACCCACCCATCTTGCTAGTCTTTTTGTTCGTCT
>CAYZUM010000320.1:0-3455 GCA_964481455.1 uncultured Methylomonas sp. | reverse complement strand
TAATAGGCTTCTAACGCACAATTTTGTCAGTCGTTGAAAAACTGGCAGTGCTTAAGCTAGTTTTGCGGGTTTGAGTTCATTCGTATTGAGAGAATGCATTCGCACCTACAATGCTCTGATTATTTCGGACACATTGATACAAACTATGTAAGGTAACACGCAATAAATACCCCCCCATATTGCGCAGGGTTTTTGTTTGTCTTCAAAGCGTAGAAATAGGCGCATAGCAGGCTACGAAACTATTTCTACAACACTGAAGACGGACAAAAAGACAAGCAAGATGGATGGGTTATTTATTACGAGTTGCCTAAGATGGGAAAAGCGATAGTGCGCCATCAAATGCTATAATGTAGGTTAACGTATCTGTTATGTTTAAGAAATAGTGCGAAAAAGGCTTTTGCCCTCCCTGCCTATCAATATTATTCCATACGCATTCCTTTGCCTATAGAGACTAACTCTACCAGGCTAACAATTTTTTCTCATCAAGGTTAGTGATTCGATATGCCATTCAAGTTTTTTGCACAGTACTTTTCTGTAATCCTGTTATTCTCCACGAGTTCAAGTCTTTTGGCTCAATCATATGCTTTTATCACTAACCAGTTAGATAATAATGTCGCGGTTATTGATTTGAAAACCAATGAGGTTATTAAATCAATACCTGTTAAAGGTAAACCGGTTGGAGTTGCGGTTAATCATCAATTGAATCAGGTTTATATTAGCACGCCGGAAGGTGAAGGTTTTGTTGTTTTAGATATAAATAATTTACAACAAATAAAGCATGTAACCGTTGGTGGGGCTTCGGTAGGTATTGCAGCAAGCCCTGATGGGCAACGTATCTTTGTTGCTGATTGGTATGAAAATACAGTTTCAATTTTTAACAGTAATAACCTACAATTAGTGAAAAAAATGACTGTTGGAAAGTCTCCATCAGGACTGGTTGTCAGTCCTGATAATCGCTGGCTTTATGTTGCAAATCGTATGGATGATACTATTTCGCAAATTGATTTGACGAAATTAAGTATTAGAAATACCACAAAGGTAGGCGCTCATCCCTTTGGTATCACTCTGGATAAAAAAGGGGACCGGCTTTATAGTGCGAATGTAGAAAGTAATGATGTGTCTGTTCTGAGTACAAAGAATTTAAAACGGGAAGCACGGGTTGAAGTGGGCGGAAGACCTTACGCATTAGCTTTAGCGTTAGATGAGAGCTTATTATTTGTGACCAACCAGGATGACAGCAGTGTTTCTGTCATTGATACCAGTACACTAACAGAAATTAAACAAATTGAAGTCGGTGAAAAGCCCGAAGGGATCAGTACCCATATTGATGATCGTCATGTCTATGTTGCAAACTGGTTTGATGGGACTGTTTCTGTGATTGATGCGCAAACATTAACGGTCGTTGATACGATTGAGACTGGCGATGGAAGCCGTGCTTTTGGTGACTTTATTAGCCGTTAGGCTTGTTGTAGGAGCGGTCTTTAGCCGCGAAATAAAAAAAGCATGTTTTTCATTCGCAGCTGAAGACCGCTCCTACGATTGTTTATCAAATATAAAGCCAACTCTAATAAGTTTAGGTGAAGATAATAATGCAGCCAAAGGTAGAAATATTTTCTCAAGGCGAAGAAGTTCTTACGGGGCAAGTAGTAGACACGAATGCCGCATGGTTATCGCAAAAACTTGCGGATTTGGGCTTTGTTGTCAAACGACACACGAGTGTAGGCGATAATTTACAGGATTTGAAAACCTTGTTAAAGGAAATCTCTTTTCGTGCCGACTGTTGTATTTGTACTGGTGGTCTGGGACCCACTATTGATGATTTAACTGCACAAGCGGTGGCTGAGGCATTTGAACGGCCTTTACAATTAGACTCGGTTGCTCTAGAGCAAATAGTACAGTTTTTTTCTGGGCGAAAGCGAGCCATGGCCGAAGTAAATCGAAAGCAGGCTTTTTTCCCTCAGGGTTCCGAGCGAATTGATAATAAATGGGGAACAGCACCTGGTTTTGCTGTGCAACAAAATCGCTGTTGGTTTGTTTTTGTTCCTGGTGTGCCCTATGAAATGAAAGCGATGTTTGATGCAACAATAGCTGTTCAATTGGTACAACGGTTTTCTTTACAGCCAGACCACCTTATTACTATACGCTCAGTGGGAATAGGTGAATCTGATTTGCAGGAAAAGCTAAATAAAATACATATTCCAGAAACAGTTCAATTGAGTTTTTGTGCTGGTTTTGATGAAGTTCAGACAAAATTATTATTTCCTCCCTCTGAACAGCAGTCAGTAAGAGTACTGGTAAATCAGGTGGTAGCAAGTATTGGCGATACAGTTTTTGCTGTTGATAATCTGGATGGGCCGCAGGGTGGTTTAGTGGATGTGATTGATGTGTTAATGCAGCAGTCACAGCTCAACTTATCAGTATATGAAACAGTATCTCATGGCTTGATAGCAGCAAAGTGTGTCGCAAAACCATGGTTAGTTGCGTCAACCTTTAGTCAATCACTCTCACAAATTGCAGAAAAACTGGAAATACAGCTTGATGACGGTGACTATTTAAAGGCTGCTGAAGAGTGTGCATTAAAAAGCCAACCGTTAGAAAGGACTGATTTAGTGCTCGTTCAATTATATTCTGGAAGCCCACAGAAAATGATAGAAAATACTCAGAATATTGTTTTATATACCGTGTTGTTAACGCCCGATGGAATACAGAGCAGTGAGCTTTCTGTCGAAGGCTCGGTAAAACGTAAACAAAACCAGTCGGCGATATATGCGCTGGATTTGTTGAGGCGATATTTGCAGAATTAGATTCATTGTAGACTATCAGAACTCATCAATTTATGATTTAAAGTCGCTCTTAATTTAAATGCCCGTGAATGAAATAATATCGATTTCATTCTAGGCTTATCCTTGAGTCATTTCTTCGTAAAAGAACCTTCTTGCACTACTCAAGAGATATTTAGAAATTAGTGGTAAACTATCCAATAATTCAATTCATTGGGAGTAGAAAGTGCTTAATAAAGTAACTTTAATAGGAAATTTGGGGTCTGACCCAGAAATACGTTATATGCCTACCGGGGGGGCAGTTGCTAATATAAGTTTAGCAACAACTTTTCGCTGGAAAGATAAACAAACGGGTGAGAGGAAAGAAAATACAGAGTGGCATCGTGTTGTTTTCTTTAATCGCTTGGCAGAAATTGTTGGTGAATATCTCAGAAAAGGTAGTCAGGTATATATTGAAGGTCGCTTACAAACCCGTAAATGGCAGGATCAAAATGGGCAGGATAGATACACAACAGAAATCGTTGCGACTGAAATGAATATGTTAGGTAGTAAATCGGGGGGAACGGCACCTTTAGCTAATTCACCGTCTGCAAGTACGCCGCCAACCTACCCACAAAATAATAATCCAGCTCCAGCTCAACCACAACCACAATATCAGCAGCCTCAATCGGCACC
>CAYZUM010000319.1:0-3484 GCA_964481455.1 uncultured Methylomonas sp. | reverse complement strand
AAATAACGTGTGCATTCTGACGTGTCTTTTTGTTCGCCTTCTGCGTTGCGGAAACCGTTACGTAGCTAGCTATGCGCCTGTTACCGCGCCTTGAAGGCAAACAAAAATACTGCGTCATAATTATTCCCATTCCATAGCATTCAGCTCGTCAAGGTCTTCCGCTATTCCCTTCACTCTAATTTAGAATTACTTATGACTTGAATTCAGGATTTAATAATATCCGAAAGTTTGACGCAGTATTTTGGCTTCACAGGCGTATTAGGAAAGCAGGCGCATAACAGGCTACGTAATTGTTTTTCTAGCGCGGCTGTGGAGTCAAAATACAAATCAGACTCGGGTAGTATTGAATGCTCGTTCCTTAGGGAGATGGAAACAAATAATCATCTAGGATTGCTGGTCTTTTTGTCCGTATTCTAGGTTGTAGTAACCGTTACGTAGCCTGCTATGCGCCTGTTAAGGCAACTCGCAATAAATAACCCACCCATCTTGCTTGTCTTTTTGTCCATATTCAGTGTTGTAGAAATAGTTACGTAGCCTGCTATGCGCCTATTTCTACGCCTTGAATACGAACAAAAACCCTGCGCAATATGGGTGGGTTATTTGTTGCGAGTTACCTAAGTACTCAAGCAAAATTGATTTAACCTTTTTGAAAAAGTATAAAATCTCCAATTTTCAGTGTAATTTTTGGAAATTTGAATATATTTTTACAAAAAAATAGAAAATATTAACTAAAGTCATGAATTTCTACCCTCATAATTTTAGTTAAAATAATAATGCCTAAGTACTTACTACGCTCCCGCATCAAGTACGGGACAGGCTTTGAATACGAACAAAAACCTGCCCAATATTGGGCGTTTATTTAGTTTCAGCCCCCTTAGCTTGACCTTTATATCAAGTATTACAGCATCAATACCTTCGCCAAAATGAAAATCAACCCATTATGGCAAGTTTTTCAGCCTGTAAGCAATTGATTTACATAGAGCGAAAAAGGCTATTTTGGGCTTAAATCAAAATTGGCAAAGGTATTGGAAGTATACGTAAATTAAAAGTGGAGACTGAAGAACCCAAAAACAAGCAAAAAAAAACCCCGTCTTTACGGACGAGGCTTTTTTGTTATTTAACGTTAGCCAGAGCTTAGCCAAGCTAAAATAACTATGCAGCAGCAACAATACTAACAAATTTACGTTTCTTAGGACCTTTAACCTCAAACAAAACTTGCCCATCAGTTGTTGCAAATAAAGTATGATCCTTACCACAACCAACATTTGTTCCTGCATGAAAACGCGTTCCACGCTGACGAACAATAATGCTACCAGCACTAACTGCCTCACCACCGTATCGTTTCACACCTAATCGGTTCGCATTAGAATCACGACCGTTTCTGGTACTACCACCCGCTTTTTTATGAGCCATTGTAAATCCTCGTGTTAAGCAGAAATGCCAGTAATCTGGACTTCTGTGTAATATTGACGATGACCCATTTGCTTCATATGGTGCTTACGTCTTTTAAATTTGATTATTTTAATTTTTTTATGTCTACCTTGAGCAGTCACTGTTGCAGTTACTTTGCTGCCGTCAACATAAGGCTGGCCGATTTTGATAGCATCATCAGCTTGCACCATAAGTACATTGTCGAATTCAACGCTGTCGCCCATACCAAGCTCAAGTTTTTCTATTTTTAAGGTAGTACCTTCTTCGACACGGTATTGTTTACCGCCAGTTTGAATTACCGCATACATTTGCGTCAGCTCCATCAAGCAACATCTATTAAAAGTGAACAGAAGATTATAATAACAAATAACATCCCCGTCAACTAAAAATAGTTAATAGTTTCAATTCCCCAATAAATTAGCACAGACAATATTTAACACCACAAGGTATTTTTAAACGCCATGTTCTGTTAATATACACTACATTACCAAATTGTTTATGATGTACACACATCCTAATGACCATTATTAAAACAAGAATCAATGATAGTTTCGCAACAATCTAACAATCAAGCACACACTCCTATTGATTTTACTGCCATTCAACAGCTCACAGATCAGGAAGCCAAAGCAGTTGACCAGTTGATCTTAAAAGAATTAACCTCTGATGTTCTGCTGATTAATCAAATTGGACATTACATCATTAATAGTGGCGGTAAACGCTTACGCCCAATGTTGCTATTGCTAACAGCCAAGGCACTAGACTATGAAGAAGACAATCATTTAGTATTAGCGGCTGTCATTGAATTTATTCACACAGCCACACTATTGCATGACGACGTAGTCGATGAATCCGATTTGCGCAGGGGAAAAGAAACAGCCAATGCCGTATGGGGTAATGCAGCGAGTGTATTAGTAGGCGACTATCTTTATTCCAGCGCCTTTGAAATGATGGTACGCACTAACAATATGCGGGTCATGGAAATTTTATCTAAAACAACAACCGCCATTGCCGAAGGTGAAGTATTACAACTATTAAATTGCAATAACCCTGCAACAACAGAAGAGAAATATCTGGACGTAATTTCCCGAAAAACAGCTATTTTATTTAGCGCAGCAACTCGACTTGGCGCAGTGATAGCCAGTGCTAACCCTGAGATTGAAAAAAGCATGACTGAATATGGTCTGCATTTAGGCATTGCATTCCAACTAATTGATGATGCACTAGACTATACATCAAATAAAGATGAGCTCGGTAAAAACTTAGGTGATGACCTCGCCGAGGGCAAGCCGACCTTACCACTCATTTACGCAATAGAAAATGGCAACCAAGAACAGGCCAATGTCATCATTAATGCAATAAAAACAGGCAATAGAGACTCTTTTAATGAGGTTTATGACATTGTTAAAGCGACAAATGCCATAACTTATACCGAGCAACGCGCAAATAAAGAAGCCCAAAGGGCAATTGATGCATTAACTAATTTACCTGACTCTGAGTACAAAAAAGCACTAGAGTTACTGGCGCGTTTTTCTGTGCAACGCAATTATTAAGCAAGCGATATACTCATACGCTTACACCTTGCGTAGATCAACATTTAAGAAGAACCTTTGCAGTCAATATAATTGTCAAACCCATAACTAGAATATAGCTTTATGATGAGCGCTACTATACTTCACTGGCTCTCAACTTTGGCTAACTCGAACTTTCGATGCTTATCATTACCCAAGTAAAATCTATTTTTATTGCATTTCAACTCGTGCTCAGCACCTAAGGTAACTCGCAACACACACCCACCCATCTTGCTAGTCTTTTTGTTCGTCTTCAGCGTTGTAGAAAAAGTTTCGTCGCCAGCTATGCGCCTATTTCTACTAATGGAAGACAAACAAAAATCCTGCGCAATATGGGTAGTTTATTTATTGCGCCTTACCTAAGTTGTAATTATTCACACCCCTATCATTTTAACAGGCAACGGCGGCACTAATAATCCTGCCCGCCTACAGGCGCGCCATGCTACTTCGTGAAATTCAGGGACTCCTGTCACCTTCATTCA
>CAYZUM010000318.1:0-3511 GCA_964481455.1 uncultured Methylomonas sp. | reverse complement strand
TCGTACCTCACCCACAACCTACACAGAGCTTGTGCATATTTCAAGCTCCGGTATAAAGACGGCAGTCAGTGCACATGTGATTAAATGCTCATTTCTATACAGCTTGGGGTACTCTTGACATCTAATAATCTACAAAAAAGGTGGATTATCGCCCACTCTTTGCCATACAAGTATGTCATGGATTTTTTTAAGTTTATAGTCAGGTGAATCAGGCATCCCCTTTTCTTACCCAACCTATTTTATTACATTTTCATGGCTTTACAGCAAACCAGCAACTGGATTAACACATACTTCCCTATCTCACTTTGGTTAAAAGAATATACCAGAGAAGATCTGAATGGCGATATTTTTGCGGGTATTATTACTGCAATATTATTAGTTCCTCAAGGAATAGCTTACGCAATGCTAGCAGGACTACCGGCTCAAGTTGGCCTGTATGCCAGTATTTTACCCCCTATTCTTTATGCATTCTTTGGCTCTAGTAGAACTTTATCAGTAGGTCCCGTTTCTATTGCAGCCATTATGATAGCGAGTGTATTATCAGCTCCAGAAATATCAGCATTAGGAAGTTCAGTTGAAAATGCAGTAATTCTGGCCGCAGAAGGTGGATTAATCTTATTATTAATGGCTTTACTGCGCATGGGAGGGCTGGTAAATTTTATCAGTCATCCTGTTTTAACGGGGTTTACCAGTGGAGCAGCAATCCTAATTGTCTTAAGTCAGGTTCCTCACTTATTAGGGTTATCAAAAAACCAGTGTCATTTTGACCTGACTTGCTATGGTGAATACTTACCCCTAATCAATCACTATACCTTAGGACTAAGCATCCTTAGTATCACGCTTTTACTCACATCCGGCGCTCCATTATCGACTCTTCTTAAGCGATTTAATGTTAAACAAAACATTATTACAGGCATCAGTAAATGTGCCCCATTATTAACCATTATCATAACAACATATCTCGTTAGGTCTTATCATTTGACTGATGGCCAGGATGTTGCTATCGTAGGCGAGATACAATCAGGATTACCTGCCATCAATTTTGCATTTATCGACAATGCTATTCAATGGAAAGCCTTATTACCCAGTGCGACATTTATTGCCATTATTGCCTATGTTGAAAGTGTTGCAATTGCAAAAGTTACTGCTCATTTAAGAAATCAAAAAATAAATCCTAATCAAGAACTTATCGCCTTAGGAGCTGCCAATCTGGCCACAGCATTTTCGGGTGGCATGTCAGTTGCTGGAGGCTTTAGTCGCACGATGGTAAATTTCTCAGCGGGTGCTCGCACTCAAATGGCGATGCTCATTGCTGTTGTGTTACTGAGCATAGCCGTTGTTTTTTTTACCGAACAATTTACCTACATTCCTAAAGCTGCTTTAGCGGCTGTCATTCTTATTGCTATTTTTCCCTTAATCAAACTACGTGAAATAATTAGCACCTGGAAATATGATCAAGGGGACGGGGTTGCCGAACTCATTACGCTACTCGGAGTACTTGCATTAGGCATAGAAGAAGGGATTGCCCTAGGCGTTATCATCACTATTCTAAGTTATTTACGAAGGACTAGCCGCCCTCACATTGCTGTTGTCGGCCGTATAGAAGAGACGACATATTTTAGAAATATTAATCGCCATCAGGTAGAAACATGGAATACTCTAAAATTGATTAGAATCGATGAAAATATTAGTTTCGCCAATGTCAGTTATATTATGGATTTTATTGAAAATGAGACTGTTAATAATGTAGAATCAAAACATATAGTACTGATATTTTCATCAGTCAGTTATATTGATAGTACTGCTTTTGAAGCACTAGAAAGCTTGATAAATACATTACAGAGCAAAAATATTCTGCTTCATTTAGCCGAGGTTAAAGGGCCGGTATTAGATAAGCTAAAGCAAACTAACTTTCTCAAACATTTGTATCCAGGCGAGGTGTTCTTTCAAACTAATGAGGCCGTAAAAAAGCTCAGTAATATTTAATACATTGAGTAGGTGTGATTTTTGGCAATGAAATAAAACCATCGTTTTTTTCAACGCGACTAAAGACCATTCTTATCAGATATTAACCTGAATTATTTTCCTTTTGCGTATTGAAGAACTCTCAATGAAACCTACCTCAATCGATCATGTCTGGAATAATGCTGAACAATGTAAAAAATGCCCTATTCGACATTTAGTTTTGTTTGCAGACTTAGAGCAGGATGACTTTAGGGAGATGGAAATAAATAATCATCCAAGATTGCGGGTCTTTTTGTCCGTCTTCTACGTTGTAGTAACCGTTTCGTAGCGAGCTATGCGCCTGTTACTATGTCTTGAAGACGAACAAAAATACTGTCCAATATTGGACGTTTATTTATTTCCAGATCCCTTAGTCAATTGCACGCGCCCATTCAAGACCTGGATTTTGCGACAGGTGAAAGTCTATACGTAGAAAAAGAGTCTGCACGCCATGTCTTTACAATCCGTTCTGGTATGGTAAACCTAGTACGCTATTTGCCCAATGGAAGCTATCGGATAGTACGTTTATTACAGCAAGGTGATCTCGCCGGCATAGAAGCATTAAGTGGCTCCGATTATTTACATCACGCCATTACATTACAAGATACTGCTGTTTGCCGTATCCCTATTGAAAATATTGAACAATTAAACCTCTCGTCTCCTCATTTGTATAAACAATTGACTGCACGCTGGCAAAAAGTACAAAGTGATGCTGATATCTGGTTAGTTGAATTAACAGTAGGCAACTCAAAAAACGAGTCGCCAATTTGCTTAGGTAACTCGCAACAAATAACCCACCCATCTTGCTAGTCTTTTTGTTCGTCTTCAGCGTTGTAGAAAAAGTTTCGTAGCCAGCTATGCGCCTATTTCTACTAATGGAAGACAAACAAAAATCCTGCGCAATATGGGGTGTTATTTATTGCGCGTTATCTTATGTATCTCAACCACTAGTACAGACGGTAGTTTTTTCCTGCCGAGCAGAGAAGATATGGGGGCTATATTAGCGATTACGACTGAAACAGTGAGTAGAATTATTGCAGAATTTAAACGTCTCGGATATTTACACGCCCTGCAACACAATGCACTTATAGATATTAATCAATTAAAACTTCTCAAGTCATTGAAAATTTAATTCAATACACTATAAAGTCATGCCCAATTGCGAATATACTTCGAGTAATGACTGTGAGCTATGACACGAAGATTATTGCCGGCAGAAGCCCCTAAAGTAGGTGCAATAGATACTACGTTACTATTTTAAGCAACGGAACCACATGAAAAATATCCCTTTTAGGTAACTCGCAACACACACCCTCCCACCTTGCTTGTTTTTTTGTCCGTCTTCTACGCCTTGAAGACGAACAAAAATCCTGCGCAATATGGGTAGTTTATTTATTGCGAGTTGCCTTACATCCACAATTGAATTTTAACCACTTAATTAAAGTGTTATTATAGATACTCGATGTTCCAGTTTTCAGCTATAACTGGGCTTGAAGGACCTCGTATT
>CAYZUM010000317.1:0-3542 GCA_964481455.1 uncultured Methylomonas sp. | reverse complement strand
CTTAGACAATACGCCTAAGCTATTAAAATTAGTTTTAAAAGTCCCTGATGATTACCGTTTCAATGGAACAAAACCAAACGACTCAATCATAAAAATGGGATTAAATACAGCGATAACTCAGTCAGAAAAAGAGGCTAAAATAGCCCGTGTTAAACTGGTCAATAACCCTATATATTTACAAGCCGTTCAATTTTATATCGATAACTATATTAAATTTACTAAATGAGAAAGGGTGACTACGATGAATGAAAAAATAGATTTCTTAGCTGACAATGTGCAAGGTACTGTTGCTCAAAACAAGGCCTTAAGTCATCACTTAAAAGGTGTCTGGAGAGATTACAATATTGTTTCTATTAGGCGAATTGTTATTGGCTCAACGTCAGGTTGGGAGGTAACTTATCGGGACTAATTTTTTTTAAAAAGGTTATCTGCATAAATACCAAAATATCGGTTTGATATTAAGAATTATCAGGATTCATTAATAGTGGATAATGTAACATCAGTCAATGGCTATAGACTTAAAAAAAACACCTAAAAGAGTTGGCTCTTTAGAATTTCAAAATGCATACCTTTTAAAATAACAAATCCTAGTGATGTCAGAATAGTCAGATTGATCTTAGTTGTTAAAAAATAGGTTTCACGACTTAAAAAATAATTACCATGGCTTTAATAGAGTGTTTATATAATTAGTTACTACCTGAAATCCTCAAGAGTAAAATAATTCTGCCTAAAGTGGAGATTACAATTTATTCTGTTGATTCTCTCTGAAAATGATAATTCTGAATCAGCTAATCTTCTTGGTCTTTAAAATTTTTACAATATCTAAAGCTATTTCACTCTTGAGAAAATATCAACTGAAAATTGAAGGGGAAAACTTGAGTCTGAAAAAATTATTTATAAAACCAGAAGACATTATTGTGCAGGTTGTGAATAGATAATATTCAGATTTGTGTGAAAATTTATTACTGTTTATTAAGAGGAATAGGGCATGAAAAAAATTTTATTCTTATGGGTGTTATCTACAATACTCGCTTGCGTTGGGTGTACGAATTCTAAAAGACCCAGTACGGGTGCAATACAAAATAGTAACACTTAATGAGCGAGATATTCATCCACTGCTGAGGTGTAAAACTCCGATCAATGTAGGTTGTGAATATTTGTCACTCTAATCACTGCACATATTATTAAATTTTCTCATTTCTATAATCTTTTGAAACGGGGGAATACCCTGTCTCACAAGGGATATATCTATGAAAATCTATCGTTAAATATGTATCGTCAATACAATAACTTTTTTGTATTGCACCCATTCACAACCTCATAAATTGGTTAACCCAGACCTCAATATTTTAGCCAAAAAATAACGTATTTTTTGGACACTTTATGGGTATTTTTGATTGAATTTATGGTATAAATTTAAATATTCAATATAAATTAAACGCATGGAAAATGCAGATTAAAAATAAATGTCCAATTTTGGATGGGTGGCTCTGTAAATCACTGCTATCAGGGGATACAATAATTTTTTAATAAAAAATTGTTGAGGTCTGTAACCATAAACTTGGAATACCTTGTGAGTATAGTGGGTATAAGCTAAATTTAAAACAAAAGCACGGACATTGTAAGCGAATTTAAAATTCGCTTACCTGATGATTAAAATGAAAAGCCTGATAATTCATCTGTTGAAAATCGGAGGAAAGGGGGCTATGTAAAGTGATGGTTTTAGTTCCTAGTTGGCGATAGTTATACGGATAGTCATTTAAAAAATTGAGGTAGTCGTGACGAAGCTCGTTTTTGTACGTAGTCTGAGGTGAACATAGAACGATTAGTGTAGATTCATTAAGATTACAAGAGAGAATAAAATATTGGCTTTAAGCTAAAAGACGTTAGGTTTCTATCTCGTTAAATGCATAAACATAATTTGGTAGTTAGATATTATTTCTAAATATTGTCCAAATTGAATAATATTTCCTTTATGGAGGATTTTAAAATGAATAAATATGTTGATATTCAATCATTGAACTTTCGTTCTGAACCCAGAGTGGCAAGTTCAACTCGAATTGGAGTTTTACACCTTGGTCAACTTGTTGATGTGCAGGGTGATGCCGATGGCAGCTTCGTTAAGGCGTCTGCTGAAATTGAAGGGAATATGAAGGATGGTTTTGTCTCCAATAAATATCTTCGCGAATCAGTATCGGTTGAACGAGAGGCGCTTATTCATGAGGTAATAACTGAATGGGAAAGATTTAAGTTTGGTTTAGGAAAAGAATACAGGGAACCATATTCCAGTTATGTTGGTGAAATGTGGCGGGCAATTGAACTATGTCTTGATGGCAGTGACCGAGGCATACCATGGTCAGCCGCAGCGATCTCTTTTATGATACGTAACGCAGGAAAAGCAAAACCAAACTCGAATTATGCAAATTTTCTTTTTCATTCACGGCATGCGGTTTATGTTAATGATGCTATTGTTAGGCAGCAGAAAAAAGATACCAGTGCACCATTCTGGGGTTTTGACCTTCTAGAACATCCGCCACAGCTTGGGGATATTGTCTGTCGGTGGCGAAAAAGGAAAATTGATTTCGATCATGCATCTCAACATAATAATTTTTCAAGTCATTGTGATATTATTATAAGAATCAAATCTGATTCTGTTATAGCAATTGGTGGTAACGTAGGTCACAGTGTTAAAAGAACAGAATACGAAAAGACACCGGCGGGCTTCCTTGATGACTCTAAGAAAGTATATGCTGTGCTTGCTAATAGGCACTAAAAATGTTCAGAAATAATGGGAAGATAATTGCTTTTGTAATATTTTTTCTTTCTGGATGTTCGAATCAACATGAAGATATATTGAACCCTGTTGAGGTAAATTACTTACCGTGTGAAAAAGAAGCAGTTCAACTTATAAATCCAGTGAAGTCTTTTGTTAGGCCAGCTGATAATACTTCAAATTTTGTTGCTCTTGATGCTGGCCGTTTTGTTTATCTTTGCCATAAGCATGATGAATGGGTAGCAGTGATGTACCCGCGAGTTGGTGAAGCAATCGATTGTAACTTTCGTTCTGCTAAACAAAAGTGCTCAATTGGATGGGTAAAAAATGACCTGATGACCCGTAGCTTTGATTAGATTAAGCATTCGCTGAAAATCAGGGAAACGGAGCATAGCGAAGTGGTGATTTTTAGTCCCAGATAGGCGACAGGGCACAGGCCAAAACCAATATAATGCGATAGCGCGCAAGGGGAGGCAAGAATTGCATTACGAATAGCCGTCCAGCCATTTGAGGTAGCAATGACGAAGCGGCTTTGTGCGTAGTCGTTGCGGACGCAGGGCGTTCAGGGCATCCTTCATTCGCTGCGTAGGTGAATGAGAGAAGGTGACAGGAGCCCCTGAATTTTACGAAGTAGCATGGCGCGCCTGGTATATTCAAGATTCCTGCTAGAAGCGTGCAGGAGTGACGGCTACTCACTCTAAAAAATGTAAACTGTTTTACTCGATGTTCCAGTTTTTGTAGTATGTTGATTTTATTATCTATTTTTGAT
>CAYZUM010000316.1:0-3549 GCA_964481455.1 uncultured Methylomonas sp. | reverse complement strand
AGACGAACAAAAATACTGCGCAATATGGGTAGTTTATTTATTGCGAGTTACCTAAGTGCAATCACAGATTTAACCCACCACCCTATTTTTTATCGCTAAACTATCCACTACTTTTGGCCGAATATGAAGGGTGCCGAAATTCCTAGTATAGAATTTACCCAGATATACTTCGCGTGGTCACGACTACGGTAATCTAGCAGCTGAGTTTTTAGCAATAACTGCGTTATTGAAAAAGTTATGTAGGTAGCTATGCGCCTATTTCAACCCCACCTTATCAACTAGGCGGCTGGCTTTGCTCATGACAAAATTAGTTCACGTGTGGCTGCATTCGTGATCGCGTGAAGTATAGTGTTCTTTAAATGGTCAACAATTACATTAATTTTTTTTACCGCGAATAATTGCTTCTGGGTGACGCTCTAAGTAGTCAGCTAATAAACGTAGTGATTTCGCAGAACGACGTAACTCAGTCAAGGTACCGTTTAAGTTTTGCTGAAACTGCGCATTTTCATTAAACACATTACCAACACTGTTTGCACTCGCTTCAAATTGCTTTAGCGTTATATTCGTATTGTCTATTGTAGTTTGCACACTCTCTAATATTGGAGTTGTAGCATTATCCAGTTTTTGCATGGCATTACTACTATGCAGCAAAGTTTTTTCGGCATAACCTGCAATTGATTCAGAATGATTATTAAAAGTTTGTAAAATACTTTGTAATTCAGCCAATGATGTCGCTAATGACTTAATAGCCTGGCGTGTTTCAGCAGACCCAGTAATTTCCTTAATATTTTTAATCGTTATCAGTAATTCAGCAAATAACTCTTGAAAAGGAATATTCTGGATTTCATTCATTGCATCAGAAATACTTTTTTTAACCGCTTGGCTATTCGAAGCGATAGTAGGCAATTCAGTGTAATCTTTGTTTAAATGCGTTAAGTTCATCGGTGTATCAGGACTTAGTAATGACTCTATATATAACTTGCCCGTGACTAAACTGGTATATTGCAATTGCAAGCGTAAGCCATCTGTAATCAACTGCTCCATTATTGTTTGCTTACCACTAAGCTCCTTAAATTGTAGTAATTTCTGACATTTTTCGTGCTCTATTTCTATAAAAACAGGCGTTAATATACGCTTAGTCTCAGGATCCAGCTGTACCTGAATATCGGTTACTTTACCAATAGGAACCCCTTGCATTTTTACTAATGCACCGACTGACAAGCCATTTACTGATTCATTAAAGTAGACAACAAACTCTGATTTTTGAGTGAACCATTGCCCGCTGGCAAATACTGTAATACCTATAAGCGCTATTACGATAGCCCCCAGTACAAAAGCTCCAATAATGGTTGGATTTGCTTGTTTACTCATTAATATCACTTATTAAATTGGTTTTACTTAACATTACTTCATGCCTCGGCTTAAAAACTGTTGCACAACAGGATTCGGACATTCTTTTAGTAGTTTATTGGGGGCTCCTTTTGCAATCACTGTTTTACTGACAGAGTCGAGAAAGACAGAATCGGTTCCTATCGTAAATAAACTGGGTAAGTCATGGGTAACAACGACAATGGTCGTCCCTAAGCTATCCTGAATACTTAAGATCAAATCGTCTAATAATTTTGCGCTTAATGGGTCTAAGCCTGCTGAAGGTTCATCAAAAAAGAGAATATCCGGGTCTAAAGCGAGTGCTCGCGCAAGCCCAGCCCGTTTTTTCATGCCTCCGCTAATCTCTGCAGGATAATACTCTTCAAACCCAACCAGTCCGACTAACGCTAATTTTAAATAAGCGAGGCCTTTAATTTCATCAGCCGCCAGTTCAGTATACTCTTTTAACGGGAGTTCTATGTTTTCTGCCAAGGTTAATGAACTCCATAATGCACCACTCTGGTACATAACACCATTCCTGCGCATAATTTTTTTGCGTTGCTGATCAGAAATTTTCCACAAGTTTGCATTCTGATAATAAACATCACCCTTGGCAGGTTTTTTTAGGCCAAGTAAATGTCTGAGTAATGTACTTTTACCACAGCCATTACCGCCCATAACGATAAAAATATCGCCTTTGTATATTTTAAAATTAAGCTGCTGCTGAATAATAAAATCATCATAAGCCATGGTCAAATCTTTTACTTCAATATGCACTTCCTTTTCTGCAGTCATTTTAAAAGCCTATAATCTGATAAACCACAGTCAAGGTAGCATCCGCAACCACAACACTGACAATGCCAGCAACGACTGCTGCAGTTGCCGCATCGCCTACAGAAGAAGAACTTCGTCCACACTGCATACCACTTAGGCATCCAGACAAAGCAACCAGTACACCAAACACACTGCTTTTAATTAATCCTGTATAAAAATCACTTAAATCTAAAGCTGATTTTGTTTGCACAAGATATTCAATCACAGATATATCCAGCAAACTCACACAGACCAGTAACCCCCCTAATATCCCCATAAAATCAGCATATAAGCATAATAAAGGCAGCATGATAATCAACGCTAACATACGCGGTAAAACCAGAAAATCAATCGGAGAAATACCTAATGTTTCCAATGCGTCAATTTCTTCATTGACTTGCATAGACCCCAGTTGCGAAGCAAATGCAGCACCCGTACGCCCCGCCATAATAATCGCCGTCATCATTGCCCCCATTTCTCGCGCCATACCTAAGCCGACTAGATTAGCAACATAAATTTGTGCTCCAAATAATTGTAGCTGCATAGCACCCACAAATGCCAAAATCAAACCAACTAACAGACTAATCAAGGTTACGATAGGCAAAGCTTTTGGCCCGCACTCTTGCATTATCAACCATAAATCCTGTAAGCGAAAGCAGGCTTTGCCACGCAATAAACGCATAGAGCTAAAGTAAACTTCACCTACAAAAGTCAACATTAGCAAAGTTTGCTTATAGAGGTGTCGTGACTGCTCTCCTAGTTGAGCAATCAATGAAACGTTCTGATTGGTCTTCTGACCACTTTCACGCACCGGAAAGGCAGATGCCTGTTTCAATAAGCCCTGAGTTGCACTGGGCAAATCTGTCATATCCAGTACGATATTTTTTTCCTGACAGTAAGCTTCCAATTCATACAGAAACAATACAAATCGACTATCCCAATTTCCTAATTGATCACCTTTAAGGCTTAACTGCACACAGTTCAGTTGTTGCAGTTGTTTAATAACTTGCATAAAGTCAGGAACGACATTACCAAAAACCCAGTCGCCTTTAATAATACCGGTGGCAACCTTATTATCACTTACGGAAAGTTCAAATACGCATTCTTTCAAAAGGAGAAACCTGTTATTTATAAAAACATAGGATATATAAGCAACAATCACTCATGCCGTCAACTAAAGAATAGTAAAAATATAATATAATGTAATGGCAAAGAATTAGCGTGATTGGCGTTCAATAATGATGACTCCAAGCCCAGTAAATTTTCTAATGCTCACAAATAATTTAGGCAATCATTAATGCGGACACTTTAAGCCCACAGGAAACCAGCAATTATAAATGTGTATTGAGAATCATTACTATCTAGTAA
>CAYZUM010000315.1:0-3555 GCA_964481455.1 uncultured Methylomonas sp. | reverse complement strand
CCATCCTCTTTAACTAACTGCACTAATACATAGTCATTACGTAGCATAAATTTATAACGGCAGACATATTCGTAACGAACATGAATAAAAGGAAAAAAAGGCAAGTAATGAGTGACGTATTCAAATCCACAGCTTAAAACATTTCCACCTGGAAACCCTGATTCCTTTAGGTCTTCTGCCATCATGCGCCAGTCAAAGGAAAGAGGCAGTTCTGTCACGCCCTCAGGTATATCCAGTGTGTTCATGCTACTTGCATAGACAGCATCGGTATTATCACAGACCAGCATGCGTTTGTTATGTTCATCGTCTATTATGTCTGGAACAGGAAACAACTCTAATACTTCCTGTTTAGATTCACAAGCCCAAGACGGGGGTGCAAAAGGTGGAATAGGTTCAGGTACAGAGGGATCAATATATTTTCCCCACTCTTCCGGTTGGGTAGTCCCTTCTTTCACTAGCTCAAAATCACCGTTAAAAACAGCATCGAAAATATTCAAAGCACCGGCTCCAAGTCCTTGGCCATCCATGGAGAAAGCTGAGTCAATTAATCTTGTTTTAACGTCCTTAACGAAAAATTCAGGATGTCTGGCTAAAATCACCGCTACGGCACCCGCGACTATCGGAGCAGCCTGAGATGTACCTGAAAACATTTGATAGCCATTAGTCGAGTCTACACAGGGTTGAAAAGGCTGTATAAGATAGTCGGAAAATTCATTAAAACAGGTATCAGGTGGCACAGTAGAGAGCACTAAACTCGCTGGCGCGGCGAGTGTGACCCACTCTCCACGCTGTGTGCCCACATAAAGACTATCCTTATTGGGAAATATGGATCCAAACCAGGGATCGGGATGAGCAGTCAAACCAAAAGATTCACCCGGCTCAACACCACCAACGGAAATAGCATCATCACAAGCGGCAGGATAGACTCTGGTTGAAGAGTAGGAATTTCCTGCGGAAGCAATGACGGTTTTGTCTTCAGTAACTAACGCGATTATTCGAGCACATATTCCACCTGCACCAGCGATTGCCTCATGTTTATCGGCAATTGGCTGCTTACATTCATTGGAATATTCCGCCGCGAGCTTTTCTTCAGCGATACATTCGTCACTTAAATTCGGAACTGAAAAACCACTACTAATATCAATGATCTTAATAGACAGATTGTCAATCAAATCATAAAGTGCTTCCTCTAGGTCCCTAGGTTTTAACCCAGTTCCCTTATCCTGTTCATACATTTTTAACGCTAATATGTTACTATCCCAAGAAACTGATGCGATTCCTAGCTCATTATGGGAAACAGCCGCCGCAATTCCGGCAACATGCGTTCCATGATGAACCTGATCATTAATATCATCATTGTCTTCAGCGTAGTTTTTACCACCCGGCAATATTTTTCCCGCTAAATCTTCATGCATTTCATCTATTCCCGTATCCAGAACGGCAATATTGTCCTGTCCACGAACAACATACCATGCTTCATCGGCACGTGCCTGAGTAATTGCCATTGCTGGAACACTTGCTATTGCCTGTGCTTGGTACTAGGGATCATTAGGAAAATCACCCAAAACACTGATCAACCCAAGTTGCCTCCCCGCTCTTTGCACTTCGGAAAAACTTTCCAGTTGTTCTATTTTTTGTAATAAAACATCCAGTGCTTCGCTTTCATTGGGAATGTCATTTAGCTGAATGACCATATGATACTCCCTATTCATCAAAAAGCCTGCCACAATATGGGCATCAACGCTCGCCGCAATATCAAAAATTCGGCTTTCAGCTATCCCGGCGTTAATGACGACTTCCAGGGTGTCACGCGCATAAGGAACGCCCCCCGTCCTGACCCAATATTGCTCTTCAGTTTTAAATCCCCCTATAGGTAGGCCTGTAACACACATTATTGAGGTATCTGACTCGACATTCCCTTTAGTCGTACTTATCACCGTGTAAAATGTAAGGCACTTGCCAGTGGGCATTCCCTGTGTATCAATCTCAAACCAGTGAGTATTATAAACATGATCACCTGCTTTATCGTCGTCTCCTTCCCCCACATCATTCAAGATTAGTTCCAGTTCCTGTTCAGGGCTGATCAGCGTTATACCTGTGACAGTATAGTAGTCTTTTCCCGAAAAACTCTGACCAAAAGAGATGGTATTCAGAGTATTAGCTCTTAAGTAGCTCCTCATCTGTCCGTCTGGAAATCTATGACCAGGCCTTCCAGTAACAAGGTTCGGCACGCCACTCGGCAGTACTCTATAGCGTTCTATTTCAGATGTTGTTTCTCCGGTTTCAATCACCGTGGCAACCGTTTTTATCCGGTAGTCACCAGCTTGTGTGGCTTTAATCGTCTGAACGTATCTTTCATAGCTTCCTTTAGTATAGGAGTATGTAGAACCATCCAGTGGAGGGGTCAAGGTTAACCCCGTTTCTGGGGTAATCTCTTGTGTAATTTGTACTGTATAAGGTGTATTAAATAAGGATGTTGACGAGAAATCAACAATAAATGCGAGATAATCCGAATCATCCACTGTCATTTGCCCACGAGAAGTCATCGCAACAATGTTGACATTTGTATCACCTGAAAAAAAGGGCATATCTGGATGATAATTAATTTTCCATGTCAGATCATTAGGATCGAATGTCTGGGTTCTATCCTGCCTTAAAACAAAAGTATCTGTACTGACCGTTAAATCATTGCTGCTGACATTATCAAAACTGACTTTATTGTCCTGCATAATAATTGTGTGCGGGGATGAACTTCTGACAGTGGCAGTAACATCTTTAATCGCTATATCATGGTTAATCAGCGTGACTTTAAAGGTGTACTCATAAACGGATCGACTGATGCGTTTTTTACTTATTTTAAGAAATTGCGTACTGATTTCCGGGGGTAATACTTCAGCCATTAACTGGCTGGGAAAGAGTAACTGTATGCCTATCAATATCAGGCATACACTCATAGAGAGACGTTTGTTCATGAATATTTTCCTTGTAATAATTGAGTCCAGTTCATTTTCTGTTTTCTGATTAATCCAAATAAACCCAGAATTAAAAACCACAGGGTATTGGGAGTAGCAACCGTATTAGTTTGGTCTAATAGTGTATTACCAGTGGCAATCACATTGAAATTAGCATCCACTATTTCATATGCCTGTGTGCCAGGAGCATTAAGTCCCAGCCAGACAAAGCTAAGATTAAATGAATTGATTAAAGAAGGGTTATCCACCAGTGCCAGTGCATCATAAATACCCTCATCAAAAAACAAGGGAAGTGGCTGGTTAATTAATATATCCCAATCCGCATTAACAACTGGTGCCGGATCCTGTAGATCGGAATACAGCGCAGGATCAAAGTAAATACTAAAACCTGTAACCAAACCAAAAACATGATCACTCACGCTATAAGTATATCGCCACAGGTCTTCACCCATTATGGTGTCGGTTAAATCAGTGGCTTCATAGTGGATGGTTGCCGCATTGCTCTGTAAGGCCAGCAGGGCAAAACCACAAAAGAGGATTTTGTTTAGTTGCTTTTTTATCTGATATATGTAGGGGGGGTAAA
>CAYZUM010000314.1:0-3572 GCA_964481455.1 uncultured Methylomonas sp. | reverse complement strand
AGATAAAAAAGCAACTAAACAAAATCCTCTTTTGTGGTTTTGCCCTGCTGGCCTTGCAAAGCAATGCGGCAACCATCCACTATCAGGCCACTGATTTAACCGATACCACAATGGGTGAAGACCTGTGGCAATATACTTATAGCGTGAGTGATCATGTTTTTGGTTTGGATACCGGTTTTAGTATTTTCTTTGATCCTACCCTTTATTCCAGTCTACAAGAGCCAGCTCCAGTCGTTAATACGGATTGGGATATATTAATTAACCAGCCACTTCCCTTGTTTTTTGATGAGGGTATTTATGATGCACTGGCACTGGTGGATAACCCTTCTTTAATCCATTCATTTAATCTTACCTTTGTCTGGCTGGGACTGAATACCCCTGGCACACAGGCATATG
Organism: uncultured Methylomonas sp.; assembly: GCA_964481455.1. Lineage (GTDB taxonomy): Bacteria > Pseudomonadota > Gammaproteobacteria > Methylococcales > Methylomonadaceae > Methyloprofundus. The sequence continues at coordinate 3,176 of CAYZUM010000314.1, read as the reverse complement.
AAATAGTGGATGCCAGCTTTAATGTCATTGCCTCCGGCAATACTCTATTAAATCAAACTCATGCTGTTTCTGCCCCGTCTACCCTATGGGTATTGATTTTAGGCTTATTTGGGTTAATCAGAAAACAGCCAATAAACTGGACTCATTTTTTACAAGGAAATCAATCATGAAGAAACGTCTCTATATAACTCTATGCCTGATGTTAATAGGCATACCATTACTCTTTCCCAGCCAGTTAATGGCTGAAGTATTACCCCCGGAAATCAGTACGCAATTTCTTAAAATAAGTAAAAAACGCATCAGTCGATCCGTTTATGAGTACACCTTTAAAGTCACGCTGATTAACCATGATATAGCGATTAAAGATGTTACTGCCACTGTCAGAAGTTCATCCCCGCACACAATTATTATGCAGGACAATAAAGTCAGTTTTGATAATGTCAGCAGCAATGATTTAACGGTCAGTACAGATACTTTTGTTTTAAGGCAGGATAGAACCCAGACATTCGATCCTAATGATCTGACATGGAAAATTAATTATCATCCAGATATGCCCTTTTTTTCAGGTGATACAAATGTCAACATCATTGGTATGGGCACTCGTGGGCAAATGACACTTGATGATTCGGAGTATCTCTCATTCATTCTCGATTTCTCGTCAACATCCTTATTTAATACGCCTTATACAGTACAGATTACACAAGAGATTACCCCAGAAACGGGGTTAACCCTGAGTCCTCCACTGGATGGCTCCATCTTCCCCTCTACTGAAGTTGACTATAAAAGATTCGGCCAGACGATTAAAGCCACACAGGCAGGTGATTATCGGATAAAAACAGTTGCCACGGTGATTGAAACCGGAGAAACAACGTTCGGTATAGAAAGGTATCATGTATTGCCAAGTGGAGTGCCGAATATTATTACTGGAGGGCCCGGCCATAGATTTCCAGACGGACGGATGAGGAGTTACTTAAGAGCTAATACGCTGAATAGCATATCTTTTAGTCAGAGTTTTTCGGGTAAAGACTACTATAGTGTCACAGGCATAACGCTGATCAGCCCTGAACTGGAACTGGAACTACCCTTGAATGATGTGGGGGAAGGAGACGACGATAAAGCAGGTGATCATGTTTATAATACTCACTGGTTTGAGATTGATACACAGGGAATGCCCACTGGCAAGTGCCTTACATTTTACACGGTGATAAGTACGACTAAAGGGAATGTCGAGTCAGATACCTCAATAATGTGTGTTACAGGCCTACCTATAGGGGGATTTAAAACTGAAGAGCAATATTGGGTCAGGACGGGGGGCGTTCCTTTTGCGCGTAACACTCTGGAAGTCGTCATTAATGCCGGGACAGCTGAAAGCCGAATCTTTGACATTGCGACAAGCGTTGACGCTCATATTGTGGCAGGATTTTTGATGGGTAGAGAGTATCATATGGTTATTCAGCTAAATGACATTCCCAATCAAAGCGAAGCACTAGAGGTCTTATTACAAAAAATAAAACAACTGGAAAGTTTTCCCGAAGTGCAAAGAGCCGGGAGACAACTTGGTTTAATCAGTGTTTTGGGTGATTTTCCTAATGATTACTGGTATCAAGAAGCACAAACAGCAGCAAGCCTTCCGGCAACGGCAATTACTCAGGCACGTGCCGATGAAGCATGGTATGTTGTTCGTGGACAGGACAATATTGCCGTTCTGGATACGGGAATAGATGAAATGCATGAAGATTTAGCGGGAAAAATATTGCCGGGTGGTAAAAACTACGCTGAAGACAATGATGATATTAATGATCAGGTTCATCATGGAACGCATGTTGCCGGAATTGCGGCGGCTGTTTCCCATAATGAGCTAGGAATCGCATCAGTTTCTTGGGATAGTAACATATTAGCGTTAAAAATGTATGAACAGGATAAGGGAACTGGGTTAAAACCTAGGGACCTAGAGGAAGCACTTTATGATTTGATTGACAATCTGTCTATTAAGATCATTGATATTAGTAGTGGTTTTTCAGTTCCGAATTTAAGTGACGAATGTATCGCTGAAGAAAAGCTCGCGGCGGAATATTCCAATGAATGTAAGCAGCCAATTGCCGATAAACATGAGGCAATCGCTGGTGCAGGTGGGATATGTGCCCAAATAATCGCCTTAGTTGTCGCAGAAAAAATTGTCATTGCTGCCGCAGGAAACTCCTATTCTTCAACCAGAGTCTATCCCGCCGCTTGTGATGATGCTATTGCCGTTGGCGGCGTTGAAACAGGTGAATCTTTTGGTTTGACTGTTCATCCCGATCCCTGGTTTGGAACAATACTTCCCGGTGGCAAATATGTGGGAACACAGCGTGGTGAGTGGGTCACGCTCGCTGCACCTGCGGGTAATGTGCTTTCTACTGTTCCACCTGATACCTGTTTTAATGAATTCGTCGACTATGTCATACAGCCTTTTCAGCCCTGTGTAGACTTGTTTAACGGCTATCAGGTATTTTCAGGAACATCTCAGGCCGCTCCGATAGTCGCGGGTGCCGTAGCGGTGATTTTAGCCAGACATTCTACATTTTCAGTAGATGAAGTCATAAAGAGGTTAACTGACTCAGCTTTTACTATGGATAAGCAAGGACTGGGTGCCGGTGCCTTAAATATTTTTGATGCTGTTTTTAACGGTGATTTTGAGCTAGTGAAAGAAGGGACTACCCAACCGGAAGAGTGGGGAAAATATATTGATCCCTCTGTACCTGAACCTATTCCACCTTTTGCACCCCCGTCTTGGGCTTGTGAATCTAAACAGGAAGTATTAGAGTTGTTTCCTGTTCCAGACATAATAGACGATGAACATAATAAGCGCATGCTGGTCTGTGATAATACCGATGCCGTCACTGCCAGTACGATGAACACGCTGGATATACCTGAGGGCGTAACAGAGCTACCTCTTTCCTTTGACTGGCGCATGATGGCAGAAGACCTTAAGGAATCAGGATTTCCAGGTGGCAATATTTTAAGCTGTGGGTTTGAATACGTCACTCATTACTTGCCTTCTTTTCCTTATATCATTATTCGTTACGAATATGTCTGTCGTTTTAAATTTATGCTACGTAATGATTACGTGTTAGTGCAGCTGGTTAAAGAGGATGGTAGCAACCAAATTACCGAAGTCTTTAAACAAACGTTAACAG
>CAYZUM010000313.1:0-3577 GCA_964481455.1 uncultured Methylomonas sp. | reverse complement strand
ACCTTACTTCTTGATAACATTTCATCCGAGGAATTATGATATAAATATTTTACTTCTCCTAATTATTTAAGTGAAAGAACAGGTTTAATCCACCACCAGCTGGAGATCAAATTGAGTGCTTTTAAATCACGATAGAGGCTACTCCGAGGTCGATCATTTAATTCACTGCGTAATTGTTTCAGTGACATGACGTAATTTACCACCAGTAATTTACGAATTTTCAACGCGAGATTTTGGTTTGACTGCATGATTGAGACGATTCCTTATATAATGATGATTATTATATAGGGAGTCTCCTCATAATAGGCTCATAATTTCTGCCTCTATTTTTCTAAGCCATTGATTTTTATATTGAGAAGAGAGTTTAGCTAAGGAATATGTGGGACTATTCCGTAAGAGTTATTTATATATTCTATTTTATATCAATATGATAGGACAAACTTAACCGTCGTTTTCTCTCATAGAAATATAATATTTTTTGTGAATAGAGAGCAATCGTCACTAATTAAGGTATTTTCCATCTATTGCTGATATTTTCTTAAAAAAATGGAAAATTTATTGGGTGTTTTTACTTCCCAGAAGGGAAGGGCTGATTACGCTGCGCTATTTGAGCCTACCCTGTTTGTATTTTCTTGCGCTTTCCCTGTTCAGGTATAATATCTGGTTTTAGTTTTTTCGTCATCAAGACAGTCAAATAGGTTAAGTAATGGATGTAGCGGCAATTATAGAGTCTTTAAACGATGCGCAGCGTCAGGCCGTTTCTGCGCCCGCGCGTTCTATGCTGGTTTTAGCAGGGGCTGGGAGTGGCAAAACCCGTGTTTTAGTGCATCGTATTGCCTGGTTAATCAAAATTGAGCAGGTTTCGCCGTACAACATATTAGCTGTTACCTTTACCAATAAGGCGGCAAAAGAAATGCGCAATCGTGTAGAGGATTTGCTGCAAATTTCTGCCCGTTCCATGTGGATAGGGACATTTCATGGTTTAGCGCATCGATTATTAAGACAGCATAGTAAGGAAGCGAAATTACCTGATACTTTTCAGGTGATTGATTCTGATGATCAGTTGCGTTTAATTAAGCGCTTGATGAAAGCGATGAATATTGATGATAGTCGCTGGCCACCTAAACAAATGGTCTGGTTTATTAATGCCCAGAAAGATGAAGGTATTCGGGCAAAAAATATCCTGGAGAGTGAGGATATTTTTCAACAAAAACGACTGGAAATTTATCGTGCCTATGAAGATTTATGTCTCCGGTCGGGGCTGGTCGATTTTGCAGAATTGCTTTTAAAAGCCCATGAAACCTTACGTGATAATGCGGAGTTATTGGGATTTTATCGCTCGCGCTTTAAACATGTACATGTCGATGAATTTCAGGATACCAATACTATTCAATATGCCTGGTTACGTTTATTAACAGAGGGGAAGGATAATCTGTTTGTTGTTGGGGATGATGACCAGTCTATTTACGGCTGGCGTGGGGCAAAAATTGAAAATATGTTCAATTTTCAACAACATTATCCGAATCATTTGTTGGTACGTCTGGAGCAAAACTACCGTTCTACCGGTAATATTCTAAAAGCCTCTAATGCCTTGATCGCCTGTAATGAAGGACGTATGGGTAAAGAGCTGAGAACGGATGGCGGGGATGGTGATTTAATTTCCCTGTATTCGGCGTTTAATGAGCAGGATGAGGCTTATTTTGTTGTCGAGCGTATACGAAAATGGGTGGCTGAAGGTAATTTACGTTTTGATGTCGCCATTTTATACCGCTCAAATGCACAATCCCGGCAGTTTGAAGAAAAGTTAATGGCGACGGGTACGCCTTACCGTGTTTATGGTGGCTTGCGTTTCTTTGATCGTATGGAGATCAAGAATGCACTTGCGTATTTGTTCTTAATGGCGCATAAAGGCAATGACTCTGCTTTCGAACGCATTATTAATACACCGACACGCGGTGTTGGTGCGAAAACGCTGGATGATATACGTAGCCAGGCTAAAGAGCAGCAGATCACTTTATGGCAAGCCATGATTGAGCTCATGAGAGCAGGGGACTTTACCCCGCGAGCTGAAAATGCGCTAAAGGGTTTTGTACAGTTAATAAATGACTTAGCCGAACAATCCAGTCGTCTCGAACTTTATGAGCAGGTTAAAAATGTCATAGAGAGAAGTGGTTTGATTGAATTCCATAAAAAGGAGAAAGGAGATAAAGGTGAGGCGCGCGTTGAAAATCTGGAAGAACTTGTCAATGCGGCGCGGCAGTTTGACTATGATGAAGAAAATGAAGAAGGCCAGAATGAATTAGACTTGTTTTTAGCACATGCTGCCTTAGAATCGGGCGATGCACAGGCGGATGATTTTGAAGATTGTGTGCAGCTTATGACGCTGCATTCTGCAAAAGGCTTAGAGTTTCCGCTGGTTTTTATGGTTGGTCTGGAAGAAGGTTTGTTCCCTTCTCAGCAATCGCTTGATGATATTGGGCGTCTAGAAGAGGAGCGCAGGCTATGCTATGTCGGGATGACGCGTGCCATGACATTATTATATATAAGCTATGCTGAGTCACGGCGCTTGTATGGTAAAGAAAATTTTCCAAGACCGTCACGATTTATAAAAGAAATCCCGGCAGAGCAGGTGCAGGAGATTCGTATACGCGCGCAAGTGAGCAAACCGGTTGTGACTCACAAAGTCTCTCAGTATTCTTCTTTGGGAAGCAGTGGGCGTTATCAATTGGGACAGCGTGTCAGTCACGAAAAATTTGGCGAAGGTGTGGTATTGCAAATCGATGGTGAAGGTGCTCAGGAGCGGGTTCAGATTAATTTTGCGACGGCAGGGATGAAATGGTTAATGCTGTCTTATGCTAAATTGCAAGTTTCCTGAATTCAGGTTTTATAATGTTACGAATTTAAGGGGAAAGAATAGAATGCCTGGCTGTAGAGCGGACTTCAGTCCGCGGAAGCTTAATTAAGGAGCGAAAATTCATTAATACCCCTATCTGACGTGTAATTTGACTCCACAGCCGCACTAGAAAAAGGGGATGTTGCCTGCTACGTGCCTGTTTTTCAAACACGTCTGTTGAAACTTAAATCCTCGCTTCTAAACATGCGGACTGAAGTCCGCCCTACAATATACATAGGTGCAGTGGCTGTTTATTACGTTATAGCACCAGAAACCCATGAACGCCCCGTTTTGATTTAACCGCTAACCAATCTTTAAGATATTCGATTTCTTCGGTATCTTGTAAATGCGCTATGCTTTTATTTTGTCTTAGCAAGCGAAAAGCATCTGCAAGGACTTTATAGCGGCTTCCTGTAATCCCAGCGCGTTTCAAACCTATTGTATTTAAACGGTAATGCTTGACGGGCATACCACCGATGAGGCTGTACGGAAGTGCATCCATAGATAGCCCTGTTGTTCCACGAACCATGGCAAACGAGCCAATGCGGCAAAATTGGTGTGCCGGGGGGGGGCCGCCCGGGGGCCCAGGGGGGGGGGGGGGGGGGCGCGGGGGGGGGGGGGGGGTGGGGGGGGGCGGGGGGGGTGTGGGGGGGGGTGGGGGGGTGGTGGTGGTTTGTTTGGTTG
>CAYZUM010000312.1:0-3589 GCA_964481455.1 uncultured Methylomonas sp. | reverse complement strand
GGGACTAAAAATCATCACTTCGCTAAGCTCCGTTTCCCTGATTTTCAGCGGCTGAGTCGTTATTCCTCTCCACACGTTCCGGCTTAGGTTTATAGCCACGATAAACGTTATGGGCGGGGCAAATACTCCGCCCAGTAGCCATATCTCTAAAACTATATTCGTCGGAAAACGCCACGCTATTCCAACCTATAGACTTTCAGAAAAATAATGTCCCGGATACCATCCTTTCAAGGGATGTTATCCGTAATACATATGGAATTTATTTATCTGAGAAACTATACTTAAGTTTGTAAAGCCTGTAATTCTTGTAGCAATTCCTGACTATGAGTCGCGGGTGAAACTGAGCGATAAATTTTGGCAACTTTTCCGGCTGGATCAATAATAAAACTATGTCGCTTGCAGATTTTAATGGGCCCCAGTTTAAATAAAGCACCATAATCCGAACTGACCTTACCATCGGTGTCTGAGAGTAAGGTAAAAGGTAAAGACTGTTTTTCACTGAAATTTAGGTGGCTTTTGCTATTATCGGTACTTATACCGATAACTTTAGTCTTTAAATCAGTGAACTGATGACTATCATCACGTAATGTACAGGCCTCTTTAGTACAGCCTGGCGTATTATCTTTCGGGTAAAAATAAATAATGAGCCATTGTCCTCGATAGTCTTCTAGTTTATGCAAGGCTCCATGAGCATCATTAAGTTGTATATCTGGTGCTGGCTGGTTTAGTTCTATCATAATAATAAGTAAATCTGCTAAGAAGGAACGGACACACAATAACATGAGCAACTGTAAGATGGGCAAAGACCTTTTCGGGGCCATCTTCTCATGCACACCGCTAACCTATCTCTTATGGCTTGATGGGCACGTTGTCGCTTTGTCCATCCTACCTGTTAAAACTTGCCTAAGGAGCGAGAATTCAATAATACTCGAGTCTGAAGTGTCTTTTACTCCACAGCCGCGCTAGAAAAACAATTATGTAGCCTGCTATGAGGCTGTTTTCCTAACATGCCTGTGTAGCCAAAATACTACGCCATCGTTTTGGGTATTATTAAATCTTCGCTCCTAAGGAATGTGACAATATAACGTGTGCATTTGACTTGTCTTTTTGTCCGTATTTTTTGTTGTGGAAACAGTTACGTAGCCTGCTATGCGCCTGTTTCCACGCCTCAAATACGAACAAAAATCCTGCGTCAAATGCACACGTTATTTCATTCCCATTCCTATGTGTCTGCACATTCCTTATAAAAAAAACTGAAAGGTTCTACCAGAACCTGTTCTCCTATTTCAACGTTCGCCTGTTCACGAGGCAGAACAATATAACAATTTTCACGGCTACTAGCACTTAATATATTTGAGCCTTGCTTGCCAGACGTAATAACTTCAAATTCACCTGAGCAGCTCTGACTTAAGACTCCCCGTTGAAATTCTTGTCGTCCTGCCTGTTTATATAATCGACTTTTGCATAAGGCTTTTATGCGCAAGGGAATATGATTCCTTATGCCCGTTAGTTGGCGTAACGCAGGTGTGACAATTTGTTGATAGGTGGCCAATACAGAAACTGGATGACCGGGTAAACCAAAAAAATAACATTGCTGAATGCGACCGAAAGCTAACGGTTTTCCTGGCTTTATGGCTAGTTTCCAGAAATTCACCTGACCAATCTCATCCAGAATTTGTTTAATATAGTCAGCATCACCAACAGACGCGCCACCAGTACTAATAATAACATCATGGATGCTTGATGCTGTCATTAAACTTTTCTGTATCAGTACTTTATCATCAACAATAACGCCTAAATCAGTGACTTCATAGCATGGGTCATTTAGCAAAGCGCTTAATAAATGGCGATTGCTATCGTATATTTGTCCTTCTGCTAATGGTTTTCCAATGGCACGTAATTCATCACCAGTAGAAAAAAAAGCAATGCGTATTTTACGTTTTACACGAACTTCATAAAGCCCTGCTGAAGCCAATAGGTCTAGATCAACAGCGGATAACTTTTCAGGTACCGAGACTAAACAATCTTCTTGTTTAACATCCTCACCTACATGGCGTACATTTTGATTTGCCTGAGTATTCGCTGGGCACTGAATGATATTATGGTGATTTCCTGCATGATGACACTGTCTGCACCTAGCGGTAAAACAGCTCCGGTAAAAATACGCACACACTGCCCGCGAATAATCGGCCTGTCAAAAGGGCGAGACCCGCCCATGAGGTTCCTATTGGCATTAAATCAAAGCCTGATTGTTGAATATCAGTACTATTAAAGGTATAAGTACCTGGGCATAATTAATTTAACTAAAATATTGCAATTAGAATTTAATTATTTCCATTAAAAAACTCTATTTTTTGTAAAAACATATTCATATTTGCCTAAAGTGCATTAGATTTTAAATTTTATAAACTCTTCTAAAAAGGTTAAATTAATTTTGCGTGAGTACTTAGTCGTCCATAGATGAATTTTCAAAAGCAGGCAAATCAAACGGCGCAATACAGTTTTCGGTTAACACACGGCTCAATGCGCAGGGTAGGTTTATCGTTTCTTCACCTTGTATTACATCGAGTGCGCAATAGATATTTTGTAGAGCTTCTTCAGTACTGATTAATGTATTGGTATGGCATTGATCAGTTGTCATGATTTTTTAAAAAGGTCTGTAATATATATTGCGCAATTTGGGGAATATTATTTAAATCCAGACTCACGATTTCTCTAGTGAGTGAAAGTGATTGATCAGAGGCAATGGCAATAATAGAATGATCTTTATTATAAAGAAGTGGTAGTGAAAGGCTAGGACGGTGCAGCTCAATTTTTGGAAAACGCTCACTTTTAAACCCTTCCACCAGAATTAATTCCAGACAGGATTGGTCAAAATGGCTAAGCTGTTCATCCAGGCTGGGTTCTTGAGGAGTCGCAAACTCGGTAATAATAGCACGTCTATGATTAGATACCAGCATAACTGGGCTTGCACCTGCTTCGCGTAGTCGAAAGCTATCTTTACCAGGCTTGTCGATTTGAAAATTATGATGACTGTGTTTGATTAAACCAACCCGAATATTGTGTGCATTTAACTGAGGAATAAGCTGGGTTAATAAGGTTGTTTTTCCTGTTCCGCTAGGTGCTGCAAAGCCTAAAATCGGGACATGTGCATTTTTCATAGTTGCTAGATACATAAAAGGAAGTTATGGCTATTATACGTCTCAGATAACTCGCTACATAATGTAAAAGTACTCGTGACATATATTTTATTTAATAGGTTGGGGTTTGGCTATCATAGATGCTATTTTTAAAGTGAGGGGAGCTTGTTTCTTATTTATATATTTTCTATAGATATTCAGGTATTTAATTTCCAAGCCTTGTTTTATAAGATGCTGAAAATAAAGCTACTTATTTTTTAAAAATGGAAATTATTTATCTGAGAATCTATATGAGGTTATATAATGTGAGTATTTAATTTTTCAGGAATTAATTTTACTTCAATAAAAAGGTAACTACTCAGCGTAATTTTTCTAATAAAACCTCCCTAACCCCCCAGCAATTCTAAATATAAGAGTTATACTCCCCCTTAAAATCTATTATAGATTTT
>CAYZUM010000311.1:0-3594 GCA_964481455.1 uncultured Methylomonas sp. | reverse complement strand
TTGCCTGCTGGTGGCAATACGACATTAAAAGTAATTTCTTTCTCATTTAAATAAGCTCTGATTTTTTTAACAGCTTTAATACCTGCTGCATCGTTATCAAATGCCAAGGTATAAGAAACATCGCTTTTAAAACAGGTTTCAGGGTTATGTACACTGGATAAAATAGCTATCGCGGGGATGCCTGATTGCTCTAGTGCCAGTGCATCAAAAATACCCTCTACGACATAGACCTTTTCAGCATCTTGCACTGATTTTGTGGCGTAATGCTTACCCTTATATTTGCCTAACATACGTCCTTTATTGCTACCTTGATAATCAATTAAGCGATTAAAACGTACGCCATCAAATTCAATACTAACGGTTTGATATTTTTTACCGCTCTCAGTGACAGAACCTTGTGTAAATTCAAAGTTTGCCGTGTCCAGCCCTCGCGCCTGTAAAAAAGCTTCTGCGGTAGCGCGTGGGTTATCATCAGTCGGTTTGAATCGCTCCTCAAAGGTATTAAATAAATGTGGATAAATATCACGCGTTAGTGTTTTGGCACCGCATTGGCTCATTCGGTGGCACAAAATTACATTAGGTTCGGTAGCATGGGTGTAAGCTTCTGGCTTGCCACAATCTGAGCACACAATGCCATTAATTTTATCGCCTACCTCGCGCGCCCTGGGACTATCAATAAGCAATAGCCGCTTTATTTCTCGGTGGGTATCTGTCCAAAAATCAGCCATTAGCATCACCTGTATTTTCCAAATGATACTCAGCAAAATTAACCTTACCAAAGCGACCCAATGTAGAAATCCGCTTGGTTATGATGGAATAGCCAAGTTTTCTTAATTGGTGGATTCGTGCGGATAATCTAAAACAACCGATTTCCCGCAAGGCTTCTAGCGGGTTTATTTTTCCTCGCTCCTGTAAGAGTTTAAGGACAGCCATATCTTGAGTGATAGGGGTGTTAGTGGTATCATTATCTTGGTTTTTCATTTAGTTATATCCTTCTGTCATCACGACAGTAGTTAGTTTTTGGAAACGCTCTTGTTTTGCTCGGACAAGGGCGTTTTTTATGCGTAAACATAATTATTCCCCTTGCTTTTGTGCCTCATGAAAGTGTTTTATCACAGCTTTTATATCAACCAATTCCAGTCGCATAGCCTCTAATGACTGAAAAATAACATCATCATTTAAAGTCCTATTGCCTGAAAATTCATTTTGAATAAGCAGGGTCATAGCCTCGGCTCTTCCAAGCATACTGTCTGTGGCATCAACTAAGCAGGTGTGAGTTGGGTTCTCGGTGTCATAGCCATTTAATCGGTGTTCAATGTTCATGATTTTTCTCCCTGCAGTTTTCTGGCCTGCTCCAAACTATATTGCATATCCTGTGATGCACAATGAACTTCGTTGGTCAGTCTGGATAATCCAGAAATCAGCCACATAATGTCCTGCATATAATCAACAGTATCATCTGGGTTTGAATGAGCCATGACCGAAGAAATAGCGGCAATACCTGAGTTTAAGCTAGAAATTATTTGCTCTGATTTATCTATTGCAGTTACCAGTCCTTCATGATCTGTGGCATACTCCCGTGTAGGCTCTTCTCCTTCGGGGTATATCATCTTTGAGGTGTGAGTTAATGCGGCCACTAAAAATATATCAGAGAATGCAGTGTCCCCGTTGTTCGTTGAAATTGAATTATCATCACCGTGGTCAAATTTTATTGATGTGCTCATCGCGCCACCTCCATGCCAGAAAATTTAACAATGCAATTTTGATACTGCCTTGCCTGGTCGAATGTGACTCTCTCAGCAATGACCTGTTTTGATTTGTCCAAGATGTTGAAGCGGCTAGTTTTTTTTGGGACGAGTGTTTTCTGGTTATTAAAATCAGCACGGTACTTATTGAGTAAATCAATTAACTCAAATACGGTGATTTCTGATATGCGCTTATTCAGTGAGTCCAAATAACAAGCAATGCCCTTAGTAAACGGGGCGTTCGATTCGGCAATACTGCCAATAGTTATTGATGCTTCGATTAATGCGAGTTCTGTAATGGTTGGTTTTTCGCTAACAGATAGGTTTAGCGTGTTAATTGGTTCTTGGGCGTTGAATTTAGGCATGATAGCCTCCGTGTGTGTAGGTAATAGACCCGACAACACGATGCCAATCATGGAGTCGGGCTGAACAGGTTGGCATAACGGACACACGACCCGCCCAGCCTTTCGACTGCCTGCCCAGCCCAACATAGAGATGAACTGAGATTTTGCGCATAAAAATACCGCATTAAAGCGGCTTGCACCGTGTGGTTTCGAGATGCCAGGCCCGACAGCTACATGTGGTAACTGCATGACTAGATTACTACTGCACTGTGTTTCTGTCAATACCATTACACTATAACCCCGCACAATTTAAATTATTGTGAGTAGGCTCTGTCCGCTCCTGAGCTTCAATCCAGGGGGTAACCTCATCCTGATAATATAATTTTTTATTCCTGATATAGAATGCGGTGGGGAAATTCTCATCTATTTTACCCAGCCTCCATAGTGTCGTAGATGATAGCCCCGATTGTTTGCTAAATTCTGTTGTTGATATTCTGTGACGTTGCATTTAATTACCTCAGTTGCTGTTAATCAAGGTAATTTATTTTAAACATATTATTTTGAATGTCAGGGCAGGTTTTTTTATAAAAACCTGCCCTTTGAGGAATGACGGAGGGGGCATCAAATTTAATCAGTATTTTTTATTTTAAAATACCCGCCACCGTTGCCGAATTAGCCTGTTGTTTTGCGTAATTTTGTTAAATGTATTTTTGTATTTCCGTAGCAATATTTTGAACCTTCATCAATTTTTTTTAGCCACCCACTGTTTTCAGCGTATATTTCTTTAATCAGCTCTTGTGTAACATTTAAACTCCCATGGAGTTTTTTAACAAAACATCTAAAATCCCCATTCTCATTGCTAAATGTGCCCCCCGTTAATTTATATTCAACTAGAGCTTGAATGATTTCATCTTTATGCTTACTGATAGAGTGTAGTTTCTTTTGATCTGGTTTTTTGATTTGTTTAAAGCCGAAAAATTCATTTACATCATTAAATTTACGATTATTTATGTAATCATCTATACTTTTTAGCTCTTCAGCCACCCAACTAGGGATTCCTTCGGTGTAAAACGAACAGGCAATTAATGCAGTCATTATTGCTACCCTGTCACCATCTAAAAATTTTACATGGCAATCTTCTAAAACTTGGGAGCAGTTAATATCAGTTTGATGAAATATTTTTTTGAGAAAAGCGGTTTTTATATCTAAAGAAAAATCACTCATTAACACTCCGTTCAAGGTGCACTCGTTCCAGAAGTGGTAGCCAGTCAAACGGGGAACGAGTCCGCCTTTCATCCGCTAAGACTAGACTGGTGAGTTAATTATAGCCTGATTACGCTAAGTGTGTTTTTTAGTAGATGGTGCAACTTGATGTTCTGGGTCATACCAAAGAAGTTTGGCAATATTGCCATGTTTAATAGCAATAATCCTTGGTTTACCCTGTAGGTGAAAGGAAAATAAATTATCCGCTTCATCATCAAGCTTAATATCTATGAGTCTCTTAA
>CAYZUM010000310.1:0-3595 GCA_964481455.1 uncultured Methylomonas sp. | reverse complement strand
CGCAAGCATTGCCTACCTGATATTCTCTTCTCCCTGAAATTTAAAGTAGATACATGCACACGTTATTTGATTCCCATTCCTATGCTATTGCTGGGGACAGAAAAAGCTAAGGCTTATTAATTCCTGAGTGGCTTTAGAATCGGAAAGTGTAAATTACTTTTATGTAAAATTGAAAGGTGCCGATTTGTGCAAGCAGGAATTGAGTAATGTTACTGGCAATAATAAAATAACGGGTAGTGGGTCAAACCTGTGGTTTTAATATTCTCCCTATTACGTTAACCCCTTATATCTCGGACTATTGCATAACTTGTAACTAAACAATAATCACAGGTTTGACCCACTACCAAATAACGATATGTGAGTATAGGAACAAAATATTTCGTTCTCACACGCAGCTATAAACTTTCAGATAAATAACATCACGGATACCCTACCTCTAAGGGATGTTTGCCGTTATACCTCACAGCAACGGGTCACGACAAAAATATTCTCTAAATTTATTTCTTCATCAATCAATATAATACCGGAGTACAAACCTAGGTTTGTACTCCATTTTTAATGTTTGTCGGGTATAGAGCTTTATGCAAATAGACTTTATTTATCTGAGAAACTATAGGTAACAAGCTTGAATAGCGTGTGTGTAATTTTGATAGTGGGCTGTTTTTGTGAGTTACCTAAGAAAGAATGTGAACCCTAAGCTCTGTTTTTAATTAATGACAATTGTATATACGTATAGGCATAAATTATAATGGTAATAAAAGTAGGTATTAATGGCTTCGGTCGTATGGGAAGGCTGGCGTTTCGTGCTGCATGGGACTGGCCTGAGATTGAGATAGTGCATATCAATGAGGTAGCAGGAGATGCCGCAGCCGCAGCACATCTGCTTAATTTTGATTCAGTTCATGGACGTTGGGCACAGACTGTAGAAAGTGACCACCAGGGATTACAGATAAATGACCGCCATGTGAGTTATTCACAAAATACCAGCTTAGAACAAACACCCTGGCGTAGATTGGGCGTTGATATTGTCGTCGAATGTACAGGCAAGTTTAAATCCAAAGAAGCATTGGCACCTTATCTGGAGCAGGGCGTTAAAAAAATTGTTGTATCTGCCCCTGTCAAGGACGGCACCTTAAACATAGTGATGGGGGTTAACGATCATCTCTATAACCCCGATATACACAATATTGTGACAGCAGCCTCTTGTACCACAAACTGTATCGCTCCCATCGTAAAAGTGATACATGAAAACTTTGGTATTAAACATGGCTCTATAACAACGATACACGATATCACCAATACCCAAAGTATTCTGGATGAATATCATCCGGATTTACGCCGGGCCAGAGCCAGTGGATTATCATTAATCCCGACAACGACCGGCTCAGCCACCGCCATTACAGAAATTTTCCCTGAATTAAGAGGTAAATTAAATGGAATTTCCATTCGAGTGCCTTTGGCAAACGCCTCCTTAACCGATTGTGTTTTTGAAGTCCAGCAACCAGTGTCTGTCGAGACCGTCAATGTAGTTCTGGAGATAGCTGCTAAAGGTGATTTAAAAGGTATATTAGGCTATGAAACAAAACCCTTAGTCTCCGCCGACTATACCAATGATACGCATTCCAGCACCATTGATGCTTTATCAACGATGGTGATTAACGGGACGCAAGTAAAGTTGCTCGCTTGGTATGATAACGAAATAGGTTATGTACACCGGATGATGGAATTAACCAATAAACTGGCACTATCGCTATAAACAAATGAATACGCCTGTGCAACAATATAGGCTGGTCACGGCCAGTTACTGGGCTTTTACCTTAACAGACGGGGCATTGAGAATGCTGGTGATATTATATTTTCACCAGCTAGGCTATAGTCCTTTGGAAGTTGCCAGCTTATTCTTGTTATACGAATTTTGTGGTGTTATTACTAATTTGATAGGCGGCTGGGTAGCCGCATATATGGGGCTCAATACCACCATGCAATTTGGTTTGGGACTACAAATATTTGCTTTGACACTGTTGCTGGTAGGACCATCGCAGCTCAGTGTTATCTATGTCATGATCGCTCAAGCGGTGTCGGGTATTGCCAAAGACCTGAATAAAATGAGCGCTAAAAGTAGTATCAAATTGTTAGTGCCAAAGGATTCACATGGAAAATTGTATCAATGGGTCGCACTTTTAACCGGCTCAAAAAACACCCTTAAAGGCGTTGGCTTTTTTCTAGGGTCTTTGCTATTGGCAACGATAGGTTTCAGAGGAGCTATCGCAGTAATGGCAGCCTGCTTAGTATTGGTCTTGCTGCTCAGTTTTCTATTAATGAAAAAGGATCTGGGTAAAACACCCTATAAACCTAAATTCACCGATATTTTTTCAAAAAGTGCCGCCGTTAACTATCTATCAGCCGCACGCCTATTTTTATTTGCATCACGCGATATCTGGTTTGTTATCGCACTCCCCGTATTCCTGCAAGAGCAGTTAAATTGGGATTATACAGAAGTGGGCACATTATTAGCTGCCTGGGTGATAGGATATGGATTTGTACAGGCCGTTGCCCCCTTAGTGACAGGCATTCGCCGAGGTAAAATACCTGATGGAAAAACAGCCATGCTTTGGGCATTATTGCTTGCCTTTATGCCCATGAGTATAGTGGGCTTTCTTTATCAGGGATGGCACCCAGAGAGCGTGTTAATAGTCGGTTTAATAGGCTTTGGTGCCGTATTTGCCATTAATTCCGCAGTACACTCTTATCTGATAGTCGCCTATGCCAAAGAGGAAGGTGTCTCTATGGATATTGGGTTTTATTATATGGCCAATGCGTTAGGTCGTCTTGTAGGGACTTTATTATCAGGATGGGTTTATCAGATATCTGGTTTAAATGCTTGCCTTTTGTTATCAACCGTCTTTATTGTTTTGACCAGTCTGATTTCAATAGCATTACCGAGGCATCGGCTTAAAAATAGCTGAGATATGTTAATTTAGCACTGTGGGAGGCGCGCAATATAAAGCATGTTCCCGCAATTCAATTAGGAGAAAACAAATGAGCAGATTTCAAAAATTATCACATGTCATATGGTTTTGCCAGTACCATATAGTTTTTGTACCAAAATATCGGTATCGAATCTTAACAGGAGATATTGGAAAATACGTATATCAGAGTATTTATGCACATGTCGAGAGGGCGGGTTGTGAGGTCGTTGAATTAAATGTTCAGCCAGACCATGTCCATTTACTGGTAAAGGTTCCACCAAAAATATCCATTTCATCTTTGGTGGGGAAAATAAAGGGAAAAACAGCTATTCAAGCGTTCCAGAAATTTCCAGAATGACGATCAAAACGATATTGGGGCAACCATTTTTGGGCTGCCGGATATTGCGTTGATACCGTAGGTATGGATGCAGAAATGATCAGAAAGTATATAAAATACCAAGACGACAAATAAACACTAAAATTTTGGGAACAGCTCGGGCTTACTTCAGCAAGGCCCTTGGGGTTTTGCTGAGGACGGCCTTTTAGGCCGAATTTAAACCACGTTTTATAAGCAGCAATTATAAATGTGTATTGAGAATCATTACTATCTAGTAAGATATCAAATT
>CAYZUM010000309.1:0-3640 GCA_964481455.1 uncultured Methylomonas sp. | reverse complement strand
TGCAAAAGCGTGCGTGACACGCTTGAGTAGTCTTTTAAGGCAAGATATACGGGTTTTGGTGCTGCCTTTCCTGCGAATGAATTCGCACCGACAGATAGGTAGTTTGTTTCGTGTACGTTCCAAAAATCTCGCCCAATATTGGACGTTTATTTGTTTCCAGTGCCCTAAAGTCCGCTCTACCCTTGTGTAGCGCCCTTTATGTATGACGGTTAAACATAAAATAATGGCTCTAAAATTGGCCCCTCGTTATATAAGTATCAAAGTAGTTTATACTTTAATGAGAGAGTATCATGCCATTCCTGCTAAAAGCGTGCAGGAATGACGATAGTATTGAAATGAAAGTGTAAACTGGCAAATGAAGGGAATCCTGTCAATCAACCCTTTATGAAGATATAAACCCATCAATGCAAAATGGAGGTTGCACGAGTGACTATTACTCTTAATAAGAAGTCTTGAGTACCCGATGAAAATTAGTTTTTTAGCCTCACATGGCGGCAGTTCTGCACAGCATATTATTTCGGCGATTAAAGCACAGGCATTAGCAGGTTTTGAAATAGGGATGATTATTACCAATAATAAGACAACGGCTATTTATCCCTGGTGTTTAGAGCATGCAATTGATGTGCTACATATCAGTAGTAAAACACACCCTGAAGATGAGGATCTAGCCATCAAAAATGCCTTGTGTGCTGCAGATACAGATGTCGTCGTGTTATCAGGGTATATGAAAAAAATTGGCCCTCAGACCTTAGGTCAATTTAGTCATAAAATTTTAAACATCCACCCATCACTATTACCTAAGTATGGCGGTCATAAAATGTATGGAGATTTTGTTCATGCGGCGGTACTTAAGCAAGGGGATCTTGAAAGTGGCGCTTCAGTGCAGGTTATTAACGATGTTTACGATGCAGGACCGGTTTTATTGCAGAAAATAGTACCTGTTTTAGGGGGTGATACTGTTACTAGTTTAGGGGCAAGGGTGCGTTCTGTAGAAGGCGAATTATATGTAAATGCCTTAAAAAAATGGCAAGAAAATGACTTTAAAGTCTAACTCTTAGAAAATGAATCCAGCTATTATTTAAATATCATGCAAGAAAAGAAAAGAGTCAACGTTCGCAGTACAGAATCAATTATTAGCTTAGGAAAAAGTAAGCGCTTAGCGGCGATGCGAGAGTCAGTAGAGATCGGTTTAGACAAGGACTTGTCAAGGAAAAGGAATCAGCCTCTGTTTAGTGGAGATAAGCAAGAGAAGGCGTTACAACAGGCTAGAGAAGCTGTTAGACAAAGTATAGCTAAAATAAAGGCAACTTATCGACAAAGCATGCAAAATAGATTGTTTGCTTTGCGTTTTGGTACTGATGAAGAAATTAACCAGATGACACTCGAAAAGCTGTTTAATATTTTGAATATTAATGAGGGTTTAACTAAGGGTATTGCGCAGAAGAAATTTTATGAAGGATGAAACGTGGAACTGTAAGTTTGAAAATTTATGAGCCTGCAATTTGATAACTACCTTAACCTAGCGGTTAAGGTAGTTATTGCATAACAATAAGGGAGATAAAAGCTTCCTTATTCACTACAAATTTTTATTCAACAAAAATGTTTTGAGTTGCTAATCTTTTAGCATTTGCAGATTCGAATGCTTGTTGAGTAGATTCAGTAGATGCAGTATTTTGCTCTAAATGCTCAGTTTCTCTACCTTTTAGGATAAGAACTAAAACAACAGCAATTAATATGAGACCGCCAACAATCATCGTTGTGTTATCTTTTTCTTCAGCCATTTAACTTTCCTCGTTATTATTTTTTTAAATTAAGGCATACCTAATTTTTATTATCAGCCTTGTGTATGTCATTGAGTAAGGTACTCATAAAAGACGGGTCAATTTAATCATGGTTGCTCGTTTCGTGTCAAAACTATTATCAGAGTAGGGGGGATAATATACGTGAAATATGTATATGATATTGATTTATAATAACTAATAATTTTTTCACATAAACAAAAATGTTATGCGATTGTGTCAGAGTGTGCAGTGAATCACAAGGGGAACCAGAGTACAAAAGCCCAATATTTATGAAACAATTGGCTATCCAAAGTGAACTATTTGTGTTTTGTTAGGAGTAAGTATGGCGCTTTTACTTTTGGCGTGACGATATAATAATCAATAAGTTGCATAGGATTTAATCATCTCTGTAACACTCTTTGTAACCCGTTTTCGAGCGTTAAAATACCGCAACAACGTCGCTATGACGGAGTTCTTCAAGAAAACGACCCTTAAATCTAAGAATAATAGCGAAAATAAGGGTTATTTTTTAGAAAATTCTAGACTCAAATGTCATGTATCTTATTGTTTTTAAATTATTTTATTGATCACGCTAAAAGGAAAAGAGCCTGTTTTTTTGCCTGTTGTTATTGTTAACGATTATTGCTGTTGTGTTAGTTTCCGGTAAATTTCACGCTTCTTGGGAGGCTTGATAGCGCGCTGTGAAAGGATAGAGAGATTGAGCTTTCAACCCGCTATAGATTCTGCTGAGAATATAGAAGAAATACGTCAATTGTCCCATACTCTGGGTAAAATGAGTCTTGTGCTGGATTCGCATTATTCTTTTAAGGAATGGGAATCAAATAACGAGTGCATTCTGGCGTGTCTTTTTGCTCGCCTTCGGCGTTGCGATAACCGTTACGTAGCTTGCTATGCACCTGTTACCGCGCCTTGAAGGCAAACAAAAATACTGCGCCATCATTGCACAACTTATTTAATTCCCATACCTTAAGGAGGATGTAGACCTCGCTGAGACAGTCAGGCAGTCTGTAAAACCACAAACAAGTATTGATGTCGAGGGTTACCGATATAGAGTGTATTGGAGTAATACAAGCGGTGATCTTTGTGGAGAAATGTTTGATATCATGCATTGCTACTCTGCAGAACCTGGAGTTAAGGATTTGCCTGATAATGCGGCTGTTTTATTGCTTGATGACGCTGAACATGGTATCAATTCTGCTGTAAAAAATGCTCAATTACGGGCTATTTTTCGCACGATAATCAAGCAGGGGCAACCATTAAAAGTGATTGTTGAGCAAATGAACTCGCCGTTCGCTCATTTTGATTGCCAGCTTCTCAGATAGCTCATGGTAAATGGTTTGCGAGAAGCCGAGTAGCATTAAAACGCGTATCTGAACGGGATTCAAAGGTGTCATGTAATAACGTTCATGACCTTCAATATTGACAATATTTAAACTAAGACCTCGAAAGATTGTGAGCATCATTTCTGTTGTACTCGATCCTCAAGTTTTTAGTTTTTCAAAATATAAAAATTGGCATAAAAACTGCTTTAAATGAAAAGTATTTTATATA
Organism: uncultured Methylomonas sp.; assembly: GCA_964481455.1. Taxonomy (GTDB): domain Bacteria; phylum Pseudomonadota; class Gammaproteobacteria; order Methylococcales; family Methylomonadaceae; genus Methyloprofundus. The sequence continues at coordinate 287 of CAYZUM010000309.1, read as the reverse complement.
ACAGCATGTTATGATGTTAGATATAAAGTCACTATTTCCGTTATTCTTGATAAATTTAAAATCTCAGAAAAAATTAAAAGTTTTTTCCAATTGATTCCACAAAAAACCACATGTCTGGGTGAAATTTAGGCTAAATCGAACCTTTATTTTGGCAAAAACTAAAGTTTTAGGCTGTTTTAAAAAGTCAAGAAATAAAAAAATTAAAAACTTGAGGATCGAGTTGTAGGTTTTGCGGGTGCGATTAAAAGTGCGGGGAATTTGCCTCAGAATCAAGCCGCTTCTGCCGT
>CAYZUM010000308.1:0-3653 GCA_964481455.1 uncultured Methylomonas sp. | reverse complement strand
GCGAAACAATTTGCTTCCATCCGCAGTTATGTCTCTACAGCTCGCAAGAATTCGGCCAATATTTTTGGCGCGATTCGAGATGCCTTTTCTGGTAATCCCTTTATTCCTGCGCCCCAATCTTAAAACCCCATATTTTTGATATGGGGTGGCTGAGTAGTTACAACTAAATTATATCTAAGTAATGAAAGGCGAATTAGGTTTGGTATACAGTCTAATTTATGAAATAATAGGGACGAAATATGCATTTACTTGAGGTTGAGAAAATGAAAGCCCCGATTTCCTGTCTAGCTGAAGATTGGATTATTATTTTGTCAAGAACCAGTATTATTCTTTCATGTTTGTCGCTGAGATATCAACTAAAAATGGGTGTGGAAGGAGGCCAAAGTATGCAATGGAACTTAATTTTAAGCATAGCCAATATCAATTTGGATTGTCGGTTATTAAGTATGTATGCTGATGACAGTCATTTAAATGTTTTACAAGATGAGAATCCTTTATTTTTGTCAAAGGTACGCTAACGATGTTAGCTTAGGGCTGAGCTTATATCAGACAGCAGAGCCAATTGAATTTCAAAGATGTATCAGATACAGAGGCTAATTTCTTGGAGATAAGATGTCATTCAGTCTGTTACAAACTACCTATATGCTTAAGTATGAAGTCGTTGGTAATTTGTTAGATATCCTGAGTACATTAAGATTCCATATTATAATTTGCTTATCCAGCATTTTATGTTTAGATTTTAAATAATGCGTAAAACCAAACGATTTTTAAGTTTAAAGTGGAAATTTGCACTAGGTTTTGGAGTGATATTAATTTCACTTTTCAGCTTATATTCTTACTATGCATATCGGGAGACGATACAAAATTTTGAACGTAGTCGCACAGTAGCTCAAGAAAATCAAATCAATATTGCGCAAGCTTTAACAGAAGAGTCTTTCTTTGTTTTAGAGCGTTTTGTTGAATCAGTTGTTATGATGCATAAAAGACCTGATTTAAAGCATTCTGCAATTGAAAAGTTTACTTCAGCTATCTCCAGAAAAAATGCTAGGACAGAGCAAAACATGTCGCTTATTGTGCAGTTATTTGATGAGCACTGGTTACATTGGCAAGCAATCTGGGGGCTAGAAAATGCGGTTCTTTATAATCAGCAAGGTGCTATCATTAAACGTTGGGGGACTGATGTTATAGAAAGTGCTGATCTTGTTCCACGTGTATTATTACAAGAGCAACCTGAGTATCAGGTAATTTGTCTGCAAGAGTGTTTTCAGCAGCTCATCACACCTATATTGTCTGACTCAGAGATGGTGGGTGCTCTAAGCGTAGCCTTATCTTTATCTGATACCTTGTTAAACTACCAAAATGCTATTCATAGTGACATTGGTGTCATTAATGATGAGGAAAGTTTAGTGTTTTCAGCAGTCACCCATGCCGATAGAAATAATCCATTATGGCGGGAGGTTCGTTCTTCTAATAAATTAGAATCTCTAATAAATCAAGCACTAAATTTCAAGAAAGATAATGTACATTATGAAATAAGATCTTTCCCTGTTAGTGAGCAACAGAAAACCCCATATTACGTCATAATAAACGATGTAACAGAAGAATATAAACGGTTGCAGAGAAAATTTTCTTCATTGGCAGTGACTGGCTTAGTTGGGCTATTAAGTGCTATTTTACTTTTAATTATTAATATACATTTTGCTTTAGCAACGGTAACACAATTGTCAAGGGCATTACCTTTATTAGGGCAACATCAATATCAACTCTTTAGAAAAAAAATAAACCGTCCACGCAAGCTTTTTTTTGTTGATGAGTTAGAGCAGTTGTTTTTAACGGCTGTTGAAGTAGTCACACAGTTAGAAGACTTACAGGGTGAGGTGCAAGAAAATACGGACCTGTTACTTAAAAAAACATCAGAGTTACAAAAAGAAAGAGACTTTAGCACTCAGTTAATTGATACTGCTCCGATTATCATTATTACGCAAAATGCACAGGGAGAAGTACTTTCTATAAATCAGGAGGGCTTAAAAAAAGCACATTTAATTGCTGACGATATTATTGGAAAGGCATTTTCTGAATTGATTCCTAGCAGTGAAGTGGAGCACTTAAAAAAACTAAGCAACTTAAGAACTCAAAGCAGGCAACAGGAACTAAGTTACAGTGGATGTTTAGCAGTACAATCTAAAGGCTCAATTTATATAGACTGGATTCATACTACCTTTCGTGAAAATATTACCGATCAGGAAGCGGTTATTTTGAGTTTGGGTGTTGATGTGACTGCAAAGCATCTGGCTGATGAGAAGTTAGTCTGGATGGCCACGCATGACCCATTAACCGACTTAAATAATCGGCATTATTTCCAGCAAGAATTAGATAGTATGTTAGCTTTTGCTGGGCGTTATCAAGAACAAGTTGCTTTATTTTATCTGGATTTAGATCAATTTAAAGTGATAAATGATACACACGGACATCAGGCGGGTGATCTTTTATTGCAATCTATTACCAGTATTTTGGCCAAGGAGACCCGTGAAACAGATCTTCTAAGTCGTATCGGAGGGGACGAATTTGCTTTAGTGATACCTGCAGCAACATTAGAAGTGGTAGAACAACTTGCAGAGAAGTTGCTACATGCTTTAAAAGAGTTCGATTATCGTGTCAATAAACAGTCCTATCCAGTCAGTTTTAGTATTGGAGTGGCGATTTATCCACAGCATGGAAAGACGCAACAAGAGTTGTTAGCGAATGCTGATCTAGCAATGTATCACGCGAAAAAAACAGGGCGTTCACGTTACCATATTTATTCTCCTGAACGTGAATACCAAGCTATACTCACAGAGCAACTGCGATGGAAACATATCGTTGAGAAAGCAATGGAAGAAAATAGACTGGTTTTATTTTATCAACCGATTTTAGATATTAAAAGAAAAGAAATTAGTCATTACGAGTGCTTATTGAGATTAGAGAAAGGAGATGGTACTGTCTTAATGCCAGGAGAATTCATTGGTCATGCTGAAGAAACCGGAATTATTGATCAACTTGACAGAGCTGTCTTAAAAATGGCGATAGCTCAACATCTAGCGTGTCAAAAGAATGGGCTTGATGTTCGCTTAGCCATTAATTTATCAGGGCATTCAATGAATAATGTTGAAATATTACCTTATATTGAAGAGTTAATGTCTCAACCAGGAGTAAAACCAGAGTTAATTATTTTTGAAATCACTGAAACATCTGCCGTCTCTAATTTCCTATCCGCAAAGACATTGATTGCTCAGTTAAAGTTACTCGGTTGTCATTTTGCTCTGGATGATTTTGGAGTCGGCTTTTCCTCATTCTATTACTTAAAATCTCTGCCTGTGGATTATGTGAAAATTGATGGGTCTTTTGTGAGACAAATGGATGTCAATGAAGAGGACAGAATATTTGTAAAAGTACTCACAGAGATTTCGCAAGCGTTTGGTAAAAAAGTTATAGCTGAATTTGTTGAAAATAAGGATATTTTGAACTTACTGGAACAACAAGGGGTTGAATATGCTCAAGGCTATTATATTAGTAAACCTTTGCGAGATCCTTTCGCTGAAAATCAGGGAAACGGAGCTTGGCGAAGTGATGATTTTTAGTCCCTGATAGGCGACAGGGCGATTCGCCAATCCGAA
>CAYZUM010000307.1:0-3654 GCA_964481455.1 uncultured Methylomonas sp. | reverse complement strand
AATAATCAGCTGCGAGTCAAAACGCCTGCCGATCCACTTTATCCTCGCGAATGGGAGGACTGGGTTAAGGTGGGGCTGCTAGCCTAGAGTTACACCGAAGAAAAATCATTTTGGATAAAGGTCATAGCTCAGTGGCAGGACGCTTGTTGCCTTAAAACCAGGAAACACTTCGTGCAATCCAATAACGCTCCTCAATTCATTGCTGGAGTTGAAATGTCTTAATCGATTGCTCATAAATCGGGGCGTAGTCGCTGAAAAAAACCATTAACCATAATTAACTTAAGGGTAATGAGTATCAAAATGAGGGTTTGCAGGATTTAGGTGTAACAATATTAGCAATAGGTATTATTTGGTAGAAAAAATCGTTTCTTTGCTGCTAAAATCTGGTATCTTTATAAGCTGTTTTTTTGTGAGTAAAGATGATGAACCGTAACGTCCTATTTAATTGGTATTCCACTAACAAAGGCCAGGTTTTGCAACAGCAGGAAGCCGCTTATTTAACACGATCTATTACTGTAAGCTGCAAACAAGTGATTGTACAAATAGGCGCTTTAGGCTGGGAAAGTGAGTTTATTGATTGCAATCTGTATGAGCAGTTTTTTGTGCTAACTGATGAGCCGTCCCCTTGTTCTGCTAGTAAGTTGCTAAGAGGTACGGCAGAAACCATGCCGCTTAAAACCGAATCAGCTGATATGATAATTCTGCCTCATTTATTAGACTTTGAGCGCCATAAGCATCAAGTTTTACGTGAAGTAGAGAGAATTTTGAAGTCTGAAGGAAAGTTGATTATTCTTGGTTTCAACCCTTGGAATATTTATATTAATATACAATATATTAGACGCAGAGAAAAAAATTCACTATGGCACCCAAGCTTGCTTAGTCGGAGCAGACTAGAAGATTGGTTAAACCTGTTAAACTTTGAAGTAGAGCTTACTGCGGGGTTTGATTTTGATGCGATGCGTACTACTGCCGGGCATACCGAACGTAGAAAAAAGCAATTAACAACGGTGGCATATGCGATCAAAGCAATTAAGCGACGTTACCACCTCATTCCTTTGAAACCCGTAAAAGGGTATCAGAGTAACGTGGCGATGGCTAAGTTAATTGACCAAATATAGGAATGTGACAATATAACTTACACATTTGATTTGTATTTTTGTCTGTCTTTTTTATTACTGAAAGAGTTACGTAGCCTATTATGCGCTTGTTTCAGTACCTCTAATACGAACAAAAACTCTACTTCAAATGTACACGTTATGTCATTCCCAGTCCATAATGAATTAAGTGAATATAATGCAAGAAGTTGATATATATACCGATGGTGCTTGCCGTGGCAACCCTGGGCCTGGAGGTTGGGGGGCATGGTTAAAAAGTGGCGAAGATGAAAAGGTGATTTATGGTGGTGAAAAGGAGACGACCAATAATCGTATGGAGTTAATGGCAGCGATACAAGCATTGGAAGTATTGAATCAGTCTTGTAATATTCAATTACATAGTGATTCAAAATATGTCTTACAAGGCATTACAGAGTGGATGGAAAACTGGAAGAGAAGAGGTTGGAAAACAGCAACAAACAAGCCAGTTAAAAATGAAGACCTATGGCGGCGATTAGATACGGCAATGCAACGGCATGATGTAAAGTGGAGCTGGGTAAAGGGCCATTCTGGAAATATTGGTAACGAAAAGGCAGACCAACTAGCGAATCAAGGGATCGATACAATGTGATGGTGTTGGCAAATTCATGATAAAGGAGATTTTCATTCATGGGTTTTTGAAGCACGAAAGTACATCCAGATATAATGCTTATCCTAGGCGTTAAGGTCTTTGTGCCGGCTAAAGGAATACCTCTTCATTTTTTACGACTCAAAAAGCAGCTGATTTTATGTTTATCTGTTAGATGATTTAAACTATACTTTAGTTTTTATGATGTATTAAGGAAAAAAACATGAAAAGAATTTTGATTTTGTTGGCGTTATTTTCGGTTAATGTATTTGCAACACCTGTTAATATCAATACAGATAATGCACAGACGATTGCAGACTCACTGTCTGGTATTGGCATAAAAAAAGCAGAAGCAATAGTTAAGTATCGTAAGAAAAATAAATTTACAAGTATAGATGAGTTAAGCAATATTAAAGGGATAGGTGAAAAGACAATTGCTAAAAATAAGAAAGACATAAAATTATGAAGGTCGCTAACGAGTCTTTAATTATGCAGTTTCTTTAAGCAGAAAAAAATTATTAATATTCGAAATCCCTGCTAGCTATAGAACGCTAGCAGGGCAAACCTTTAAATATTAGGTGTATATCTAACCTGAATCAATAAAAGGGCTACCTCTTTAAGACGGGATACTTGTTAATTTCAATGGTTTAGAGATTTTTCGTTCTCGGCGTTTTCGAGGCAATGGAAGCTCTCCTATTTCATCCAGTCGCGATGAAAATAAATCTGGAAAAACAGTCTCAAATAAACGCATTGCTACGGTTGTTCCATCCACCCGTTTGATACCCTAGTTATGAATCACCGTGAGCGCTTTTAACCGTTTTGGGGCAAGCCGCGACCCTTAGATACATCTGTGATAAACAACCCTTTCGCCCTTCAGCGGCCGATGAACTCCGATGAAACTGCCGCACGGTGTTATCTGCCCATGCTAACCAGTGCTCCATTTCACTTTCAGGCAGCTTTGTACGCTTTGTACTGAAAGGATCGGCTTTAAAGGTATCGCTTGCCTGCTCCCAGGCTTGACGATATTTTTCCTTCGTTTTAGGTTTTTTAGTCTGTTGCATTTTATGATGCCAATAGACGACAGGTAATAACCTTGTGGTTAGCCACGCCTCCACCTCATTCAGTTGTGTACGGAGGGCGGAGGGTGATACGCCGATATGAATATCCACTCGAATCAAGGCAAAAAACTCTGACAGGCTATCGGCTCCGACTCCTGACTTCAAACCAAGCTGGTATAAAGTAGAAAAAAACATTAATCTTAGCTAGGCACTTCCGGTCTCGGTTTCCCACTGTGATGATTCAGGGGACTGAGCGCGTTTGTCGATGGCTTTAAGGTGGTGATGTGCACTACTTTTAGAGCGACCAATTCGTTCCGCAAGTTTCCGAACCGATTGTTTGCCTACTTGAGGAATTCCTGTCATAATCGCTTTGCTGGCTTCACGTATTTTCTGTGTTATTCTGTTTTTTATCATTAGCTAATGATAAAAAAACTCAGAAGATAGATCTCTGTTTGTCCCGTCTTTAAAGAGGTAGCCATAAAATATTTAACGCTCTCTCTGTCTGATAGTGCATACGCATTACCTGGGGTACGCCCCAAATGACCGTGAACAGGAATAGTGATACCTTGCCAGGCACATGACTTTGAAGCCGTTCCAGTCTTTTGATTGTCTCATCATAGTAAAACAGGAATACTGCCTTACAAACTGGCCGGTCAATACTGATACAGTAGTCAAATTTTTTTCTTTCTCGACTTTTTTGAGAGCGTGCTGAGATAGCATAGTTTGAATGAGAGAGCAGAGTTTTCAATTGGGCTAGTAGAATGTAATTCCTTCATTTTTTTCCAATGACCGAAATAGCGCGCGATTATTGATGACTTCATCCTTCGCTGAAAATCAGGGAAACGGAGCTTAGCGAAGTGATGATTTTTAGTCC
>CAYZUM010000306.1:0-3663 GCA_964481455.1 uncultured Methylomonas sp. | reverse complement strand
GCCAATATTTTTGGCGCGATTCGAGATGCCTTTTCTGGCAATCCCTTTATTCCTGCGCCCCAATCTTAAAATACCATATTTTTGATATGGGGTGGCTGAGTAGTTACGATTGATAAATAACAAACTTTTGCCCTTCCTGGTCATATCCTGAATTCAGGTACGTTAATTTGTACTCGTAGTTTTTTTAAAGCTGCAAGTACTTTTTATACCGTAGTGGATACCTAGTTAACAAAAAGAAACTGCATACACAAGGCTCTCAGCTTTACGGAAACAACGATAAATATTATCAAACCCCTGATATTTAATAATTTAACGCTATTAAAATTATGTTCTCCCTAAATAATATTCCCTCACAGTTGCATGATACAACAAACCTGTATGTCCAGAATTTTACTGATTCGCTACAGCAGCTTACACTTGAGTTACCCGAAAACCAGCAAGTCATATCATCTTTAGCTAAAGTTTTTTGTTGCAGTGAATTTGTTGCTCAAACCTGTACGCGCCATCCAGAATTTTTGCTGGAATTAATTAACACTGGGGATTTATTCAGCTCTGAAATTCGAAATAATTATAAAAATCAACTTAATACTAACACTATTCATAGTGATATAGAGATGATGAAAATATTACGTCAGTTTCGTAATCAACAAATGGTGCGTATTGCCTGGCGTGATTTAGCAGGTTGGTCTGAGCTAGATGAAACGTTGGCAGATTTGACCGCACTGGCTGAGAGTTGTATTCAATTTGCACTGGATTATTTGTATCAACAAGCTTGCAATAAACGAGGTACCCCTGTTTTAGATGATGGCACCGAGCAAGGTCTGGTCGTTTTAGGAATGGGTAAATTAGGAGCCTGGGAATTAAACTACTCATCAGATATTGATTTAATTTTCGCTTATCAACAAGAAGGAGTCTTAGCAGATCGAAAAGAAACCAGCTATGGTGAATTTTTTAGCCGTATTTGTCGCCAACTGGTTAAAATTCTGGATGAAATAACAGTAGATGGTTTTGTGTTTAGAACGGATATACGGCTCCGACCCTTTGGTGATAGCGGGCCGATGGTTATGACGTTTGATGGGCTGGAGCATTATTATCAAACCCAGGCACGTGAGTGGGAGCGCTACGCGATGGTCAAGGTTCGCCCTGTTGCAGGTGATAAGCAAGGTGGCAAGCAATTTATGGATCTGATAAAGCCCTTTGTCTACCGTCGATATCTGGATTATGGTGCGTTTGAAGAGTTACGCTCGTTGAAACAGCAAATAACTCAAGAGTTACAGCGTAAAGATCGAATGGATAACGTAAAACTTGGCCCGGGTGGAATACGTGAAATTGAATTTATCGGTCAGGCGTTTCAATTAATTCGTGGCGGGCAAGATTGCTACCTACAGGAGAGGCGTATCCAGTCTATTCTTGCCTTGTTAGGTGAAAATAACTTAATTCCAGTTAAAGATAGTCAACAATTACTCCATGGATACCGCTTTCTGCGTCAAATTGAAAATCATATACAGGAATTTCAGGATAGGCAAGCACACGACTTGCCTAAATCAGAACTTGATCAGGCTATTTTAGCTTTTTCTCTAGGTTATCAGGATTGGGCTCATTTTAAAATTGATTTAGATGAGGTTCGCGAACAAGTTCAAAGTGTTTTTGTTGAAGTATTTTCCATGCAGGAACTGGAGTCCCCCCCGCAGAACAGTGTGAAAATATGGGTAGATCATAGCGATGAAGAGAGCTCTTTAAAGCAAATTTCAGAACTGGGCTATCGAAATCCTGAGCAAATCTTAAGTCTTCTCCAGCAACTAAAAACAAGTCCTGCCATTAAAAGACTAACAAGCAAAGGTGCCAATACACTTGATAAGCTAATTCCTAAGATGCTTGATACGCTGGCTAAAGAAAAAAATGCTAATATAACCTTGCAGCGTTTATGTGAATTATTTGAAACCATGGCAGGGCGTAACGTTTATTTATCCTTACTACTCGAGAATGATCACGCTTTACAGCAGTTAGTAACACTCATTTCGGCTAGTTCATGGATTGGTAAGCATTTAGCCAAATTCCCAGCATTATTTGATGAATTGCTCGACTCACGCTCACTATATGATCCGTTAGAGAGAGTTCCCTTGCAAAAGCAATTAGTCGAACAGCTCGCAGAAATCAATTCTGCCGATATAGAACAAGTCATGGTTGTCTTACGTAACTTCAAGCAAATTAATTCACTGCGTGTGGCTGCTGCCGACATTATGGGCGCAACGCCGCTTATGGTGGTCAGTGATTATTTAAGCCATATCGCAGACGTTATATTAGAGCAAGCAATAAACATTGCCTGGAATCTTTTGGCAGAAAAGCATGGTATACCGCCTGAGACTAATGAAGAACATATGCATTTTGGTATCCTGGGTTTTGGTAAATTAGGCGGGATAGAGTTAAGCTATAGTTCTGATCTAGATTTGATTTTTATCTACGATTACCCTAAGCATAATGCTTTAACCGATGGTAGAAAACAAGTTAGCAGCGCACAGTTTTATGCCAGATTAGGACAGCGTGTCCGTAGTCTGTTAAATTCTCAAATGTTATCAGGCATGGCTTATGAAATTGATATGCGCTTACGCCCGAATGGTGATTCTGGCTTATTAGTGACCGACTTAAACAGCTACGAAAGCTACTTGAAAAAAGAAGCCTGGACTTGGGAACATCAAGCTCTAGTGCGAGGGCGTTTTATAACAGGCGATACAGAAACGCAGGAAAAATATGCTGCAATTCGCCAAAGGATTTTATGCTTAGCGAGGAATGAAGCCGATTTAAAGCAAGAGGTTCGCGAAATGCGTGAAAAAATGCGCAAATCTCTTGATAATAGTAATCAGCAAGTATTTAATTTAAAACGAGGTGTTGGGGGGATTACCGATATAGAGTTTATCGTGCAATTCTATATTCTAGTCTGGTCGGAAAAGTACCCAGAATTAACGCAATTTACAGATAATATGCGCTTATTAGATTCCTTGGCGGAACATCAGTTGCTAAGCCAAGAGTATGCTAACACACTAAAACAAGCCTATCGTGTTTTCCGGGAACGAGGACATAAAGAAACGCTGCAAGGAAAAAAAGCCTTAGTTACCCAAGTCGAATTAGTTGAACTACGTCAGCAGGTTGAAAGTATCTGGAAAATATTGATGATGTAAAGAGGAGCGTGTACCAAATAAACTGCGTGTCTGTAGGTCTGTAGGTGCGAATTCATTCACACGGTATTTAGTGTCCAGCCTATAAACCTAGCCTTAAAAAGTTTCTCAAGTGTGTCATGCGCGTTCCGGTATCCGCTCTTGATTATTGCGTATGCTCTAGGGTGTTAAATCTTTATCTTAATAGGCTCATTTCCATCATATACTTTTCGTGCTATCTGAAATGATATTTTGTTGGAAAACATTCTTGTAAATCATTTTAGAATAATGAAAAAAAACACCGCAAGCGATGTAGGGCGGACTTGAGTCCGCATATACCGGAAAACTAAGTGGTCATGCGGACTAAAGTCCGCTCTACACGTCTTAGAAATGTAGGCAATTTATTGTGTGATAAATTTAGGCATAAATCAAGACAAATTTAACACCCTACGTATGCTCTAAAGCTATTTCCCACCAGTGAATATGCTAACTGTAAGATTAAGCATACTTA
>CAYZUM010000305.1:0-3672 GCA_964481455.1 uncultured Methylomonas sp. | reverse complement strand
AAACAAGATTTCGGGATAAGCTGTTGTCGTGAAACGGTGAGAAAAGCTTTAAAAAACCTTGGGTTCTCTTGGAAAAAATACCGAAAACTTTTGAATAAGGCAAGTCCTGAGAAAAGAGCGGAATTTGTGGATACATTAAGCGGTCTTTTACAAGAAGCGACAGAGGGTGAAAGACAAATTATCTATCTTGACGAAGCCCATATTCAGTTAGGTAAGGCGCAATAAATAACACCCCATATTGCGCAGGATTTTTGTTTGTCTTCCATTAGTAGAAATAGGCGCATAGCTGGCGACGAAACTGTTTCTACAACGCTGAAGACGAACAAAAAGACTAGCACAAGATGGGTGGGTGTGTGTTGCGAGTTACCTAACACTGAATGAAGGCTGCAAGATGGGGTGTTCACTCCGTCCATACCGCTTTCATAACTTACACATTAAACATAAGCTCCATTAATCACTTTTTCAAACTCCCTGTATAACAAAATATACCTGTGCGCAGCGAACTATAAATGTTTGAAACGAGGTGAATACCCCATCTCGCAAAGGAATACGCGATTAACAAAGACCTGTGCGTATCTATCTTAATTTATCACATACACCTGATTATCTCGCTTGGTCTGATGGGCACGCTGTCGCTTTGCCCATCCTACACTGTTGAAACTTACCTAAACCAGTGCACTCCTTAAAAGTAATTTGTTACTCTTCTATAGAGGTTCCTGTGCCTTGTGCATCAGCTGCACTTTTGATAAATTTTGCTTTAAGCGTCTTAAAGGCTGACCAAAGGGTTGTATCCATTACGACTTGGTTTCCAATAGACACAATCACGCGAATCAATTCTGGTATCTTGGTTTTAGTTGATATCATATAAATAGGCTGTACATACAGAATTGAACTTTTACCCATCGGTAAAATGACCATACGCCCTTTTGCCACGGTAGATCCATGTTGATCCCATAAAGTAAATTGCTCTGAAATCTCTGGGCTTTGATCAATTAATGCTTCAACTTGTGCTGGCCCATTAACCTGAATATCCTTACCAAATTTATAGATTGTAATATAAGGGTCATAACTATGTTGTCCACAGCCTTTTGTATCTAAAGTACCTGCTATCCCTATCATACTCAGGTTGCTACGATTAATCGGGGTCATTGGATTAATGATGACAAACTCTTCTCGTTGATCACAATGGTCAAAATCCATGGTTTGATAATATGGCATCACATATTTTTTATTCACTTTTGCAAATTGCCATGTTTCAGCTTGTTCATAGAACAAATCCGGTTGAACTTGATGGTATTTAGCGTAAACTTTCATTTGCATATAATAAAGCTCACGCGGATAACGTAAATGCTGACGCAAATCAGCTGGCATATCATCTAAGGGATGAAAAACTCCGGGATAGGCCAAACGATAGGCGTTAATAATTGGATCTTTGCTATCCGAAATATAATATTTTATTGAGCCATCATAAGCATCGACAACAATTTTGACCGAGTTACGAATATAGTTAAAATTCTCAGTTCCCGATAAAAAATCATCATTGGCAAATTTAGAGGCCGGGTATTTATCTGACAAGGTGTACGCATCCTGAATCCAGAAAAAACGGTCTTTTGTAATCACTAAATAAGGATCTTTATCCAGATGTAAAAAGGGCGTAACGCGATTGATTCTATCAACAATATTGCGTCGAATGAGTAACTTGCTCTCATCAGAAATATTGGTGGAGAAAAAAATCTTTTCATCGCCAAAGTAAAATGCAAACAGTAATTTCCTAAAATAGGAAGGAAAAGGGACACCTGCGGATCCTTTATAAACCCCATCAACATCAGTGGCTGAATCGGATAAGCCTACAACATCCAGGCCATTCGGAACAATGGCATAAGGATATTGCTCCTGTCCATAATAAATATCAGGTGTTTTAACCGTAAAACCTACGCTTGAAGACATATTCAAGTCACGTAAGTACCATAGTATTGGATTACCTGCATCTTGTGCAGCCGGCGTGACCACCGCACCAAAACCGTGCGTATAACGTAAGTGAATATTCTCCCAACTCTTGGCTGCTTCAGGTAATTTATCAGTATTCAATTCCCGTGCAGATAAATTAACTTGCTGGGTATGATTATTTAAAAAGTAGCGATCTTCATCCACTTGATAAAAAGTATAATACGGGCGTATTCCCTGCAACTGTCGATATCCATCTATCAAAAACTCTCTGTCCCATACAGGGATATTTTCAAAATGTCGTTTAGTTCCCCAGTCTTCTATATCTTTGCTAGCATCTAAATTAACTTTGTAATCAATAATATTGATATTATCCAGATCAAACGCTTCCAGCGTTGCCTCGATATTATTCTTCATAAACTGCCCTTCGGTCAGTACTGGGTTCGGGCGGACAATAAAGGTATTAATCAGGCTAGGGATAAAAGCGACCTGTTGCAAACCTAAGCCGATTGCAAAAACACCGGCGGCAATAAAAATGGGTGTGATAGTTCGGTGTTCTCGTGAAAAAACATAGATCACTACCGAAATAAAGAGCGCTAATACCGAAACAATACTTAACCAGATCAACGGTAATGTATAACGAATCTCAACAAACCCTGGGCCAAAAAATACGGGTTCATGCGAATCGACATACAGCAGTGAAAAGCGATCCAGAAAAAATCCCCAGATAATAAATAAAACGACAAAGCCTAAAAGCAGTGTTAAATGAATTTTGGCTCCCGCCGGATAGTCTTTATTCTGATTGGGTACAAAAATATGCTCTATCCAGTACAAGGCTGTTACCAGAAAAAACAGTATGATGGAGGTGTAGAGTAATTCTAGCTGAATAAGCATATACAATGGATATGAAAACAGATAAAAACTCACATCCTGAGCGTAAACAGGGTCAACTATGCCCGAAGAACTCCCGAAAAAATATAACAGTGCTGTCTCCCACTGCGTATAGAAAGGGCTAGCAATAACGATCGCCAGTATCAGTGATAATGGCGTATAAATCTTGACTGAACCATACATAAAGATATCAGCAAAGGTTTGAAATCGCTGCCGTTTATCTGCACTTACCAGAATTTCATCAGGCGGATTTAGCCCTAGGTAGCGCGAAGCAATCCAGAAATGAAAAAAGAAAATACTGAAAAATATGATGGTGACACCACCTGAGAAAATAAATCGGTAGAGTAATCTTAACCAGAAATATCCTTCAAAATTAAGCGAACGGAACCACCAGAGATCGACAAAAAAATCGACAAAGATAAAATAAAATAATATATAGACAATGACAGCAAGTCCTGTCAGCCCAAATATCATGGACAACAATTTCCAATTCCGCATGGAAGCCTCGTATTGTAATGTGTAAGTTTTCTAAAAATTATTATAGGAATGGGAATTGAATAAGTTGTGCCATTATGACGCAGTATTTTTGTTTGCCTTCAAGGCGCGGTAACAGGCGCATAGCAGGCTACGTAACTGTTGCCGCAACGCAGAAGGCGAATAAAAAGACACGTCAGAATGCACACGTTATTTGATTCCCATTCCATAGCAAAGCATCACGCCGCTATGGAATGGGAATCAAATAACTTGGCCGTTAACGCGGGATTTTTGTTCGTCTTCGAGGTGCGTAAATAAGCGCATAGCAGGCTACGTAACTCTTTACGCAACAAAGAAGACGGA
>CAYZUM010000304.1:0-3673 GCA_964481455.1 uncultured Methylomonas sp. | reverse complement strand
TAATATAAACAGTCGGTAATTCTCTCGTACCTCCATCTTTTCTGAAGTGTTTTTCTGGGGATTTTCTTTAGGTAAAAGAACTCGAGCTAAAAGTAATCAGGAAAGACTGATGTATTTGGTGAATCAGGGGTGCTTAATAATAGGGTTTAAATGGAAAAATTAATTAATAAACTAAGTAGAATTATTTTTTTATGGTTAAAAAAGTTTTTTTTATTTTTGATGAATACAAACAAAGATAATCAAGAGAGAATATTTGTCGGTGGCATGCAACGGTCTGGAACCAATATGTTAATGGATATTCTAGAAAAAAATTATGCAACAGATGTGTTCCACGAGCGAGATTCTCGTGCATTTGATAATTACCAGATGCGTGAAGAGGCAGTTATTCAGACTTTATGTCAGCAATCTAAATCACCAAAATTCATTATTAAATCTTTATGTGAATTGCAAGACCTAGACAGTCTAATGAGAAACTTTCAGCCTGCAAAAACAATTTGGATTGTTCGGGACTATCATGACGTAGTCGCATCCATGTTGAAATCGTTCGGTAATATGGAAAAACAAGTTCTCAGAATTCTTAAAGAGAATAGTGATGAATGGTTAGGTCGGGGAATGACTGATAGAACACGCGAGGAATTGATGAAATTGGTTGAGCCAAGTATGGGTGATGCCTCTGCTTCAGCGGTGCAATGGTATTTCCGAAATAAATTATTTTTTGATCAGAAATTTGCTACAAATGATCAGGTTTTATTAATTTCCTATGAGGGTTTGGTCAGCCAGCCGGAAACACAGGTAAAGAAAATATGCAACTTTATTGGTATTGAGTATCATGCACGAATGATAAAAGGTGTTTTTTCTAGCTCTATCAATCGAAGAAAGCAGCCAGATATTGATCCACAAATTGATGCCCTCTGTAATACTCTGCAATTAAAATTTAGAAAGTTGCTATCAGCATGAGAGATATACTTGTAACACTCATTGTTTTTGGTACACTTCCGTTCATTCTAAAAAGGCCTCATATTGGTATATTATTGTGGGGTTGGCTCGGCTATATGAATCCTCACAAATTGTCTTGGGGGTTTGCTCATGATTTTCCGTTTGCACAAATTACAGCAATATTTATTCTCATTGGTCTATTTTTATCTAAAGAGTCTAAAAAAATCCCCTGGACAATCGAATTACGTGCTTTAGCATTATTTATCTTATGGATGTTTACCACTACAGTTTTTGCTGGAGATCAGAAATGGGCTTGGATTCAGTGGGACAAAGTCTGGAAAATTCAGCTGATGACTTTTGTCACCATTATTCTTATGCAAGATAAGTGGCGAGTTCAGGCTATGATTTGGGTGATTGCGTTATCGCTTGGTTTCTACGGGTTTAAAGGTGGGATTTTTACCATTTCGACGGGAGGGTCTTATGCCGTTTATGGCCCTAGTGGTACCTTTATTTATGGTAATAATGAAATTGGCCTAGCGCTTATTATGACTATTCCACTCATTAGGTATTTGCATCTCACAACAAAAAATGGGTTCCTGCGTTTGGGTCTATTGATTACTATGTGGTTATCTTTTGTTGCGGTGATAGGAACTCAGTCTAGAGGTGCTCTTCTTGGAGTTGCTGCAATGGGCCTGGTTTTATTGCTTAATAGCAGGAAGAAATTTGTTATGATTTTGCTTATGATCATTATTGTGCCGGCGTTACTCAGTTTTATGCCAGATACCTGGCATGATAGAATGGGGACAATTGAGACATATGAGCAAGATGGATCTGCGATGGGACGTATTAATGCATGGTGGATGGCTTATAATCTAGCAAAAGATAACCTATTAGGCGGAGGATATGAATGTTTTACTCGTAAAAACTTTTTAATTTACGCTCCTAATCCGCGTAACCACCACGATGCACATAGTATTTATTTTGAAGTAATGGGTGAGCATGGTTTTATTGGGCTGGGGTTATTTCTTTTGCTCGCGGTGCTCACACTGAATTCAGCAAGGAAACTCATTAAGGAGGCAAAAAAACATGAAGAAACAATGTGGATTTCGGATTTAGCCGCTATGTTACAAGTAAGTTTAATTGGCTATGCAGTATCAGGCGCCTTTTTAGGCTTAGCCTATTTTGACCTTTATTATCATTTAATTGCATTGGTTGTGCTTTGTAGGGTGATCCTTGTTAAGGAACAGCAGAAAAGTTTACCGTCCTTACCTTACAAAAATGAATTTAAGGAATGTGTAGGAAATCATATGAGCAATGGTAGGAGGCAGGCAAGCAAGTGACTTTTTCGTGCCTATTTTTCTGAAAGTCTATAGAAAGGTTTTTTCCAGATTTCAACGAGAGGCATCAGAACAAGGAAATATCGTATCCTGTTTAAATTCCCTGCAAAACGTAAATCCTAAAAACATAACATATTGATATACAAGGATACATATTTCCCAAAATCGAGTTTACCAAGGAATTTAAACAGGATACGAAATATCTGTACAGCTAATGATGGACGTTTTTTTATCGGAGTTTCCTCATGAGATGCCTTTAGACTGGTTCGAAGTGGAAATTCAGGCATCATTCAAGATTGATGTGTTTGATAAAAGTTATGACTGCCAAAATGACTATATGATTTTTGAACATGAAAATGTTTCATTGCTGGTGATAAGCTAGCAAAATTGGACACTTGTTTTAAATATGTTTTTTCTGAGTTTTTTGGATAGTCTTATGAATCATTGCTTAATACGCAGGTCACTAGCGAAGATAAAACCTTTGGGGTGTACGAGGAATTTTTACGTGAAGTGGAATTACCTGATAGCTATCTGGATGAAATGTTTGACAGTCAATATGCCAAACATTTATTTTCAGCAAGCTGAAGTATAAAAAATTCGCAAAAAATTCTCCCAGAAATTATAATATTTTAATGGTATTATTTTGGGCTACAAGCTTAAGTCGGAACACCTTACAGGATCTCGTTCCCACGCTTCGTGTTCCGTTGCGTAGAGAGTCAGCCTTTGGAGAAGAGTATTGGAACGAGACTGCATGATGGGGGGCACTTTACACCCCCTTTGAAACCAGGGAGTTAAAAAGAGATTTACTAATAAAACCTCCCTAAAGCCCTCCTTGTTAAGGAGGGGCTGAACGGTTAACGCTTTAGGAATGAGCACAAAATAATATGAGCAGCTGTAGGATGGGCAAAGGTCTTTTGCGTGCCCATCTCATAACCGATAGCTTCTCTAGTGTTGCCTGATGGGCACGCTGACGCTTTGCCCATCCTAACTAAGTCACTTGTCAAAGTTATTTCATGCACATTTCTTAGCTCATTCGATAACAGTAATAGCCTAAGGCAACTCGCAATAAATAACCCACCCATCTTGCTTGTCTTTTTGTCCGTCTTCAGTGTTGTAGAAATAGTTTCGTAGCCTGCTATGCGCCTATTTCTACGCTTTGAAGACGAACAAAAACCCTGCGCAATATGGGTGGTTTATCTATTGCGTGTTACCTAAGGTTTTGCATTCCTGAAAAAAATAAACTGAAGAGGGATATTCCATCTCGCCCTTAATCGAACGTGAGTATTATGGATCTTTTCCTTTTGGCGTGACGGTAAAAAACATAATAACCAATAAGTTATATAGAATTTAATCAGCTCTGTAGCACTATTTGTAACCCGTTTTCGAGAGTTAAAATACCG
>CAYZUM010000303.1:0-3682 GCA_964481455.1 uncultured Methylomonas sp. | reverse complement strand
TGTCAATAAAAATATCGCTATTTTAGCAGATCCACACACTTTTAATCACACCCATGAGCGATGTATTCTCGTCTTTGGTAGCCTTTTAATCTTTTTACCGCCTCTGTGATTAACCTTTTTTTCTCTATGTTCATTAACTATATTGTCGTTTTTGGGGGGGAACGAACGGAGAGCTTAGCATACCTAAATCATAATTTTGGGGTATGCTCATTTGTTTGAGGTTCCTAACGATGAAGAGGTATACAGATTCGATCTTGTTACTGGGTGTGAAGGGAAGGAAACAACGACGGGAAAATATAAAATATTTCGTAAGCATAAAAAATATACCAGTAAAACGTATGGGTCGGAAATGCCGTATACTATGTTTTTTACGGTGGATGGTAAGGCCATTCATGGTACGAAATGGCGAATATTCGCTCATGACTCCATTTCATCTAACTCGCCGCCGCAATATTTGCAATAATCTGCATCTGTATCATGACCAATTCTACCACAACTAGGGCAGGCATCATTTGTGACCTTTGAGGGGCGATAAGATTTGATCAATTCTGCGCTATAAATGCCTGTGGGGACTGCAATAATGCCATAACCCATAATCATAATTGCTGCGGCAATTATCTGCCCTAGTGGTGTTTGAGGCGCTATATCTCCATAGCCCACAGTCGTTAACGTAACAATTGCCCAATACACAGATTTAGGGATACTCGTAAAGCCTGATGCACTACCCTCAACCACATACAGTAATGAACCAAAGACGATAGATAGAGTGAGTACAGTATATAAAAACACCAGAATCTTTTGACTGCTGTTCTTCAATGCAGTCATTAACGTTTCAGCTTCCTCTACGTATTCAACCAGTTTGAAAATACGAAAAATTCTCAATAAGCGCAAAATACGAATCACCAGCATATACTTAATGCTGGGGAGTAGCAAACTGATATAAGAGGGTAAGATTGATAGCAAATCAATCACCCCGTAAAAACTCCTAGCATAGAGTTTTGGCTGACGAACAGAGACTAAACGTAGAAAATATTCAATGCTAAATAAAATAGTAAAGGTCCATTCTATATAAAATAACAGGTTGCTATATTTAGCATAAAATGATTCTACACTACTTAGCATAACAGCGAGTACGCTACACGCGATACAGATAATGAGTAGCACATCAAAACATTTACCCGCGCGCGTTTCAGCTCCAAAAATAATATTATTAAGCGACTCACGCCAGGGGGGGAGATGTTCGCCATAGTGATAACTTCTTCTGTTTTTCCTATTTTTGGATGCTGGCATAAGGATATTTTATCCGGTTAGATAATTTCGATTGCTTAGGCGCAATTGATGGTTGCTATCAAGTCATATTATGGTATCTTAATGCATTTATATTACAAGCTAAACTCATCTTGGCATGCATATGTTAATGAGGATGTGCTTAAACTAATAATGGCCCTTAATAGTTCAATGTCAACAACTGAAGATCGTCCCGCTACAAACTTTATTCGTCAAATAGTCACCAATGACTTAGCAGAAAATAAGCATAGTCAAGTTATAACCCGCTTTCCTCCTGAACCGAATGGTTTTTTACATATCGGTCATGCAAAATCAATTTGTTTAAATTTTGGTGTTGTAGCAGAAAATAATGGCTTATGCAATCTACGTTTTGATGATACCAATCCTGAAAAGGAAAGTATTGAATATGTCCAAGCGATTGAAAAAGATGTACACTGGCTAGGATTTGAATGGGCAGAGCTAAGACATTCATCTGATTATTTTGAGGCACTATTTGACTTTGCAGTACAGTTAATAGAAAAAGACCTGGCTTATGTTGATAGCTTGAGTGCCGAACAAATTCGAGAATACAGAGGGTCTTTAACGAAGCCAGGTAAAGAAAGTCCTGATCGCAGTCGCAGTATTGAAGAAAATATGGATTTATTTAGACGTATGCGTGCCGGTGAATTTGCGGATGGTCAATATCTACTGCGAGCCAAAATTGACATGGCATCCTCAAACATCAATATGCGTGATCCCGCTTTATATCGTATTCGTCGTGTTTATCACCAGCGTACGGGTGATGATTGGTGTATTTATCCAATGTATGACTATACGCATTGTATATCCGATGCATTAGAAGGAATTACTCATTCTTTATGTACGCTGGAATTTGAAGACCACCGTCCTTTATATGACTGGATATTGGATCATATTGATATTGATTGCCATCCGCAGCAAATTGAGTTTGCGCGACTGGAACTCGAATATACAATTGTAAGCAAACGTAAATTAAATCAACTCGTTGTTGATGGTCATGTTGATGGCTGGGACGATCCGCGTATGCCAACGATTGCAGGGTTACGACGGGCTGGATTTACGCCAGCGGCTATCCGCGATTTTTGTGAGCGCATTGGTGTTACCAAGAAAGATTCCTCGATAGAAATGGCCGTTCTTGAAAATTGTATTCGGGAAGATTTAAATAAAACTGCCTCGCGAGTGATGGCGGTTTTAGACCCTCTAAAAGTGGTAATTGAAAATTATCCAGATGACCAAGTCGAGCAATTAGACGCGAGTAAGCATCCGCAAAATGAGGCGATGGGTAAGAGAAAAGTCCCCTTTGATAAAGAAGTTTATATTGACCGAGATGATTTTGCCGATATTCCACCGCCTAAATACAAACGCCTAATAGACGGCGGTGAGGTGCGTTTACGCGGATCTTATGTGATTAAATGTCATCAAGTCATTAAAGATGCTGAGGGCAAAATTCTTGAGTTACGTTGTACCTATGATGAAAATACTCTGGGCAAGAAACCAGAAGGACGTAAAGTAAAAGGGGTTATTCATTGGGTATCGATTGCTCATGCGCTAGATGCTGAAGTACGGCTATATGATCGCTTGTTTAATGTGCCAAATCCGGGGGCTGAAGAAAATTTTTGCGATGCACTAAATCCTGACTCACTGCAGATAATCACTGGAGCTAAAGTTGAAGCAAGTCTTGCGACAGCCTCATTAGGTAGTCGTTATCAGTTTGAGCGGGTAGGCTATTTTTGTCTGGATACAGAGACGAATTCAGCTGATAAATTAGTTTTTAACCGTACGGTGACATTACGCGATACCTGGGCTTAATGTGCTTAGGAACAAGTGTCGGCTACTCATTTAGGAATGAGCACGAAATAACTTGAGCAAGTTACAAACCTGTAGGATGGGCAAAGCGACAGCGTGCCCATCAAGCTATACCAGACAGATTAATGACTGTACATCTTTAAAGATGGGCACGAAAAAGACCTTTGCCCATCCTACAGTTACTCATATAATTTCATGCACGTTCCTTAAGAAGGGATAACATCATAATTCAATTAGTAGGAGCGCTCTTCAGTCGCGTTGAGATTAATGCATTTGTCTCAACGCGGCTGAAGGCCGTTCTTACAACGAATGCGTTGTCCTGTCTTAAGTTTGTAGCCCAAGTGCCGCCTGCTATTTATATTTTAGTGAGTGGGTTATTGTTTCCGAGTTATCTATTGTCTTTCAGAAAAATAATTTCACGGATACCATCCCCCAAAGAGATGTTATCCGTAATACTCATGGAATTTATTTAACGATGGTTTACTTTGCTCACTTTAACGTTGAATTAGCTTAAATATAATCAGGCGCGCCATGCTACTTCGTGAAATTCAGGGACTCCTGTCACCTTCAT
>CAYZUM010000302.1:0-3710 GCA_964481455.1 uncultured Methylomonas sp. | reverse complement strand
GGTGACAGGAGTCCCTGAATTTCACGAAGTAGCATGGCGCGCCTGCATCTTGCTAGTCTTTTTGTTCGTCTTCTGTGTTGTAGAAACAGTTTCGTAGCCAGCTATGCGCCCATTTCTACGCTTTGAAGACAAACAAAAATCCTGCGCAATATGGGTAGTTTATTTATTGCGGGTTACCTTATTCCGCCCATGCTGATCAGGCTAGCTTATTACAATTTATAAAAAGCATGCATAAAAAACACAAGAGATCAGATTAACGCGTGGTGATCATTCGGTTAAATTACATTTGAAACAGGTAATTGAAAACTTATTTCCTGCGGCAGTTATGTTAATTCCAGATAGATAGGTATCAGAGTGGAAAAAATATTAAAAGAAATTTTAGGCAGTCCCCAGTTTACTAAAGAAGTTGCATGGAAACGGCGCGATTTTAAAGCGAATGACGTTATTGTAAAACAGGGAGAATTTGGCCAAACCTTATTTATTGTAGAAGAAGGGGTCTTAAGAGTGACTGGGCGTGTAGAACTGGAAGAACATAAAAATATTCAACCAGGATTATGTGACTTGGAAAAAGGGAGTGTTTTTGGTGAAACTTGCTTATATGAACCTGCCAAGAGAATGGCAACGATTATTGCAGTAACTGATAGTTGCGTGATTGAAGTGGATGGGGCCAGACTTGGTGTTTTTTTAGATGATCATCCTGTGCTGGGGTATCTTTTTTATAAAAAACTTTTTGAAGTTTTTGTTGTCCGATTGAATAAGGCTAACGAAAGGGTTGAACATCTTATGGCCTGGGGACTTAAAACGCATAACATAGATAAATTTTTATCATAAAGACGTACAGTTGCACCAGACTGTATTATTCTGGGTACCATAACAAAATTACAATGTGCCCGTGAATTATTCATTATTCAAATAAAACTTACAATTCAGTTTTTGGGTATGAAGATATGTCTGGAATTTGACAAATTCGTCTTTCAGCATAGCATTTTTATTTTTCTAACGGAATTTATTATTCTACAGTTGTATTTTTAGAAACGCTTACTGGCATCTAAAATATGAACTGATTGAATATGGAGGCAATACAAAATAGTTACATTAATCGAAAACGCATAATTAATGATAGGTTTTCATGAATATGTACATAAAATTACTGTTTTCCACTGATTCTATAGCCTAAATAATGCAAAAAAATCTTATTTCAGCGTTTATTATTGGTTAATAGTAAATATATAATAAGCTATCACTATTTTGTATTGCACCCATTGAGCATTGAATATGATGAAAAATATTAAATAACTATTTATGCTCTATAGATTCTCAGGTAAATAATTTCCATTTTTAAAAAATAAGTAGCTTTATTTTCAGCATCTTATAAAACAAGGCTTGGAAATTAAATACCTGAATGTCTATAGGAGGCTGTCCAAGAATAGAAGCCGTAGCGAGGGAAATTCATTTTGAGTCAGGTTTTTCGATCATTTGAGGCGAAGTGTGTGTTCTTTAACGAAAATGATCGGGAAAGCTGACCAAAAGGACTTTTCCGCAGTAGATTTTCTATTCTTGGACAGCCTCCTAGGTATGATGAAAGACGGCAAAAGATAACATCGCTATTTTAGATAGAATAATACCAGAACGGTAGAGGAAAATATTTAATTAGTGTCTGAACAAAAAATCCAGAAGTGTTGATATGAAAAGGGTGCAGCGGTTTATTTTGATTGAATGTTTTGATGAAACTTTTAATATCCGAATGATTTTGAGGAAAGCAACGGGATTCTCTCTAATTTTTTGAAATTTCAATTCATTTGCTGAAAATCAGGGAAACGGAGCGATAGCGAAGTGATGACTTTTAGTCCCTGATAGGCGACAGAACACAAGCCAAGACTAGGTTAGTAGCGTGCGAGGGAGGCTGAAATTGCATTACGAATAGCGGCTCAGCAATTTGAGGTAGTTGTGGCGAACTCAAGGCGTTCAGAGCATCTCCCATTCGCTGCGTAGGCGAATGAATGAAGGTGATAGAAGCCCCAGAATTTCGTGGGTAGCATGGTGCGCCTGCAGGCCGCGTGAAGTATAGAGTCAAGATACACACATAGACAATGCTTTTAACCAGTTGTTATATATATGGTTGAAGCGTACTTTATTAGAAGTTTTAAGGAACAATTATGGCAGACAAATCTAACACATTAATTGAAGATTTTGCACGTTTTTTCAGTATTGAATTTGTGACATCTGAAGAACAAGCTAGGGAGGTATATGGTGTCAGATACCGTGTCTACTGTGAGGAATTTAAATACGAAGCAACAGATATTTTTCCAGATAAATTAGAAATGGATGAGTTTGATGAGCAATCACAACATATTCTGATTATTCATAAATCTACGGGAAGGGCTGCTGGTTGTGTGCGATTAGTCCCTGCTATTCAGGAACTAGAAGGCGGAATGTTGCCCTTTGAAAAATTTTGCAAACAAAGTCTGGATCAAGAATTGATAGATAGTTTCCAGTTACAGAGAAATACTGAATGTGAGATTTCGAGATTAGCTGTTGATGGGGTATTTAGACGTAGGCCCGGTGAAAAAGCGACACGATTTGGTGAAATTGACAGTATAGATTGTACCAAACAAGAACAAAGAACATTTTCATTGATTGCTGTTTCAGGCTTTTTGGCCGCAACTGCGATCACGGAACTGACAGATAAAACCAATGTCTTTGCCATGATGGAACCTTTTTTACCGCGGTTGCTTAAGCGTTCGGGTATTATTTTTGAGAGAGTAGGTAGTGATATAGATTATCATGGTATTAGAGCACCTTATTTTATTCAAACTCAATCTGCAGTAGAAAGCATGCGGTTTGATTTAAAGTTAATGTACACGTGGGTATATGGACAGGTTAAAGAGGGCTATTTGCCTGCCAAATAAGAGTTGTTACATCTTAGTTGACAATTGTGCTGAGTGCGGCTACAGCCTATTATTGCTGGACGTCTTGCATAATATCTTGCCTGTTTTGCTTATCCCAAGCTAGTTAAGAGCCCTATCGTCTATCAGAGACGAAAAAAAACGTAACCATTCAGACCCCCTATTGCATTGTAACCAACTGATATTAATTGAAAAATAATATAGCTATTTTTGGCAAAAATAGCTATTTTGATTGGCCCTCACTAACAATCAATTGCTTACGATTAATTCGGTATTTATGATGCTATTTTGGCCGTCTGTAACACACTGTAATTTATGTAGTTTAGGGGTCTGAACGGTTACAAAAAAACACTTCAATTTATCTCCTTATCCGCTGAAAATCAGGGAAACGGAGCGATAGCGAAGTGATGATTTTTAGCCCATGATAGGCGACAGGGATCTTCTCTTAGGGAGCTGGAAATAAATAAACGTCCAATATTGGGCAGTATTTTTGTTCGTATTCAAGGCGTAGTAACAGGCGCATAGCAGGCTACGAAACTGTTACTACAGCGTTGAAGACGGACAAAAAGACCAGCAATCTTGAATGATTATTTGGTAACTACTCAGGCTATGATTTATTGGGCTGTAGCGATTTTGGCACTTCATTTTGGATGATAAAGGCAGAGAAATAGGGGTTTTTTAACTGTTTAGCTACTTTTTATGCCACAAACATCCCTACAGCCCAGGAAACAATAGCCTGAGTAGTTACTACCTACATTCCGCACCCCAAATTAACCACCTCCTGAATATAATTTCTCATATTTT
>CAYZUM010000301.1:0-3813 GCA_964481455.1 uncultured Methylomonas sp. | reverse complement strand
GGACTAAAAATCATCACTTCGCTAAGCTCCGTTTCCCTGATTTTCAGCGATGGAAGGTTTTGCTAATTCGGTCTTTAGCCTGGAGGAGATACTTAGGCAAGTCAAATTTTTATGAGAAAGCCGTGGGCGAACAGCGCGGCGAAGCCAGAGGTCAGGTCATAGGTGAAGCGAAAACATTGTTAAAGCTGCTTAATCTAAAGCTTGGTTCCCTCCCAGGCAAAGTAAAACAACAAGTCAGCTCTGCTGATAACAAGCAGTTAGATCATTGGGTTGAACAGCTATTAAGTACTCATGCAAAATTGATTTAACTTTTTTGAAAAAAGATAAAATCTCCAGTTTTTAGTATGATTTTTGAGAATTTGAATATATTTTTACAAAAAAATAGGAATTTTTATTGAAAATGATAAATTTCTACCCTCGTAATTTTAGTTAAAATAATAATGCCTGAGTACTTAACAGCCTCATCGTTAGAAGATATGTTTTTAAGATAAGAATCCTGTCTCTCAACCAACAAATGAACAAAATACAAGCGGCTTGAGAAATCGAGTTTAAAACATACCTAAGATGACAATAAGTTCCACATAAACTGAAGAAATTTACGGAAAAATAGATCTGCTGTATATCTTTACGGTAAGCTAAACGTATTCTACATACATTCCCACACAAACTAGGGAACGAGAAAAAGACAGTGAATAATAAATCAGCACAGTACCATGTCGGCATAGACCTGGGCACCACACATACTGTGGTGGCTTTTGCCAAAGCTAAACAAAAAAATGCGCCTATTCAGATTTTTGAGATAGAGCAATTAGTCGCTCCTGGTGAAGTCGCTAGCCGAGCGCTACTGCCTTCGGTACGATACCATACCGCGACAGGCGAATTATCAGAAGCTGACCTTGCCTTTTCGCCTTCTGGGGATACCGCTGTTATTGGTGAGGCAGCACGTTTTTTAAGTGCAAAAACTCAAGGACGCTTTGTCAGCAGCGCTAAAAGCTGGCTATCCCACCCGTCTATTGACCATACAGCGGCTATATTGCCTTGGGGAAGCCATGAAGAGGTAGAGAAAATTTCTCCACTGGATGCCAGTGCAAGCTATTTAAGACATGTACGTCAGGTCTGGAACCATCGTTATCCGAAAGCATTAATGGAAAACCAGAGCGTCGTTATTACTGTTCCTGCTTCGTTTGACGAAGCAGCACGCTCTTTAACGCTTGAGGCTGCACACACTGCTGGCCTAGGAAATATTCGATTACTCGAAGAGCCCCAGGCGGTATGCTATGACTGGTTACGTCGTCATCATGATCAGTTAAAAACAGCTCTGAAAGGTATCAAGCTTTTGTTAGTGTGCGATATCGGCGGAGGTACAACTGATTTAACCTTAATTAAAATTGACCATAGTCATGATGAGCCACAACTCTCCCGCATTGGTGTTGGCAATCATCTAATGTTAGGCGGAGATAATATAGATCTAGCTTTAGCGCATTTAGCTGAGCCACGTTTAAAGACTGGCAATAAAAAACTCTCTGCTGCTGATTTATCCTACCTACTAGAACAATGCCGGGTCGCCAAAGAACGGCTACTGGCAAAAGATGCACCTGAACAATTAAAGGTCACTTTATTAGGGGGCGGTTCTAAATTAATCGGTGGTACACGTTCGGCCAGTTTAAGTAGCAAAGAAGTACAGAAAATAGCTTTAGACGGTTTCTTTCCGCTCTCTAAACTCACAGAATTTCCCGATAAGAAACGTAGCGGTGTGGTTGAGTTCGGCCTCCCTTATGCTGCGGAACCCGCTATTAGCAAGCATATCGCTGCCTTTTTGAACACCCACCAGCAAGCAGCTAAAGTAGCATTAGGCAGTGATGTGATTGTCCCCGATGCATTATTGTTAAATGGTGGCGTTTTCCGTAGCCAGCCAATTACACAACGCACTCTGGATTTAATTAGTTCCTGGCGAAATAAACCCCCGATTCTACTTGAAAACAAATACCCGGAACTTTCCGTAGCATATGGTGCCGTTAGCTACGGTATAGCCCGTGAACAGAAAAAAGTCAAAATTGGTGGCGGAGCTTCTCGCAGTTATTTCCTGCTGATTGGTACGGAAAATGAACAGCAAGGTGTCTGCATCTTGCCTCGAGGGAGTGAAGAAGGGAATGAAATTATTTTAACCGACCGCCAATTTGCTTTACGTTTAGGACAACCGGTTAGTTTCCATTTAGTCTCATTAACGGGCGGAAAAGAATATAAGGCAGGTGATATCGTTGCTATCAACGATGATTTCCACCCGCTTCCTCCTCTGGCCGTTGCCTTCGATCAAGAACAAAGTGACGCAAGTACTGAAGTGACAGTACAATTATCGGTTACTTTGTCAGAAGTAGGTACATTACAAATTCAGTGTGTTGCGCTTGAGGACACTCAGCAACGCTGGGATGTGCAATTCCAGATTAGAAAAAAGTTAACCGCATTGACCTCTAAGGATTTACCAGAAAATTTCTCCAAT
Organism: uncultured Methylomonas sp.; assembly: GCA_964481455.1. Lineage (GTDB taxonomy): Bacteria > Pseudomonadota > Gammaproteobacteria > Methylococcales > Methylomonadaceae > Methyloprofundus. Next base: position 1,316 of record CAYZUM010000301.1, on the reverse strand, counting down.
GCCGTCGAAAATATCCATGCTATTTTCGGCTCTAAATCTAAAGACATTAATCCCAAAGCTGTCAAAAGCCTGCGTGCTGATTTAGAAAAATTATTAGGTCTCCGCAGTGACTGGTCTAGCCATTTATTACGCGAATTATTTACCGTATTACTAGAAGTCCGTAAAAACCACCGTCGTTCTCCAAATCATGAACGGGTTTGGCTAAGCCTAATCGGATTTTGCCTGCGACCTGGTTTTGGTTACCAACTGGATAACTGGCGCGTTGAGCAACTCTGGAAAACTTACGCGCATAATATTCAATTTGTAAACGAAACTCAAAACTGGAGTGAATGGTGGACTTTGTGGCGGCGTATTTCAGGCGGGCTAGAGACTGAGGCACAAGAACTTATTTTTAAAGATCTGGCACAGTACTTAAACCCCGCATCTGCGCGGCAAGGCAACACAGCAAAGCAAGGCAAACAACGCAGCTATGATGATATGGTACGCTTATCTGCTGTGCTAGAACGTCTTCCCGTCGAACAAAAAACGCAATTAGGAGAATGGCTGTTGAAGCGCTTACAAAAGGCCAGTGAACCTGCACAAACATGGTGGGCAATAGGCCGAATTGCTGCACGAGTCCCCTTTCATGCTAGCACACATTTTGTTGTTCCTGCTGAGGCGGCATCACACTGGATACAACAAATACTGGAAGTAGACTGGAAAAAAACACCTCAGGCAGGATTTGCCGCTACGTTAATAGCACGTATGAGTGGAGATAGGGCGAGAGATTTAAGTAGTGATGTCCGCGAGCAGGTTATGACTAAACTGAAAGCAAGTAAAGCCCCTGGTTCTTGGGTAGAAATGGTTGAGTCAGTTAAAAAGCTGGATGCTGCCGAAGAAAAACAAATATTTGGTGAAGCATTACCACTCGGGCTAACATTAATTTAAACCTCTTCTGTAGAGCGGCCTTCAATCCTCAGTTGCTTATCACTTCCTGAGATCTATGGACAGGAAACGAGAATTCAATACTACCCGAGTCTGACTTGTCTTTTGACTCCACAATCGGGCTACCAACTTAAGACGGGACAAGCTATAACTTGTAGGGTGGGCAATCTTTTCTGCCCACCGAGATGCAACCTTGATGGTGGGCAAAAAAAACTGCCCACCCTACTTGTTATGCCCGAGATCTGTCCCGCTTTAAGTTGGTAGCCCACAATCGCACTAGAAAAACAATAATATAGCCTGCTATGCAGCAATTCTAAATATAAGAGTTATACTCCCGCTGAAAATCAGGGAAACGGAGCCAGGCGCGCCATGCTACTTCGTGAAATTCAGGG
>CAYZUM010000300.1:0-3829 GCA_964481455.1 uncultured Methylomonas sp. | reverse complement strand
ACCTAACGCCTTGGTCAGCCGATGCTGGAAGGTATACGATGATCGTCAATAGAACACTGATCTTAGATCTAAAAATGACCGCTGGAAACGAACTGCGCTTCCAGCAGTCGGCTGGACCAATTTGTTAGCTATTTACTCTTCTGAGTCCTTGAAAACCTACAAGGAACATGACAAAAGCAAGTAGGATTACTCCCCACTCTGAAAGCGTTGGAATGGGAGCCGCAGGAATCAAAATAGGCTCTTTAACCGTTACAGTGATAGTCGGTGCGGAAGGGTCAGTTAGACCAAGGCTATCTGTAACCACAAGCATCACAGTGAAAACCCCAGCTTTGCTGAAAGTCACATTGCCAGGATCTTCAACAGTGCTATTAGCAACGTCACTTCCAGAACCAAAAGTCCATAAGTATTCTAATGGCTGGTTGTTATCGGAATCAGTACCTGTAGCGTTAAAACTTACTGCCTGACCTACGATAATTTCTATATCAGCAGTTGGTGTATCAATCACACCGTTCGGAGCCTGATTGGGAAGTACTACATTTTGTACATCCACAAATAGACTGAACTGTCCTGTATTATTATCTTGTGATGTTACTTCCGCATGGTATTCGCCAGTGTACGGTAGTGTGAAACTCAACTTGATTACCCCATCTGTATCAGAATCATTATCTACGGCAATGATATTTCCATCACGGTCAATAATTTTGAGAAATGGGAGGAAATTTCCATTTGTGTCAACAATAACTCGAACATCTTCATTGACACTACCACTAAATTGAAAACTTCTAATTGACAGAGAATCTATAAGAATATCAAATGTTTCTGTTTGTCCAACTACGCTCTGACCACCTGGATCAGAATTGTCACTATTTGTAAACCCTCTGTTTTCTATCTGTCTAACAAAAGCGACTTGGGAATCAGCATCTCCAATTAATGCATACACACCACCAGAAGCTAGAATAGCTTCCTTAATCGTTGCTGGTAACGCTGCACGTGGTTGAATCTTTTGTAGCGGCACTACATATCCAGGTGGGGCATCAGAAGGTATTGAAAATGATTGGGATTTTGCAAAAACAAATGGCTGTAAAAAACCATAATGCACACGAATTCCTTTCAGTGTCGCATTGACAATTGCCTGAATAACAGGAATATCCCCTGCATTGTTCTGACCATCAGTAAAAACAGTAATAGCTGCTTTGTTTTTAAGGACACCACTGAGACCAGTTGTGTTTAAGTTCTCTAATATCTGAATAGCTGAATTGATTCCAGACGCAATATCAGTTCCACCCGAGGAATCAATACTATTAAGTTTCGGAATGACATTATCCGGATCATCAAGCGAACTTAAAATAGTAATACTACTATCAAAATCAACTGCACCTGCTAGATCAGGAACAGTATTATTGCTTTGTGACTCCGTTAGTGATGTCAGTCTTCTTAGAGTTTCTTTTGCTGCCTCAATTCTTAAATTGCTCGGATCGGTTTTTTTATTCGAACCAGAACTGTCAACTACTACGACAAGCGTACGATCAACATTATTGATCATTATTTCTATTGGATTACTCAAGTAGGGGCCTGATTCAAGTTCAAGAAAATAATCATTCTCACCAATAATAACAGCAACCAACGAACTGGGAGGAGAAGATAACCCATCTACAGCTAATTTGATGTCATTAATATCTGATTCTGTTAATGTGTATTCATTCGCTGATATTCCTGTTTCAGTGAATACTAAAGTTTTCAAATCAAATGTGTACAAAGCCAATGTAAATTCAGTTAACCCTTCCAGAGTACCTGTTTTTTTCTGACTCCATTTAAATTTTGGTCCACTTTTATCCTTTATTAAATCAAGCTTTGTTTTCGGAGTGGGTAACTCAAGATAAGGTGAAACACCAAATTCTGCAAAGGTATAAGCCATATTTAGCGCACCGCGTAACCCAGTATCATTGATGTTATTTTCACCAGTTTTTAAAAGGTCACTGACCTTAGTGCTATAAGTCTTTTCTAATAATTTCTCGTAAAGCTCAATAATATTTGATACTTTAGAACCATTCAGAACATCCCATAAGCCATTTAAACCAAGACTTACTGTGTCTTTGCATTTTGTACATACTATTCGGCTATTTGATTCATTATTTGAATCCATTAAATCCCACAATAGGTGTAATACGGCTACCTCAGTATCTTCTCCATAAGCTGTTGGCACTGAACTTAACAATCGTGCTGTATTTCCTTCTAAGTCAGATGATGAGCTCTGACTAGCATCGTCATACTTTGTATCGCTTATTCCTCTAAATTTGCCATTATAGTTTGGGCTAGGATTTTGCAATAAAGCTGTACCAAACCAAGTACCAAAACCTTCACTTATCGCCAATTCAAGTGACTTGGTTTTATTATGAAAAGTACTAGAATTTGCACTAAAATCGTATTGATTCGACCCATCATGACTATCACCTGTGTTGGTGTCAATTGCTCCTGTTTCATCGGCAATAGCATGACCAAATTCATGAGCGATAACATCCCATTCAAATGGATGATTTTCATCAACATATATATTTTTTTGCCAAAAACAGCTACTACATAACGTGCGATCATGGTGAAAAATGACTTTGAAGTTAGAGTTCTTTTCTACACTTAGTTGTTTTTTAGCTTGCATAACCATTTCAGCCATACCATGAAAAACTGACCATGAATTAGCTGGTTCTGCATCGCCTGCATAATGGGCTGTATCACATAAAATAACAAGTGTATCCTCAGCTTCGCAAGAATATAAATCGCCACTAATTATTTCCTGCACCACTGAAAAGGAACCAATACCACTCCCTCCGACATCAACAGTTCCATCAGTTTTGATTCCTGGGAACTCTGTCTGCATCAAAACGTTGTAGGAATAATTGGCTCGTGGAGCAGTAAATATAAACTCTCCATTGACTAAATATCCAATAATTTCAGGTGATAAAGGATTACTACTTGCATCGATCTCTTTGTCTGATATGGTGATTTTTACACCATTCATAGGGAAACTACTATCACCAGCAGTTGTTCCGAGATGTCCGCTCCCTTTCCCCATCCATTCCGCCTTTAAAATTAATTCTTCACCTAAAACAATTGCCGCTTTTGGGGCTAACTTAAGTTTTCTTGAAATCCGTTTTGAGTTTTCACGAGCAATTCTCGCCCTTTCTCGATTTTCATCTTTCAAGCGTTGCCGAAGGGTATCTTCAAAACCTTCCGTTGAAATTGTTGTATCTGCTGCCATTTGGTTACGAATTTTTGCTTCCAATGCACTCCCTAAGCTATTACTTCCGAACCAAACTCGTCCATTTTCAGCAATTACGGTAAAAAACCGAGAGATTGAAATTGTACTTCCATTCGTCAAAAGTTTTATTTTTAATTCTACTTCATATTCTCCATTATCTAGCAATATCAATGGTATATGAAAGGTTCTCACTTTATCGCTAGATTCCAAATCAATTGATTTGTCAATTTCAATGTTGTCAAGGCTACTACTTGGCACAACATAAGGAAAAACTGTTGGTACAATCTTAGCTATACCAGACAACCAAGGTTGGCTTGTTTGGATAGTGAACTCAACATTTCCCAACTCAGCAAATGAAATTCCTTGATCAGGAAAGCTAAAATCTGTTGAAATTTGTGAGGGAGGTGTTGCCCAAACACTACTATTAACCAGATAAAAAAGCATAGTAATGACCATGAAACTTCTATAATATATTTTCATATATAATTCTCTCCTATTACGTGTCGTAAATAAATTTGTATAATAAATTTTGAGGGTAAATACTAACTACTGCTTCTATCTTCCAACCGAGCTAAC
>CAYZUM010000299.1:0-3844 GCA_964481455.1 uncultured Methylomonas sp. | reverse complement strand
CAACCCAAAAAGATTCACACTTCAATTCTGGATGAATATTATTTTCCACTTCCCTTACCGTCTTCCAAAACAACAGTGGCTTGGGCTCTATGGCATTGACGAGTCGATGGTAGTGGGTCAAACCTGTGATTATTGTTTAGTTACAAGTTATGCAATAGTCCGAGATATAAGGGGTTAACGTAATAGGGAGAATATTAAAGCCACAGGTTTGACCCACTACCGATTATTTGTTTCCATCTCCCTAAGTACTTAAGCAAAATTAAACTAACAGTGGGTCGTCATAAGAGGCTATTTATAAAGATAAATAAAAGTAGAAATGTTAAGTTCAATATGCTTGCCTACTTATGTTCCAAACAGCCTATCCATCCATGGGAACATCGCTGAGTAATTTTTATTGTATAGTTAGGTAACGCGCAATAAATAATCCACCCATATTGCGCAGGATTTTTGTTCGTCTTCAAGGCATAGAAACACGGCTTTCTCATAAAAACTTGGCATATTTTTTAATTTACATAACATAATGATATATAAGGTTATTTATTTTTAATGTCATTGAGTTTTATTTTTCAATCATCATTTTTTATAGAAAATTAATGTTAATAAATTCTGTAATGCCTGATTTTATTGAGTTTGTAATTTGGACAAATATCATGCCAGTTTTTTATGAGAAAGCCGTGGGCATAGAAATAGGCGCATAGCTGGCTACGTAACTATTTCTACAACGCAGAAGGCCAGCAATTCTAAATTTTGGCCGCCCCTTAAATATCAATAGATTACAGGAATATTGTAAAATATTTATTAAGATTTTTTCCGCATCAATTGCCGGTTTAGCCTAAAAACCACCAATAATTACCTTGAGGCATAAATAAATCCTAAAGTCAAATTTACAAGCAATTGATTATAAAGGGTTTCCATATTTATAATTGCTGGCAGAAGGCGGACAAAAAGACAAGCAAGATGGGTGGGTGGGTGTTGCGAGTTACCTTAGTCACTCCACCCACTCATACAATTCTGTCATTGCTGGGTCACACTGACAACAACCGGTACCACACGCCGCCCCTCTATCAATTCTTTTCACTTTACCTTTACGGATCCATTTCGCTAACATACCACGTAGTGCATCTGCATCGGTATCAAAATGATTTGCCATTTCCAGTAAAGAGAGGCGATGCTGGCGCCGCAAATACAGACGCAACTCCGATAAAATCATGCAGCCTCCTGTTTTAGCTCTTCTCTACCGCTTAACCAAAAGGCAAAGACTACCACCATAAAAGCCAGTATCAAGCCGATCACCCAATAAATAGAGGACTCCTTATGTTGAGCATAGGTTGCAAGTTGATAGAAGATCGTCGCTGCCATATAAGCGATCCCTGTTGTCCAAGCGACTACAAAAATAGCCCACCTAGTGCCGGTTTCTCGCTGAATGGCAGCCGTTGCCGCCACACAGGGAGCATATAACAAGATAAATAACAAATAAGCAAAAGCCCCTGCCTTACCATCAAAACGTGCCTGCATTTCTCCAAATGTTCCATGCATAACATCTTGTTCTTCAGCCGCCGTTTGCATATTACCAACATCTCCAACATTAAGCCCCAGAGGATCTAAAAGATTATCCGCAACAGCGGTTAAATTTTCGGGAATAGTCATAACGGCTCCTTGCAAGACTTGTAACAAGTCAAACTCTTCTTCTTGCTGTTCTGCGCCATCCAGAGCTAATTGACTATACAAAGCATCTAACGTCCCTACTACCGCTTCCTTCGCTAAAATCCCCGTAAAAATGCCGACTGTCGCAGGCCAGTTATCTTCTTGTATACCCATAGGTCGAAAGACTGGTACTAATGTGCGCCCTATTTCACTCAACACTGATTTTTGCGTGTTTTCCTTACCAAAACTGCCATCAATTCCTAAGGAATTTAAAAAATTCAGCACCAACACCATTGGCACAATAACCTTGCCCGCATTTACCAAAAATGTTTTCAAACGATCCCATGTGCGTATTAATATACTCTGCAAAGTAGGCAAATGATAATTTGGTAACTCCATAATAAAGGGCATAGAATCACCTTTAAACAGAGTATGACGCATAATTAGCCCAGTAAATACGGCTACCATAATGCCAAAAACATACAAGCCAAACACTAGATTTTGTCCACCCACAGGGAAAAATGCCGCTGCAAATAGCGCATACACAGGTAGCCGTGCGCCACAGGACATAAATGGATTCATAATATTGGTTAATATGCGGTCACGCTGGCTTTCCAAAGTACGTGTTGCCATAATGGCAGGCACATTACAACCAAAACCAACAATCATCGGAACAAATGACTTTCCGGGTAAACCAATTATACGCATAAAGCGATCAACGACAAATGCCGCTCGCGCCATATAACCAGAATCTTCCAATAAAGAAAGTACCAGAAACAAGAAGCCGATAATCGGGATAAAAGTTGCCACGACCTGGACGCCACCGCCTGCACCATCGGCTAATAATACGACTAACCATTCTGGCAAAGAGAGTGCATTCAATAGTAATGCAAAACTATCAACAAAGATTGCACCTGCAGCCTGGTCAAAAAAATCAATAAAAGCACTGCCGATGTTAATGGTAATCATAAACATCAAATACATGACCAGTAAAAAAATAGGAATCCCTAAATAACGATTTAGGATCCACTTATCAATTTTATTCGTCATCCCACGGCTAACTTCATGTATTTTATTAACACAAAGGTGACTCATTTTATTGACCAAACCATAGCGTGCATCAGCTGCTAAAATATCCAGCTCATCTTCAGCAAGGTCTTCAATTGTTTGCTCCAGAGTTTCAGCCTCTAGCACACAATCGGGCCCGGCAATGTGTTGCGCCAAGGTATCGCGTTCCAGTAAACGAATAGCTAACCAGCGTAGATTACACTGCTGTTTTTGAGCTTTTTTTTCTAAAGAAAGGGATAAAGCGGCAATCGCCTTTTCAATTTCGGGATGATATTCAATATCCAGTTGTGGAATAGGTCTATCTAGAACGGCTTGATTAATACCTGTTTTTAATTCGACTATCCCTTTTCTTGTTGACGCAGAAATAGCAAGTACAGGGCAAGCCAACAACGCTGATAACTGCTTTATATCTATTTCTAAACCTCGCTGTACCACAACGTCCATCATATTCAGCACAACAATCATCGGCACCCGCATTTCGATTAACTGGGACGTTAAATATAAATTACGTTCTATATTGGATGCATCCAGTATATTGATGACCAGGTCAGCTTCTTTAGCTGCAACGTAGTCTCTGGCCACACGCTCATCCAGTGAAATATCACTATCCGCCTCTAAGGAATATGTACCCGGTAAATCAACCACTGAGACCAGTTTACCTTCATAGTTGTATTCACCTGTCTTTTTTTCGACAGTAACCCCTGGCCAGTTGCCAACATGCTGCCGTGCACCTGTTAATGCATTAAATAACGTTGTTTTACCGCAGTTAGGATTACCGACAACCGCTATAGTAAAATCAATTTGCATTGAGTTTCTCAATACTTAAGATATCGGCTTCATCTTTGCGTAAGGTTAAAGAAAACCCTCTTAACGTAATTTCTACTGGATCGCCTAATGGCGCGAAACGTACAATTGAAAACTCAGTACCCGGTGTTAGCCCCATAGCCAACAAACGTTTTCTATAGGCTCTTCCTTGTTTACTAAAACCCATTACCCGTCCCTTATCACCTATCGTTAAACCTTTTAAACCCTTTAATATCACAACAACCCTCAGCTTTTAAAATGAACCCACTCAATCACTTAGGAATGGGAATTGAATAAGTTGTGCAATTATGACGCAGTATTTTTGTTT
>CAYZUM010000298.1:0-3857 GCA_964481455.1 uncultured Methylomonas sp. | reverse complement strand
CCTTCAAGGCGCGGTAACAGGCGCATAGCAGGCTACGTAACTGTTGCCGCAACGCTGAAGGCGAGCAAAAAGACACGTCAGAATGCACAGGTTATTTGATTCCCATTCCTAAGTGGACAGACACAAAATTGTGTTGCACTAGCACTTCTTTTACCACGACCGGCCCCCAAACCAGTCTATTGAATGTTAATATGAGATTTTTAATAATTGAATTAATAATGACATGCAGCTCACGATAGGCAAACTCGCCAGTCAATCAGGCGTGACTATTGAAACCATACGCTATTATCAACGATTTGGCATTTTGCAAGAGCCGATAAAGCCCGAACACGGATACCGGCAATATCCAACCGAGGCCATTGGTAAAATCCGATTTATAAAGCGTGCTCAACAAGCGGGCTTTTCTTTAAAAGAAATATCAGAACTGCTCTCGCTTGATGGTGCTCATTGTCACGACGTTCGGATGTTAGCCGAACAGAAATACCAGAAAATCGACAGTCAAATTAAGGATTTAATAGCTCTTCGCGAGGCTCTGTCTACGCTTATCAAAAGTTGTCAGCAAACACCTTCTTCTGAACATTGCGCAATTCTTGATGCGCTTACTAGCGAAAATAGTTCACGTAGCTCGACATAAACAGTCTACCCACTTGAATATGATTTACTTGTAGATTGTTCTGCTATGAGGGGTTTCGGTAAGCAGAGCTTAGGTAACTCGCAACACCCACCCACCCATCTTGCTAGTCTTTTTGTTCGTCTTCTGCGTTGTAGAAATAGTTACGTAGCCTGCTATGCGCCTATTTCTACTCATGGAAGACAAACAAAAATCCTGCGCAATATGGGTAGTTTATTTATTGCGCCTTACCTTACTTTCTTTCCCAAACAGAGTTTGGGAGATTTGTTACGCAGTCATTTTGGGTCGCTTAATGTGTACAAGTTGCTTCACAATACTGAATTAAAGGTTATATTTTCTTGACTCTGTACCATAGAGCAGGGTTTAAAATCGCCCTATCGTGATTTTACAGCGGAGCTTTTCTATGAAAATAGAGCATAAAACGGACTCTAACTGGTTAGGTTTAGGAGCAATATTAGCCGCAATAGGTGCATCAGCCTGCTGTGTAGGCCCACTATTACTTCTTTCATTGGGAATTGGCGGAGCCTGGATGAGTACACTAACCTCTCTATCACCTATCCGACCTTTTTTTATCCTTTTGGCGGTTATTTTTATCGCTTTGGGTTTTCGTAAGCTTTATTTAACACCTCAACAGTGTGAACAAGGTGACACATGCGCAATATCTGATGTACAGCGCAGACAACGCATACTTTTCTGGGGTGGTTTAGTGTTAATTTTATTACTGCTAACGTTCCCCTGGTACGCGCCACTTTTTATGACCTAAGGAAAATCACCATGCCTCTTAAAACAGCTGTATTCCTTTTAAGCCTAGCGTCATTGTCATTCACTTTATCCAGCACTTATGCTGCAACAGCTAGCACTCCCCAAAATAGTCAGCAAACGATCACGCTGGATGTGCAAAATATGACCTGCTCCATGTGCCAATTTACAATAAAAAAAGCGTTACAGAATGTAGTGGGTGTACAAAAGGTAACCGTTGATTATGATAACAAAACAGCGATAGTCAAAATTGATCCCCAGCAGACTAATAGTAAAGCACTTATTAAGGCAACAACAAATGCGGGATACCCTGCAACTGCACGCCAATAAAACAATAATACGCCTGGATAATTCTATATGTCTGATTGTTGCTCAAAGCCTAACAAAAAAAATTCCCTAGCCTGCCCTCAATGTGGCTCAGATTGTAAGCCTGTTCCCTTACGTACTTTGTATCACCAAATCAGATTTCCCGAAAATCAACACATTTCAACAGATCATTTTTATTACTGTTCATCCAGAGATTGTGCAACTGCTTATTTTTCAGCAACTGGAATGAGTCTTTCAAAGTCACTGTTGCTTACGCAACAAAAAATACAACAAAACATGCTTTGCTATTGCTTTGATATAACGGCGGCGAATTATCTATCAGCATTACAATCACGCCATGAAGATGCCATTAAAGGCTTTGTATTGCAACGCACTAAAGTCGCCGAGTGTGCCTGCGAAGTAAGAAACCCATCGGGACAATGCTGCCTAGCTAAATTTAAACAATTTGAAAAAGAATATGTTGCAACCAATATATCGCAAGAATCATAAAGATAGCGTATTTTTCCACCGACAATCACTATCTTTTGTTAAAATGGTCATTATTATATAGTTCACATCTTGCTTTATTAAAATCATGACTCACTTCTCTCTTACAGCCATTTCCCCAATTGACGGTCGCTATGCGAATAAAGTCGAAGTTTTCCGCCCTATTTTCAGCGAATACGGACTGATTCGTTTTCGAGTTCAAGTTGAAGTGCGCTGGTTACAAGCTTTAGCTCAGCATGAGAAAATTACTGAAGTACCACCATTCAGCTCCACTGCAAACCAGGTACTTGATGATATTATTGGTCATTTTTCTGAGGCTGACGCGCAACGAGTTAAAGATATTGAAAGCACTATCAATCACGATGTTAAAGCGGTTGAGTATTTTCTAAAAGAAAAAATTGCTGATAATGCCGAGCTTAATGCCGTTAGCGAATTTATCCATTTTGCCTGTACGTCGGAAGACATCAACAACCTCTCTTATGCTTTAATGCTTAAAGAAGGCCGAGTAGCTATCCTGCCACAAATCACAGATTGTATAGACGCCCTTAAAACATTGGCAACAGACACAGCAAGTCAGGCTATGCTGTCACGAACTCATGGTCAATCCGCTAGCCCAACAACAGCAGGTAAAGAATTTGCTAACGTTGTGGCACGGATGCTCCGCCAGAAGGACCAATTCGAAGCGGTGGAAATTTTAGGAAAAATCAATGGTGCCGTTGGTAATTATAATGCCCATGCAGTTGCCTACCCTGAAATCGACTGGCAAGATTTTTCCAAAAACTTTGTGCAGTCATTAGGCATATTCTGGAATGCTTACACCATACAAATTGAACCCCATGATTATATTGCCGAATTTTTCCATGCCTTATCACGTTTCAATACTATTCTATTAGATTTTGATCGTGATATCTGGGGTTATATTTCGCAAGGTTTCTTTAAACAAAAAACCATAGCGGGTGAAATTGGCTCATCCACCATGCCTCATAAGGTTAACCCGATTGATTTTGAAAATTCTGAAGGTAATATTGGCATGGCAAACGCGCTGTTCCATCATTTAGCAGAAAAATTACCCGTCTCTCGCTGGCAACGTGATTTAACAGACTCAACGGTGCTACGTAATATTGGCGTAGGCATTGCACACACCAGCATCGCGATTCAATCGACTTTAAAAGGTATTTCTAAATTACAGATTAATGCGGATATTATTGAAGCGGATCTGGATGCGAACTGGGAAGTATTAGCCGAACCAGTACAGACCGTTATGCGCCGTTATGGCATTGAAAAGCCCTATGAAAAATTGAAAGAATTAACCCATGGACAGCGTATTACTGCGGCAGATATGAAGATATTTATTGAAAAACTAGCTATTCCTGAAGAAGCTAAACAGGCATTACTCGAATTAACACCACGCAGTTACACTGGATATGCTGAAAAACTGGCTGCTGAAATTTAGGTTTCCAACTTAAAAGTGAGCATCTTATATAAATATCGAAAATACCCTTTACCAGTATTCGTTTCAAGGGAAGGGAAGGGAAGGGAAGGGGAGGGGAAAATAATAATCATCCAGAATTGAAGTGTGAATCTTTTTGGGTTGTTATCTCTCGATGTTCCAGTTTCCAGCTATATCTGGGCTTGAAGGCACCTAGATTTTGTT
>CAYZUM010000297.1:0-3860 GCA_964481455.1 uncultured Methylomonas sp. | reverse complement strand
TGCCCTAAAATTTAAAGTAGATACGTTCCGCTTTATCAGTTAAATGAATGAAGGAGATGCCTTGCTCCAGAATTTGAGGCGGGTATATTTATCGACAGGAGATGCAGTCACTTAAACTTTATATTTTGAAGGTTAGATTTGCCTCTGCAAATTAAGGAGGAGGGGATTTTTCGCTCTAAAAAAAGACTCCAGACTATGGCTACCAACTTAAGACGGGACAGTTTCCATAGCTTTTTTACTGAAATAATGCGTAGAAAGCCAGTATAGCGTAGAGTCTCTCCAGAAGCTTATTTTACTGGTGTCCCGTCTTAAGTTGGTAGCCCAGACTATTCATTGATTTTTTGTGAGATGCTCTGAATCGCTACGGTTGTGTCGAAATGTTGACAACAGCGAGCGCAGTCTGATGGAGGGTGTTCTTGGTATTTGTGAACAGGAATCTTTTGTGTTCGTCCAAAACCCTGAGCGCCTGGTTGTTTGCCTGCTTTGCGAGTCAATTCATCGCGAGACGAGTCTTCCGTATTTTTCAAGACAGGTGCATTTTCAACCTTTTCAGAGTCGGTATCCGTAGAAGTGTTTTCTGCATCAATTAGCACGGCTGCTGTTAAAGCCTCATCTTCGGTTAAAGGCCCACTGCTTTCGTCATCGTTTTCGACATCATCTTGGTCGGTATGAGCAGAGGGTTTATCCCAGGGAGCCTGACTACTGGGCGGCCTGAGCTATTTTGAGAATTCTGATTCAGCCGCTCACGTGAATCCTTCAGGTCATCCAGTAAGTTAACCGCTAGATTTTCGACAGCATCAGGCGAAAGTGAGCGAATCACTTTTTCATCAAGTTGTCGTAAATCGTGATCGCTGAGTTTCATTACTTTAAGGGCTTAAGTTTTGATGGCGGGTAGCCTAACATAATACAAATGTAAGTGGAAATTATTTTAAGGGGTGTGAATAATTACATTACTTCTGTTTGAAAAACGTTATGATGAACTAATTGTTAGAGGACTTGAGAAAAAAATCCTTTCGTTGCAGCTGAAGTGGCTGAAGGGAAACTTACAAAAAGAGGCAAGCCAAAGCAGACTCCCGCCCACAATCTTCTGATACGCCTGCGAGATTTTAAGGCAGGGACTTTGGCGTTCATGTACGATTTTTCGATTCCGTTTGACAATAAGGGAGCTGGAAATAAATAATCATCCAATATTGGGCAGTATTTTTGTTCGTCTTCAAGGTGTAGTAACAGGCGCATAGCTCGCTACGAAACGGTTACTACAACGTAGAAGACGGACAAAAAGACCAGCAATCTTGGATGATTATTTGTTTCCATCTCCCTAACCTTGCCGAGCGTGATATTCGGATGGTCAAAGTAAAGCAAAAAGTTTCAGGTGGCTTCAGAACACAAGAAGGCGCGAAACAATTTGCTTCCATCCGCAGTTATGTCTCTACAGCTCGCAAGAATTCGGTCAATATATTTGGCTCGATTCGAGATGCCTTTTCTGGTAATCCCTTTATTCCTGCACCCCAATCTTAAAACCCCATATTTTTGATATGGGGTGGCTGAGTAGTTACAAGGTTGATTTATATATTCTCTCGCATAGTGTGTATGTTCGACCATATGATTAACTCATATAGCGAACATATAATTATGTCCCTCATTCCACAAGCCCTATAAGAATAACGCCTACGAGATTTTATAATAAGTTTATTAATATTGGCCAAACCGGCACCTACTGGATGCCAAAAACCATCAAAATAATTACTGCAATATCGCTTCCAGCGAATAACCATCTACTTCAATAATCTCTTTAAGCCGTTTTAGGCCATCCATCTGGATTTGACGAACCCGCTCGCGAGTCACACCCAGCTCACTAGCAACAACCTCTAAGGTTGCTGTATCGTATCCGCACAATCCATAACGACGACAAATTACTTCGGCCTGCTTTTTGGATAATTTTAATAACCAGTCCTTAATATTATTTTTTATCCCCTCATCGTGGAGTTGCTCTAGTAGAGAGCTAGATCTGTCGTCAGAAATAGAATCAACCAGTGTTTTTTCAGCATCAAAAGGGCTAGGCGCATCAACTGACGTTACACGCTCATTTAATTTGAGCATTCTTTCTACTACACCGATTGGTTTTTCCAAGTATGATGCGATATCTTCTGCTTTGGGCTCAGTTTCCAGAGTTTGAGACAAATGACGCTGAGCTTTTAAATACACGTTCATTTCTTTAACGACATGAATTGGTAAACGTATTGTGCGTGTCTGATTCATAATTGCACGCTCAATTGTTTGTCGAATCCACCAGGTAGCATAAGTCGAAAAACGAAAGCCTAACTCTGGATCAAATTTCTCAACTGCCCGGATCAATCCAAGGTTCCCCTCTTCTATCAAGTCCAGCAAAGGCATCCCTCTGTTAAGATAACGGCGAGCAATTTTAACAACTAGACGTAAATTACTTTCAATCATTATCTGGCGGGCTTTTTGGTCACCCTCTAATGCTTTTTTACCGTATATTTTTTCTTCTTCAGCAGTTAGTAATGATGAACGACTTAATTCATTAAGGTAAACCTTGGTTGCATCGAAAGAATGATCCTTTTTTGCAGCAATCCTAGGCACAGGAGTTACATTCCGTTCTTGATCAGCACTAACTCGCACACCTGCATCTTCTATATCAAAATTTCCAGAGGTAAACGCGTTATTATCTATAGTATTCATCAGTATTTCCTTAATTAGTCCAGCTTATTCTTATAATTCTTTAAACCCAGCAATTTACCTTAATAAATAATTTATTGGGTTTACAGGCTTTCCATTTTTACGAATTTCGAAGTGCAATGATGGTTTGGCATTCACTCCCACTCCCATTTCCGCGATATCTTGTCCTTTTTTTATTTTTTGCCCTTCTTTAACCAACAGCCGTCGGTTATGGGCATATGCACTTAAGTATAAATAATTATGCTTTATGATTAACAACTTACCATAGCCAGCTAAACCACTTCCGCCATACATAACAACTCCAGACCGTGCTGCTTTTATTTTTTGACCGATACTGCCGGCAATATCAATACCTTTATTGCCAGTAGCATAAAAACTCCTTACTAACCTTCCTTTAACTGGCCAACTCCAGTTTGCCTTTATAATTCCCTTCTTAGCACTTGATTTAGTAGTTTTTTTCTTGTACTTCTTCTTTCTCGGTTTCGAGTTTTTTGTTGTGCTAGTGTCCGAAAATAATTTTATTTTTTGACCTGGATAAATTTTATAAGGCGGGGAAATGCTATTCCATCTTGCAAGTTGCTTATACCTATGCCCAGACCTAAATCCCACGGTTGACAGATTATCACCTTTTTTTACCGTGTAATATGAACTACTCGACAAATCTCGTTTTTTAGGCGAACTAGTCTTCAAACTTATGCACGAGCTCATAGTTACAATGATCGTAAGTATGAAAAAAAGTCTTTTGAAGATCTGGCACATAAATATTAAGCTCCAGTCCGCTCTTCGAAAAAAAACATAGTACATGTATATCCTAAATCCTGCAAGACATAGACCGAATAAACAATAAATATCTATATTAAACAATGGTATAATAGATTTTTCTTGGTTTTATTATCTCGTTTTTTTCATGAAGTCCTCAAAAGCATCAAAAACCTCATCTCGTGTCCGAAATAGTGCACGCTCAGTCAAAATATCCTCCACTGCACATGGGTTGACTAGCCAGGCCGGACTTATTCCAGTCGTGAAATATTTGGACCGAACAGGGTTTGAAAAAAACGGTGGAACGAAGTGTTAGGCACTCGCGAGGGGATAATGCAAATTATCATTTGGTACGCCCAGCATGGGCGTAAACTAATGGGGTGAAAGTCCCCTGTAGGAGA
>CAYZUM010000296.1:0-3879 GCA_964481455.1 uncultured Methylomonas sp. | reverse complement strand
AATGTTCTAGGTGTAATACTGTTGTTTGGCAAGCGATGATGTGTTTTTGTTGGGTGATTCAGGTAATCGGTTGCTTTTATGATTATCAAGGGGGTAGCTTACTCAATTCGAAATATAAGTTCACAGGCCGAATAGCGTTAGTATTTTTCGGCATTTTAGAAACGTGGTGAAAAATGCTAACGCTATTCCAGTCCACTGCTTTCTCATAAAAAACTGGCATGATATTTGTCCAGATTACAAACTCAATAAAATCAGGCATTACAGAATTTATTAACATTAATTTTCTATAAAAAATGATGATTGAAAAATAAAACTCAATGATATTAAAAGTAAATAACATTATGTATCATTATGTTATGTAAATTAAAAAATATGCCAAGTTTTATGAGAAAGCCGTGGGGTCTATTAGGAAGCTTTCCTCAACCTCCATTCTTATAAAGAGGGGATAAAAAAATATTCTTTACAATACGAATAGTAATCGTTATCATTCTCATTAAGATTTAATCGTTAGTGGTTATTTCTTGATTTTACTCGTCTGTTAGTCACTCAAAATAGGGTAGAAGCAATGTCATTAAGTTAATGTTTTTGGTCACTATTTCTCCTTCTAAAAGAGAGGGTTAACTGTGTATTTAGTGTCATTTAAGTTCCACTTATGAATATTTAAGGCTTAAATTAGGGGGATTCTATTCGCTGTTAAGGGAAGTTGCTACCAGGAAATTTTCGTTGACATAATAATGAATGATGTATTAAACAATGATTTATATGTTTCCTTTATTATGCAAAGTCAATGGTGGCCACTGCCTAAATTAGCGGCATTGAGTGAGGAGTATTTGTGGCTATTCAGCGTTCATGACATAAAGGTTATGTTAGCTTTTATGCAAAGAAATAAATTGTTGAATAGCATTATTGATTACTATTTGGAGAAAAAAATGAAAAAGTTAAAAACAAAGATGATTAAAGTCTTTGCTGTTTCTATCTTTACTGCATCATTTGGTGTATCTGCACATTTAAACATTGCCGCAGATAATATTTTTGCCTTGGGTGATGAGCCAAGAGACTATATTGAAGGGAAAACTGCCTATATTGAAGTGAATGCGGTTGAAGGTTGCGAAGATGCAGATGATAATAAATACCCTATAACGGATGTTGTCGTTATTTTGCCAAACTCACCAGGGGCTTTGTCAGATAATTTCTTAATGAAAAGCAGAGGTAGTGAATATGGCGCAAATGCCGTTATGTTTACGAGAGGAAGAATATCAAGCAACTGGAAAAAGATTAACGTAGTTAAAGGTCCGGTCGATTCTTATTTTAGAGATAGAACAGAAGGCGTTCGAGCTATAAAGTGGTTGAGAGGAAATGTTGCTCCTGGTCAGTATGATAACCTTGAATTCAGAACTAGACTGCCCAACATTAATTCATCTAGTTGCATCGGTAAATTACGAGTTGAAGTGCCAACAATAACCTACTGTAAAAGGGGGTTTGTAAGAGCATGGATTGGGACAGAAGGAACTGCTAGGTTCCCGGCAGATAGTGATAAATTGCAACTAGACGAAGAATACGAATTATATTTCAATGTTGTTCGAGATGTAGAAAATAACCCATACCCAGAGTCTTGTCTAAAGGATGACGACGGAAATGTTGTTCCCGACGAAGAAACAGTTAGACCTTCTGATGCCGCAATTGATCTTTATGGTGGGCGCTCACTGTAAGCGTAAGCCTCTAGGGGCAGATAATTTCTGCCCTGTTTTTACTTAAGTATTTTAAGGAAAAAAATGAATATAAAAAAAATCTTATTTGCTACCTTTCTGGGTGCACTCTTATCGGCCAATGCAAGTGCTCAAAGCCTAAGTTATGATGTGTCTTTATTAACAACCTCTATTGAGGACGGCACAGCTTTTGGTGGAGCGACTATTAACACGTTATTTACCGGTTCTTTTACAGTGGATTCTATGGAGTTAGGAGAGGCGGTCGATGATTTTGGTGATACAACAATCATCGATCCTATAAAACTTGCTTATAGTTTTACCATTGGCGATCATGATTATTCTTACGCCTACGATGCCACTCGTGACTATATTGCTGACCCGGATTTTGGTTTGGGTTTGACAACTCTTGTAGTCGGAGGCGATGGCTCAGGTAGTAATTTTGTAGTGGAAGAAGTCATAAGTTTTATTTTTGAGCAATCAGGAGATGCAGATGCTTATGAATTAGATATAAATACAGGATTAGGCACGTGGGTTGCATATGATGACTCTACTGGTTATTCTATCAGTGGGGCCGCCAGCATGAATGTGGCTGCCGTTCCAGCTCCTACTGAAATATGGCTATTAGGGGCTGCGCTAATTGCGTTTACCGGATTTAAAAGACAACGGCTAACAACTTAGGAAGGAGAATAAAATAACGTGTGCATTTGACGCAGGGTTTTTGTTTGTGTTCGAGACGTGGAAACAGGCGCATAGCTAGCTACGTAACCGTTTCCGCAACAAAGAATACGGACAAAAAGACAAGTCAAATGCATGAGTTATAAAATTCACATTCCTGAATACGCGATAGTTTGAAAACAGGGTAACTCAAATAATTCCCGGAAAGCACATGTCGCTTGTGTTTCATTTAGGTATTTATTTTACGAGTGTTCCGTATTGAGGAGTAGTGTGCACGAAATAACTTGAGCAACTAGCTTGTCTTTTTGTTCTTCTTCAGTGTTGCACAAACAGTTATGTATCTGTTTGTGCGGCTTGAATGCGAACAAAAATACTGCGCCAGTTGCTTAACTTATTTCGTGCTCATTCCAAAGTGGGTAGTCAAAAAAATATCTGACATGATACGGTGGGGGAGTTAGTTATTTTTATTTAATAGTAACAAATATTTGGTAGTGGATGAAATCTGTTATTTTGCAATTTATGTCATCACCAATAATTTAGCGACAGGCTAATACTCGATGTTCCAGTTTTCAGCTATATCTGGGCTTGAAGGCACCTAGGTTTTGTTGCAATAAAAGTTAGTGCATTGATTTTAAAGGTAAACTTAACTTTATCGAAATCAAAAATAGATAATAAAATCAACATACTACAAAAACTGGAACATCGAGTAATAGTAGCGCAGTAAAGAGCCTGTTTTTCAGTCTTCTGAAAACAGAGAAAAAACAGTTTTAACCCACTACCAAATATTTGAACAGTCTTAATTATAACCATGTTATTTTTTCTTTAATATCGCCTCTTTTTCTCTGAAGAAGAGGCGTGTTATGTTTGCCCAAATAAAAGAAACCCAAACAGGTTTCCTTGTTATCTAATTGAAAAAAGTGATGCATCTCTTTAATGATTAATTCTGGAGAGCTCCAGTACCCCCCCATTTTCATTTCAGTCGCTTGTAACCACAAGTTTTGAACGGCCATGGAAACAGCGGCAATTTCTTCCCATTCGGGCATGCGTTCTTTAGTATCTCGTTGCATACAAATGGCGATAACGACTGCAGATTTTAAGGGCAGCCCCTGTAGTTTTTGGTACTTTGCATCGGAAAATTTATCTACTTTCTTTTTATATGTTGCAGAGAGGAACTCGCCGAGAGCCTCTTTACTTCCCCGGCTATGCAACACTTTAAATCGCCACGGTTCAGATTTAAAATGATTTGGCGCACAATTAGCTGCTTCTAAAAGGGCTGTGATTTCTGTTTTTGATATTTCATCTTCAATAAATTGTGCTGGAAATATTGAGCGCCTATTCTTGATACTATCTAACATTTTTTGGTTGTGGTCTTTGAAGTGATTGTGAAATTTTCTATATAGCTATATTTTGCAACAATATTACTGACAGCATGGCTAATGCGTTAAAAAAACAGGCGCGCCATGCTACTTCGTGAAATTCAGGGACTCCTGTCACCTTC
>CAYZUM010000295.1:0-3882 GCA_964481455.1 uncultured Methylomonas sp. | reverse complement strand
TCCAAAAAGAGAAATTTACTTTAACTCCTACGGTCAGGACTTCGACAGCCTAGCACGTTCCTTAACAGAAAATAATTAATAGCTCTACTTTTAACTCACTTTACTATCCTGAATCTCTAATTGTAATGCCAAGCGCTTTTTATCTAATTCCAGTAACTCAATCTCTCTACGCAAATAAATATCTGAATTTTTTGTTATCTTATAGTTTTGTTCCTGCATTTCCATGCGCTCTTCCTCTAAGCGCTTTTTATGATTAGCTTGCATTTCAAACTTCATTTGTTCTTGCCGATACTCATGCTGCAGTTGCAACTCATTTTTTTTAGCTTTTGCATTTAACCATTTAATTTGTTTCTGTTCATATTTCTCAATGTCCGCATCAATTTCTTGTTTTTTTAACAAAGCCTGATGGGTTATTTTTTCTGCTTGTATCTGTTGCTCTACCATTAAAAGTTGCTCAGATTGAGATTGCTTTTGTTCTAATTCAGTCTGCAAAGAAATTTGTTTAAAACGGTTTTCATGTTGCACTTTTGCTTCATACAAACGTGTTTCAATTTCAAACTGCTCTTGTTGCTGTCGTTCCTGTTCTATTAATAATTTCTTTTGGTGTTCTGCCTCTTGTGCCTGCTTTACTCTTTCTAGCTCAGCAAAATTTTCAAAATTCTCTAGTTGTTTTTGCTTATGGTCCAGCTTCTGTTTCTGCTCTTGTTGTAATTGATGAAATACCTCTTCTCTATTTTGCTCAGTCACTTCATAATTTTTTTTCAAGACACTTAAATAAATCCTTTCTTTATCTAACTGAACATCAGGAAACTCTGCAAAAAATGCCTTCACTTTACAGACAGACTGAGACTGAATATTTTCTAACACCAGCATTTCACTCACTGCTATCTCTATTGATTGTTCAATATCCTCCAGACCGGTACGCACCCACGAATCATCCTGTAAATTAAGCAGCTGATTATTTATCAAGTCCATAATGCTTGCATGGTAGGTACTTTTTATGTGTTCATTAATTTCAGATAAAATTTCCTGCTGACTCTGGGCATAAGCAAAAGTTGCTTGAAAACGAATATCCAGCTGAATATTAATGGTGCAAAAACCCTCAAAAAACTGAAATACATCACTTAACAACCAGTCCTCAACCAGTAAGGGATAAAGTGTATGATAAAAGCGTTTTATAAATTTTTCTTGGCGTAAAAACAGTTTTCTATAAGCACCAAACTTACTAAACACTACTTGTCGGTCAACATCAAAATTTGCTAACCAAACCTTAGAGTCTAATTCCTGACCTGTTTCTAAAGTCCCTTCAATCAGCCAGCGATCAATTTCAGTTCCTGAGTTATTCATCATTATCAACTTGTTTAACGGCTCTTGCCTGTGCTTCAGCGCGCAATTTATAAATTCTATCGCTCATTTTTTCAGAAATTAAAGGGTATAAATTAGGTGCGAATTCAACCGTTCGAGAATCAATTTTACGCAAAAACCCTCGACTTAATAACAAGCCTACCGCAAACATTCTCGACCAATCTGAGTATCGCCGTGCCTTTTCAATTTCGGTTTTCTCAATGATCATTTCCAATTCATCATTCTCATTAATTCGAAACTGACTGAATTGCCTCAAACATTCAAAAACAATCTCTTCTTCGTCTTCCGTTAAGGGGCCAGGCGCAGTAAATTCCAACCGATACGAAAGTAGCACAGTAAAAAAATCGACCATTGCTGCACAACCAAAAGCGAAAAATGAAAACCTGCCCCACATTGCCAATGTCGGCTGAACGTCTTCTATAAACTGGTTATATGTCAGCAACATAGGTGGCTCTGGCAAAGACTGTCCAAACTGGGCAGAGAGCTGATTAACTTTAAATTGCACATCTTGGTAACTCTTTAATAAGTCATAATAGGCAACTTCAACATTATCAGCTATATCTAAGCTAGACAGACTTACCTGCAGTTGTTGAACACTTTTATCTAGTGCTGAAAATTCTACTTTCAACTCAGCTAAAGCCTGTTTTTTGCTTAGATAGATTTCATTATAACGCCGCCAGAACGGCCCTTCACCCACCTCATTCCTGTAGGCAGGCACTATTTCTGGATGAGTTCCAAAATAAGCTTGAGAAACTTCAACAGAAGCCTGTTCAAGCTCTGCATTCTGGCGTGCTAATAACTCACTTTTTATAATCAAAACCTTATCAAGATAGCTTTTTAAGTCCTGTCTAATATGGTTTAAACGTTCTATATGGATCGTACTCTCCTCTGATATTTCATAAAATTTAAAGTATGAAAAAGAAATGGAGGCTGATAAAGCAATGAGTAGCGAACATAAAACCGAGAAATAACGAGTACGATTTGCTTTCCAGTGTATTCCAGCAATTTCAAGTGAACAAATTACGACTATGGATTGTATGGCTATCGTAATAACGAGTGCAATCCAGGGAATGATAAAATGCGACATACCGTAATACGTTGTAAAGCCAGAAGCAACACTTAACATTAGCACAATGGGGATCGTCCAGATCCTCAGCATGCCAACAAACAGAGTCTGTATTAGGTTAATTAGATTACCGACACCAACTCGTTTAGTTTTTCTTAATTCAGGATTATTCATTATCTTTATTTGTCTCTGTCTGATCGTATTCCGACCTAAAATTCAAAACTAAAAATGGTTTACCTTTTAACATATTATTTAGTATCGCGTCAAAACCTTAAACTAATATATAACAAGTTAACAACAACATTAATGAATATCGCTATTCAGCTTAAAGGTATGTCTGAAAGATTCAATTTACCTATATTAAAATACTTTGGCTGGGTTAGCTGATCGGGTCTTATCGCCCATTACTCTTACTGATTTTAGCTAAAAATCAGCAGAATACTATCAATTTCTATCAGATTCTTGAGCTAATAAATGAACATTTCCTCCAATAGCTGCAGTATTAGTTGTTACAGTCTGCTCACAAGCGAAACGTTGTAAATAATTTGCCCCTCCCGCTTTTGGGCCTGTACCGGAAAGACCTGTACCACCAAATGGTTGAATACCAACCACAGCGGAAATCATATTGCGATTAATATAAATATTACCAACATTGCATTTTTTTACAATTGTTTGAATGGTATCGCTAATACGGCTATGTATACCGAGCGTTAATCCATACCCATTAGCATTAATAAATTCTATGATACTTTCAAGCTCTGCATCGTCATAACGAATAATATGTAATACAGGATCGAAATTTTCCTTGTTAAGCTGTGTGAGCGATGTCAGTTCAATCAGCGTCGGAGGGAAAAATATCCGACTATCCAGTTGGGTATTTATGTGTCCTTGACATAATATTTTTGCTTGTTTACGCATATCGTCTACATGCCTCGCTAACTCACGTGCAGCATCGGAACTAATGACTGGGCCTATATCTGTTGAGTAGTATTGAGGATCTGCAATAATTAACTGCTGCATCACGCCCATTAATCTAGTGATAATATTGTCAGACACCTGCTGTGGAATAAATAATACCCGCAAAGCAGGACAGCGTTGACCAGCACTATTAAAAGCGGACTGCACAACATCCTGAACAAGTTGCTCTGACTGTGCTGAGCTCTCGGCAATCATGACATTCTGTCCACCGGTTTCAGCAATAAAAGGAATAATATCTGGATGATTGGCAAGTTGCTGATTAATTAACCGGGCAGTCATTAATGAGCCCGTAAATGCGACACCTGCAATACGCTTATCGGCTAACAAATTCTTACCAATCTCAACGCCTTTGCCCGGTAAAAACTGTAGCACATCCTTTGCCCCCCCGCTTAATGGAGTAATTGAATACAACGCATTGCAATTAGCGGCGTTTGCTCCGCTGGCTTGGCAATAACGGTATTGCCGCTCGCTAA
>CAYZUM010000294.1:0-3907 GCA_964481455.1 uncultured Methylomonas sp. | reverse complement strand
GGGAGTTATTTATTGCGAGTTGCCTTACCTTTTACTCCACGGCTTTCTCATAAAACTTGGTATATTTTTTAATTTACATAACATAATGATATTTAAGGTTATTTATTTTTAATGTCATGGGGTTTTATTTTTCAATCATCATTTTTTATAGAACATTAATTTTAATAAATTCTGTGTTGCCTGATTTTATTGAGTTTGTAATCTGGACAAATATCATGCCAGTTTTTTATGAGAAAGCCGTGCCTTTTACTCCTATATCTTGTGTGTCACCACAAAAGCAGCAACAAACCGTACTAAACTTTCTGATTTATGAGTATTGAGCTAACCAGCGATGAAATGGTAAACCTTGGCATTTGGGTTTTGTATGATGAGATAGGCTATTAACAAAACAGGCTACGCATTTTAGATGAGACGCTCGATGGAGAGTAGGCTTTAGCCTACACATGTATAGCCGGTGAATTATACGGGTAGGCTAAGCCTACTTCCCTGTAGTATCCCGTCTTAAGTGGATAGCCAAATATCTTGAAACTTCATACCTTCATCAGCCATTAAAATAATCTTTGCTCGCAAAACGATGTTATATTTTTCTGTCTGTTTTGCTGTGATTTTTTTTATTACTTCACGCTCTTCTTCCAGTTGAACTGGAAATTTGGAGCCTCTCATCTCGTACCCTCATGCTGGTGAATGTTTTCCAACACTAGGTTTATAAGGGTGAGTGAGATTTGTTTAGCTTTTTCTTGGTTAATTAGGGCATCTGCTACTAGTTTAAGAGAATCTGGGTTTTGCGATTGTACTATCCCTTGCTGGGGTTCGCTCCTCACTCACAACCTACACTGAAATAATAGCTTGAACATCCTATTAGTGGCCACCCTCCGATTGTGCCGCAAACTTCAATTCGATATATTGTTTTCTAGCGCCAGTATCACTAGTCTGGCTCAAATAGTTCTGATCAATTAAATAAGAAAAGAGTAGCTTTTTCCCCAGCGCCATCAATAAATTCGCATCTTCCGATTGTAAAATAACCACCGCTGGGTGTATTTCAATCTCAGATGGCTCACCGAGTAAGTCTTTAGGCCAGTGCTCATAATGAAGATTACGCATTTCACTATGCGTCATGGGTTTTTTCAATATGTCATTAGCCGCCACTAGCATACCAGCATGTATCCAGCTTTGTACCCAGGCATCATGCAATTTTTCCAGCCAGGTTTCATCATTGGTGATACCCAGATAATCCAACTGCATCTCAATAGGCCATATTTCAATCAATTTATCAGCCAGTTGTGCTGTTTTTTGATTATAGGCATAGTGCTGCTTCTCATGATTTCTTAGCAAGGTGGCTAAATTTCCGTAACTCCGTAGCCATAGTGTTTTTTCTAATTCTGTTTTTTCCGGTTCTGTTTTTTCTAATTTTACTTTATTTGGATTTTTTTCAAATAACTGTAACTCATTAACATCTTTAAAGCTGATAGGCTCCAATATCACTTCTTGCTGAATCGTAGTTGCCAACAAACCTAAGGTACCATCGCTGCGCCTATGCCGATCTCTCTGTAAGCGGCTATAAACACTGGATCCACCGATTAAAACCCACAAAAACTCAGCGCCCAGACTAGACTTCAGGCGCGCCATCGTCAGCAAAAATTGATTGAGTTTTTCTGGATGATAAGAAGCTTTACTATCAGAGGGCTGTGGTTCTTGCCTAACCAGACTATTCCGAGAATCTATAGCATGGGCTTCCTGCCACCAGTGTCGCATATCCTCCAGTTTATCCAGTTCATCAAACACCAGCACTGGTTCCAGACCGCAACGATGACATAAGTACAAATAGCGTTTTAATAAAGTGATCATCCAGACAGGGTTGTCCTGACTGTATTCCGCGTGTTTCTGGGAACTCCTGGAAGAAACCCAGACGACCCCCAGTGCAAATAACACCGCCAGACCACCTTGCAGCGTGCCTGCCGATGCATTGAGAGGCAATGAATCAAGTAACATTCGGGTCTCTGGCAGCAAGATAGCGACCAGACAGAGTAACAAAACAGGTATAAGCAGTTTATTATGCTTGCTCTCCTCACTTTGCATACGCTGCTCTCCCGAGGTTTGTGCATGCACCAGCGCATATAATTTTTCTGACATTTTATGCAAAGCACGCCAGTCTCGCCAGCGTAAAAGTACCCAGGCAATGAAGGGCGAAACAATTAAGGACTTTAGCACCACGACAAAGTTATCTGTCAGCAGGCCGGCAAAGCTCCCATAAGCATAAAATAGCAACGCCAGTAAAGGCAATAACACGACCCAAAAAAATACCTGATCATTTGCCCGCCACAACAGGGCATTATGACTGAACCAGTACTTCCAAAAACCTAGTTTAGCCGTTAAGGTTTTGCCATATTTTCGCTGATGACAACGGCAATCCAGTACGCTGGTTAAAGCAACGACAATATTACGAATTAATTCAACCGCCAACACATTTTCATCTGGCTCTGCATTGTTATCGGGCGGAAAATAGGGAAAATACGGATCAACATCTATCTTGATAATATGCCGGTCTACCTTGTTCGGTTGCCTGTTAACGCACAAGCGTTTACTATCACTGACATCGCCAAAAAACTGTGCAAACCAGCCTGGTTTATGTAGAATATTTCTCCTGTTCAATGCCTCGTCAACCAAACGGGTTTTTCCTAAGCCACGACTACCAGAAACCAGCAAAACACCCCCTGTATCTGTCGCACGTTCCAGAAAATCACGTATTTGCTGGCGCTGTGCTGTATACGCAACAAATCTAGCTTTTTCCATTATCTAACTCCTTAGTGGGTGGATATGTCCAGTTTCCACCAAACCAGTGAGGATCACGCCAGTCGTAATGGTCTAAAAAGTCCTCGGGGGTATCCGTATACGGCATAGAGACTCGCTGTGCTGCCCAGTACAAAAGTGCCAGAGAACCTGGCTGTAAATACAAGACAGTTTCACCGCTTGTTTCTTGATAAGGCCATAAACTTAACCAGCCATCCATTAATAAAAATCGTTTACGTAGATGCAATGCATCATCAAATACACCACGCCAGCGTATAGGACCTCCCTTCTCTCCATTCATATTACTCAGGATAAATTTATTAGAATCTCGCAATGATCTATGCTTAGGTAAAAACTCACATAGACTACGGGCAAAATTATTATTATGTTCGAAGTTGTAGAGTTGCTGCTCTGCTCCTTTATAAAAATCAGTCAAACTAGCTAATGAGCGTATCAATCGCTCATTAGATGAACTCACCCAGGAGTCTAGCCCAACTGACGGGCAAGGGAGCAATGTATCACTAGAATAAGGACTAAATTTTTCTGCAAGCCAGCTAGAGCCAGTCCATGCATAGTTATTTTTACCTGTATTATTTGTAGCCCCCCATTTTGTATTGTCCAGTAAACCATGCGCTTCCCATAAAATATATTCATGATAGCCATGCGTTCCGGGAATAATGCCGCTGTATTTTTCACGCTCTAAAAATATATCCCAACTGGCCGCCTGATTTAAAGAATAACCAACGGCTTGTTCAAAGCTGGAGTCGCCACTAAGATTTTCTCTTAATGTTTGAAAAAAGGTCTGAATTGTGTCAGCTTTAGTTGTGGTACCGAGACCATTAATTAATATCAAAGGAGAGACAGTATTTTTGTGTGAGAGTAACTCAGATATTGAGGTATCATCGATAAGCGATGATACCTCAATAGTCTGGTTTTCAAGTGCTGTCTCAAAAATCTGCTTAAGCGCTAATGATGAACTATCTACTGAATTCTGTATACCAGACACCAATACATCATGTGTATAGAATGCGTGAAAACCTGATGCCCGCTCTTTAAGTAGATCGGTCAGAGGCTGAATTTTAATATTATCATTTATCAGCTCAAAACAGACAAATTCTGG
>CAYZUM010000293.1:0-3916 GCA_964481455.1 uncultured Methylomonas sp. | reverse complement strand
CCCCCCCCCCCCCCCCCCCCCCCCCCCCCCCCCCCCCCCCCCCCCCCCCCAATAACTTGTGCATTTAAACCTCAAGCCATTCACGCTATTATTTCAAGTGTAGATTGTCGGTGAGGCACGAACCCCCACTAGGGATAACACAAAATCACAAAGTCCAGTTTCTTAGGTAACTCGCAATAAATAAACGGCCCATATTGCGCAGGATTTTTGCTTGTCTTCCATTAGTAGAAATAGGCGCATAGCTGGCTACGAAACTGTTTCTATCAAAAAGAAGACGAACAAAAAGACTAGCAAGGTGGGTGGGTGTTGCGAGTTACCTTACATCACGATGAGACCTTCTAGCGCCTGTGATAACTAACGGCATAATATTGGGTCGTACCTCACCCACAACCTACACAGAGCTTGTGCATGTTTTAAGCTCCGGTCTATAGACGGCAGTCAGTGCACATGTTATTAAATTCTCATTCCAAGGCCACTTAAATTATGCCAAATATTACCCATAACAAAATTTATTCCAACTCTGCTAGGCAATATTGGCAAACATGGCTTATTGCCCTTGTATGGAATGGCAGTATTGGATTTGTCATCCTAAAAGGCGGTCATAATATCCTTAGTGCATTCGCAGAAAACCCAGTTTTCTACTTTTTTGTTCTGTTTCCTTTTATGGGGATATGGATCATATTTGATGCGCTAAGGCAAACACTTGCCTGGCATAAATTCGGAAAAACCCCCTTAACCATCAACCCCTCTCCCGGACTTATTGGTGGTTCTTGCTCTGGCTATATTACTCTCCCCATACAGGCAGGCAATGCGAAACGGGCAGAAATTAGGCTTAGCTGTATGCGGCGCTATATTAAACGTACAAATAACGGTAAACGGCAGCACTATACAAAAGTAATCTGGCAAGACCAGGTTACTTTAAAGCCTGAAAAATATGGTAAAAAGATTCACTTGAATTTTTCCTTTATGCCCCCCTATGAATTACCGGAAACACAACAAAAAAGTGATGACTATCATGTCTGGAATATACACATTCACATTCCAATTCCAATTCCTGGTATAGACTTTGAGCGCAGCTTTGAAATACCTATGGAAAAAGCTGATGAGCCTGCACCGCTAACAGAAAAACCTAATACGGCACAAACCTCTCCCATCATTAGTCATCAGGAGACTGAAATTGGTTCAGTGCCACAAATCGAGAAAACAAGAACGGGTACCCAATTTTATTATGGACATGGACGCTCAAAAGGCATGGCCATTGCCTTAATGTTTTTGGGTCTATTGATAGGTGTTTTTGCATATTTCTTTTTTGACGGATTTTTAGGTTTTTTACCAGCAACAACAAGTTTGATGGCAGCCTTTGTGGGTTTAATATCCTTAAGCCTTTTATTACTGGGCATCTTCCTCGTTGCCAATAGCCTTACTCTTGACGTTGGGTTAAAGGGCATTCGCAAGCAACAGAAAACCTTTGCTTATTTACTTGAAGAGAAGATAGATGCTAGTGAAATTGTCGACATCACCACAGAACAAAATGCCTCTTCTACTTCTGGTCATAAAACGCGTGTCTGGTATTGCTTAAAACTACTCACTCGTGATGGAAATAAAATTGAAGTCGGCGATATGCTGGAGGGGAAAAGCTATGCAGATGAAATCAAACAGAAAATGATATCGGCGTTAGGGACGACATGGCAAGCAGCACGATTAGAAAACACGACTCATAAAGCCCAAAAACCATTACCTATCTGGGTACGCTGGATCAGTAAGGTATCATCTTATGCATTTGTAATTACATTTTTATATGATATGAACAAAATGTTTCCAGAACTTGCACAAAATGTCGTCAAGCTATTACCTTGATGAACGTTAAGGAACGTGCACGAAATAACTTGAGCAACTTGCTTGCCTTTTTATCCGTCTTCAGCGCTGTAGAAATAGTTACGTAGCCAGCTATGCGCCTATTTCTACGCCTTGAATACGAATAAAAATACTGCGCCAGTTGCCCAACTTATTTCGTGCACGTTCCTAAGTATACCCGTCGGCGTACACTTTAAAAAAATAAACACAGAATTAATTAGCGAATATATTTGATCTTAATCACAAACATCCTAGCCAAAATGAACACTATGAAACTTCTCACAAAATTAAATCGTTTTGAAGGCTTTGAAACGGATTGGCGGCGGTTAATGATAGTCTCCATCAGTGTTATGCTGATGGGTGCATTTATGACACTCGCCAGCATCCTAAAGCCCGATATTATTATTTTATCTGCCAGAGACTTCTCCTGGCTTCCCATCAGTGGCATGTTGATTATGTCATTAGGTATACTCGCGTGTTTAGATGCCTTTCTTGCCAAGCAGCAACGCGATGTTCTGCAGAACTTACAAGTGGGAGTGCTGGACACGATTATCGGTCTGTTTATTATTTGTGGCATTTCAGAGAACCCTGAGCGTTTAAGTATACTCATTTCTGCTTTTCTTATCGTGCGCGGTTTAGTACGCATTGCTTTAACCCATGCACTAAAACTACCAACCGCTCTGGTAACTTCCCTGTGCGGCATTATTTCAGTTATATTAGGTATTTGTCTCTGGCAAGAATGGCCTACCAATGCGGGATGGTTTATTTCATTTTGTTTAAATATGGAAATGACTGCACGTGGCTGGGCAATGACCTCTTTTGCCTTATGGGTCAGGAACGAACATGGTAGGCCGGATAGTCGCTATTAAGGTTACGAATTTAAGAGGGGACATTACCTTCAGAGCACCTGACCTCGGTCTAATAAAATCAAAATCTTAGGCTGGGTTAGATTTTTGAGCGTCGCGAGAAAACGTCACCCAGCATTCTTGTCATTATTGAAGGTTACTTGAATTTCACATGGTTTAACATCAATTGATAATATTTATTTTAGTATCAAATTATTATCCGCGAGATCAGCTTGTCTGACATTTGGTGCAGGAGTGCTCTCTTCAGCCGCGTTAAGGTAACACGCAATAAATAACACCCCATAGTGCGCAGGTTTTTTGTTCGTTTTCAAGGCCAGCACGCCTGAGCTGCTGGCCAAGGCGTAGAAATAGGCGCCTAGCAGGTTTATACAGCGCCTGTTACTACGCCCCCCCCTGTAATCAAGTACAGGGCTGGCTTTAAATATCCACAAAAATCCTGCCCAATATTGAACGATTATTTATTTCTTGCTCTCTCAAGTTTGTAGCTAACGTCAATCACTCTTCTTGTTCTAGTCTATCTGCCTGAAAAACCTCGGCGATAAACTCAAAATGATGTGCCATATGAGAAGGGATAGGAATTTTCCACTCTTTTTTGATAATACGGGACAGTATATTCCCCAGCCAGACTCGGTTAGATGAGGCCTGATGAATGTAAAAGTAATAAGTACTCTCTTCAGTCATAATAGAAAAATCTTCCAACCAGACATCAATCGTTTCTGATTCACCGACTAAGTGTATTTGCACAAATAACTCACGTGTCTCAATATCAAAATTAAAACCCGTTAATTTTGCAATATCTTTAAGAATAAAATTTGCCCCCCATACAATGAAAATATTAGGGGTCAATTTTATGGCCATTTTAGTTAAACTTGCTTTAAAACTCATTTTTTGCCTTAAATCCAGAACAGTAAAATAGGTAATTTTACCCTTTCTTAGCGCAGAGGAATCAAAATATTTTAAAAATCTAGATTAGAGACATTCGTGTCACCTTAGGAATGGGAATTGAATATTATGACGCAGTATTTTTGTTTGCCTTCAAGGCACGGTAACAGGCGCATAGCTAGCTACGTAACTGTTTCCGCAACGCAGAAGGCGAACAAAAAGACACGTCAGAATGCACACTTTATTTGATTCCCATTCCGGTGGTGGGTCAAATCTGTTATTAGGCATGAATGTCTCGTCCAAATTCGACTTTA
>CAYZUM010000292.1:0-3946 GCA_964481455.1 uncultured Methylomonas sp. | reverse complement strand
TTGATATTTTACTAGATAGTAATGATTCTCAATACACATTTATAATTGCTGCCTCGTACAGGTCAATCCTATTTTTCTATCTCAACAAGGAGAAACACCTTTAGACGTCCGGCGGGATCTTGTTTGCGAAGAAGCTGAGATAGATGAGAAAGGGTCCTTTGTAGGTAAAAAGTCGAATCAGCGCTGGTTATGGCATGCTGTTGATCATGCAACTAATACAGTCATTGCTTATGTCTTTGGCAAGCGTAAAGACGATGTTTTCAAAGAGCTAAAAGCCTTACTGACTCCTTTTAACATAAGTCGATATGACACGGATGACTGGGGAGCATATGAGCGAAACTTAGAGACAAATGAACATGAAATAGGCAAGAAAAACACCCAAAAAATCTGAACTTTAGAACATGGATTAAACGTTTAACACGTCGAACAGTCTGTTTTTCAAAATAGAAAAAATGCACGATATTGTCATAGGGCTATTCATTAAACTACCATCGGGGCGTAAGTAGCGGAAAAAAACCATTAATCATAATTAATTTAAAGGTAATGAGTATCAAAATAAGGGTTTGCAGGATTTAGGTGATACTTATTTGCAAGCTCAGTTACCGTACCCCAGCGACTGTTTAGTATCGCATCCAGTGCTGTGTTGGCCATTATCAGTCGGATCGGCGGGTAAAGAGTCGTCTTTCAAATGAGTCGTCAAATGAAAAATCAGGGAAACGGAGCTTAGCGAAGTGATGATTTTTAGTTCCTGATAGGCGACAGGGCAATTCGCCTATCCGAAGTGTGCGATAGCGCGCGAGGGAGGCAAAAATTGCATTACGAATAGTCCCGTCCAGCCATTTGAGGTAGCCATGACGAAGCGGCTTTATGCGTAGTCGTGCGGACGCAGGGTGTTCAGGGCATCTCCCATTCGCTGCGTTGGCGAATGAATGAAGGTGACAGGAGTCCCAGAATTTCGTGAGGTAGTATGGCGCACATGACTGTCAATAGTTTTGTGAGATAAATTGAATTTGTTGGATTCATTTATACCAGATTTCATCGCGGATTTGTTGAAAAGTGTAAACCGAAAAATGAATGATGCCACAAAAAACTCATTATTTTGTCCACACTAAATAATTTCCTTGAAAAATATCCCCATAGCCCCAAAGTTAGTTTTATCAACAGATATTTAGAGTGGGTACCATATGAATCCAGAAAAACTAACCAGTAAATTTAAAAATGCATTGAATGATGCCCAAAGCCTTGCTTTAGCAAAAGATCACCAATTTATTGAAGGCGTACATTTGCTTCTAGCAATGCTAAATCAACAGGGTGGCAGTATAAATCCTCTATTAAACCAGGCAGGTATCAACACCCCGTCCCTAGTAGACTCCCTTAGTAAAGAGCTAGGCAATATGCCCTCTGTATCAGGGATAGGGGGCAACGTACAAGTTTCTAATGACTTGACAAAGCTCCTTAATCTAACAGAAAAACTCGCTGTAAAGCGTAATGATAGCTTTGTTTCCAGCGAAATATTTCTATTAGCTACCTGCCAAAATAAAGGACAAATAGGTAACTTATTAAAGCAGGCCGGTGTAAACCAACAACTTGTTGAACAAGCTATTACGCAAGTCCGTGGCGGTGAAAGCGTGCATGACGAAAACGCTGAAGATCAACGTAATGCGCTGAAGAAATATACTATTGACCTGACAGAACGTGCCGAGGAAGGTAAACTGGATCCTGTGATCGGTCGTGATGATGAAATTCGCCGGACGATTCAGGTATTACAACGCCGCACTAAAAACAACCCAGTTCTCATTGGTGAACCTGGCGTTGGTAAAACTGCAATTGTAGAAGGATTAGCACAACGAATTGTCAATGGCGAAGTGCCTGATGGCATTAAGGGCAAGCGTGTTTTATCTCTCGATATAGCGGCCTTGATTGCCGGTGCAAAATTTAGAGGGGAATTTGAAGAACGCTTAAAAGCGGTCTTAAACGATTTATCAAAACAGGAAGGTCAAATCATTCTGTTTATTGATGAACTACATACTATGGTCGGAGCGGGTAAAGCTGAAGGCGCAATGGATGCAGGAAATATGCTGAAACCAGCTCTCGCACGGGGCGAACTCCACTGTGTAGGCGCGACAACGTTAGATGAATATCGCAAATATATTGAAAAAGATGCTGCTTTAGAGCGTCGTTTTCAAAAAGTACTGGTGGATGAGCCCTCCGTTGAAGATACTATTGCTATTTTACGGGGCTTAAAAGAAAAATACGAAGTGCATCATAGTGTCGATATTACTGACCCAGCCATTATTGCTGCTGCTCAACTGTCCCATCGCTACATTGCAGATCGACAATTACCTGATAAAGCGATAGACCTGATAGATGAATCAGCTAGCCGTATTCGTATGGAAATTGATTCTAAACCTGAGGTAATGGATAAACTGGAACGCCGTTTAATTCAATTAAAGATTGAGCGTGAGGCGATGAAAAATGAATCTGATGATGCCTCAAAAAAGCGCCTGCTCATATTAGAAGCACAAATTCATGATTTAGAAAAAGAATTTTCTGATTTAGAAGAAATCTGGAAAGCTGAAAAATTAGCCTTACAAGGTTCTGCGCATATTAAAGAACAATTGGAGCATGCGCGCTTCGAATTGGAAACAGCAAGCCGAAATTCAAATTTAACCCGAATGTCTGAATTACAGTATGGCAGTATTCCTGAGCTTGAACGCCAATTAGAATTAGCCTCTAAAGCTGAAACTCAGGAAATGACTTTATTACGCAATAAGGTGACTGAGGAAGAAATTGCCGAAGTGGTCTCTAAATGGACAGGCATTCCTGTCTCAAAAATGTTAGATGGCGAGCGAGACAAGCTACTCAATATGGAACAACATCTGGCCGAGCGTGTTATTGGACAAGAGGAAGCCCTTAAAGCTGTCAGTAATGCAGTGCGTCGTTCGCGCGCTGGACTATCTGACCCGGGTCGCCCGAATGGTTCGTTCCTGTTTTTAGGACCAACCGGAGTAGGTAAGACTGAATTATGCAAAGCACTGGCTGATTTTTTATTTGATACTGAAGACGCGATGATTCGTATTGATATGTCTGAATTTATGGAAAAGCATTCGGTTGCGCGTTTAGTGGGTGCACCTCCTGGTTATGTTGGCTATGAAGAAGGTGGGTATTTAACGGAAGCAGTACGCCGTCGTCCCTATTCTGTGATATTACTTGATGAAGTTGAAAAAGCCCATGCAGATGTTTTTAATATACTTTTGCAGGTCTTAGATGATGGACGTTTAACAGATGGGCAAGGCCGTACGGTTGATTTTCGCAATACAGTCATTGTTATGACTTCTAATCTGGGTTCTGATTTAATTCAGGAATTAACCGGAGAAGAGAATTATCAAACGATGAAAAACGCAGTGATGGCAGTCGTCGCTGGGCATTTCAGGCCTGAGTTTATTAACCGGATTGACGAAACCGTGGTGTTCCACCCTTTAGGACAAAATCATATTCGTTCGATTGCAAAAATTCAGATTGAATCCTTGCGTATGCGGCTTTTAGAAAGAGATATTCAGCTTACTATTTCTGATGCAGCACTGGATAAAATTGGTGAAGCGGGCTTTGATCCTGTTTATGGCGCTAGACCCCTTAAACGTACTATTCAACAGGCATTAGAAAACCCGCTTGCGCAAGATATTTTAGCGGGGAAATTTGCGGCAGAGGATACTATTAACGTAGACGTGAAAGATGGCGAACTCTATTTTATAAAAAGCTAAAATTTTGGGGTGGGTACTAGGCCACGGCTTTCTCATAAAAATTTGACTTGCTTAAGCATCTCCTCCATGCTAAAGACCGAATTAGCATGGAGGAGATGCTTAAGCAAGTCAAATTTTTATGAGAAAGCCGTGGCGGCAGTGCTGACTAAACTGGGTAATGATGAGGCATGGGAAGCCTATGAAAT
>CAYZUM010000291.1:0-3949 GCA_964481455.1 uncultured Methylomonas sp. | reverse complement strand
TAGAGTAAGTCGAAATTTACTCATTAAACGTTGTATTTTAGTTTGACTTATAGTCGCCACCGTATAATCATCACTCACTTTAGACTGCACCAGCATTCGACTATCTACATTCTGAGCCAGTAATGACTTATGCAAGCGATAGGCGGCCCTAGCAGCGCCTCCACTTATATCTGAAGTGCTGACGATAAGGATTTTCATTTTATAAGTGCACGCTTGATAGACCGTAATATAGAAATCAAGAGATCTATAACGGGGAAGGATACTTTTGATATATATTCAATTGTTCTAACAATTTTCCAGTTCACTTTTTTTACTTTATTTTTCTTAAAAATTGTTGCATGAGAGCCTTCAAGCATTCCACATACTTCCAGCCCCATTAATCGTGCAAAAACATTAAAGGTATATCGAAAATGAAAGTCTTGAGGTAAGTGGCATTTAATAACAGGATAAAAACAATTTGCTATCACCAAATAGCCCTCAAGTTGCACACTATCAATCATTTTAGAAAAATCAGCTAGTGGATCAGGAACGTGCTCTAAAACATCGGTACTTAATAATACGTCATAATCATGCCCCAGCTTATCAACCATATTAATATTATTAAATTGGCTGGCTCGTTTAAGTCCAAACTCACTTGGATGAGGCTCATAAATATCAATATTAACTTGGCTGTCTTTTCCTGCAATTAATCGAGCTAAAGTACCAAAACCACCACCATAATCGACTACATTTTTAAAATCATGCTCCACAACCCAGTCTGAAATCGCATGTCGATGCCCCATAGACACATCATCTTGCTCAATAAACAATCCATTTAAAAGCCATACAGGATGGGAGTAGAATTTTCCAATTGCATCCCAGTTTAACTTTTTATTATTGCATTCATAATCACCCCATACTAAATCCATGAGATACCACATTTGTTCTAAGCCAGTTTGAATAGTTTTATCCTCTCTTTCGAGCAGGTTTTCAACTTCCTGTTTTTCTAATGTAGTTATGCTTTTATCCAATAAACTTATTTCCATAAAAATCCCTTTCTTATTCTGAAGTATACTTTTTCTATAAAAAATATAGTCTGATCATACAAACGCCATCCCAATAACGTTGGTAACTCTTTAAATGTAACCTTGTTAGATTTCCCTAATTGATCTTCCGCCCATTCTATTCTTACTTCAGCTTTCTCTGGAGAAGAAAATAAAAAGAAAAATGCCTTATTTATATATTGATAGGAAGAATGTCTTAAATTATATTCTAATAAAAATGGAAATTGTCTATAAATAGGAGTGTCGGCATAATCTTCTTTGGAAAACTCGGTATATTCCCCATAAATTGAAACTCTGCAACCACAATATGCCGCATAGACCACATGAGAGCCAATAGCATTAGTTGTCATAAATTCAAAACTATTAAAAATTCGATACATCCTTATTAAGGCATTTTTATCTAGTGCATCAGCTCCAATTATCCAAGGAATATCGTATTTTTTGAATGTATTTACCCAAAGCCCACTTTCAACACATGATTGATGTAAACAAACTACGATAAGGTCAAATTTATCTTTTAAAGCTTTAATATGTTTTGCATAGCCCTCTTCATCCCATGAATGATTCGTATAAGGCAAAGAATGTGGCGGCATAACTAATAATGTATTTTTTTGTCTTTTTATTTTTTGAGTTTCAACTTCTTCTACATAAATGAAAGGCATTCCCACTGCCTTTGATTTTATACCTTTTCCTTTTAAAAATTCCTCATGCTCAACTAACGGAACTAAAAATTTTGAATATGATGCGCCACCCGTTAATTGCTCAGTATATTTTAAATTTGAAAATAACCACCCATGCTTCCAACCTGATAAGCTTCTAGGTATAAAGGGTAGTTTATTCTTTTTTGCTATTAAATGAGACAAACCATAATAATCAACTTCCCCCTTAACCGCCACTTTCTCTATTTCAGGCAATATGGATAAAATAGCCTCTAAATTACTGCTCATGATTTACTCTTAATCCCCACGGCATACTATAAACCTTCGCACTTAACAGCCATACTAATATAAACATAATAAAAAATGACACTGTCGTTGCTTGTGCCGCGCCGATAATACCATTGAGCTTAATTAAATAATAACTCAGTCCAACATGAGCCAAGCCCGTTAAAAATGTTATGACTGATAAAATATA
The DNA here is from genome assembly GCA_964481455.1 of uncultured Methylomonas sp. Classification (GTDB taxonomy): domain Bacteria; phylum Pseudomonadota; class Gammaproteobacteria; order Methylococcales; family Methylomonadaceae; genus Methyloprofundus. The sequence continues at coordinate 1,772 of CAYZUM010000291.1, read as the reverse complement.
AGTCCTTTTTACATAAAAAATATAATTTACAACCATCAAATACATACCTTGAAATGCATAGCCATATAAAACCCAGCTGACAATGTCACTAGACGCATGATATTTCTCATTTAAAAAGTTCTGAATTAAATAAGGAAGAATTACACTCAACAGCCCTGCAAATATTAAGATCCCAATAAAATATAAATAGGTAAACTTAACCAATCTCTTCTTCCCCAGTTCATCTATTGTTGCCAGTTTTTTATATAAAAATGGGCTATATGCCTGATTAAATGCAACCGCAATGATGCCTACAATCATACCGAATTGATAACCAACCGAATAAAGCCCTGTTGCTGAAGTGCCTATAATCGTGGTTAACAACATTCTATCAACGCCTGTTCTAAACCATCCTGACAAAGCATGAGGAATCAATGGAACCCCGAATCTTAAAGCATCTTTAATATCAACTTTATTTACATGAAATAATAAATATCCTCGTTTATAAATAAAACCAAAACTAATTAATGAGAATAAAATTGTTGCTACAGTGCTTCCAATTAATGAGCCTTCCCATCCCATTTCAAAACCGACTACAAGCACCAAGACTAAAGAAGTGCTCGTTAGCATTTGTACTATTTGATAAGTTCCAAACTCTCTAGATCTCTGCTCTACCTGCCATAAACCAAGATTTAATATCGTTAAAAACTGGGCCGCTGTAACCGTAACGCCCACAAACAACCAAATCCAAGGAATATCAAGTAATAGGCTTAACTTATCGTCAAAAATCAATATCACTAAAAAAGCCAATGTTGATGCAATAGTCACTATAATTAATGTGTTAGCTATGTATATTTTTAATTGTTCTTTTGATATTTTAAAATAGTTAACATTAATCGCGCCCATCATACTCAGGTGTACAAATACCGCTACAATAGCGGTAAAGGCACCATAAGTTGCCACTCGCCCATAATCTTCTGGTGATAAATAGCTCGTCATAATAGGCAGCAATAAAAAAGGAACTGCCTTATTAATAACTTCTGTTAAGGTATAAAAAAATGCATTCTTAAACAGCTTGTTTTTAATCACAATGCCTCAATATCAGAGAAACTAACTGGTGTGCCGACCTCTACATTTCTAACTGCTTTTTCCCCTAGAATATCTTTCAAATATTTAGGTTCTAATCCATATCCAGGTCTAATTGAACGTACATTCTCTTCCGTAATCACCTCACCAGCCTTAACACTTTTCACAAAATAGAGTGACCGTCTAAATTTAACGTTACCTTCTTCACTGGATTTTCTGCCATAATCCACTTTACCTAAACATTGCCATGCTGTTTTTGCACCTTCACATAATGCTTTTAACTCAGATGGTTCTAAAGAAAAACTATCATCGGGGCCACCACCTTTTCTATCTAAGGTAACGTGTTTTTCTATGATGGATGCACCTAATGCTACACTGGTTATTGCCGTGGTATTGTCTAAAGTATGATCTGAAAGCCCTGTTACCAATCCAAAACGCTGTTGCATATCAACCATCGTTCTTAAATTATAGTCTGCTGCTGGGGCGGGGTATCCACTAACACAATGTAAAATAGCCAATTCTTTACATCCACCCTCTCTCGCTGCATCAACTGCTTCTTGTATTTCCTTTGCATCTGCCATCCCTGTGGAAATAATCATTGGCTTGCCCGTTTGGGCGACATATTTGATAAGCGGTATATCAACTGCCTCAAAAGAAGCAATTTTATAAGCAGGGGTATTTAAATCTTCTAGTAAATCGACCGCCGT
>CAYZUM010000290.1:0-3958 GCA_964481455.1 uncultured Methylomonas sp. | reverse complement strand
TATGGACAAAAAGACAAGCAAGATGGGTGGGTTATTTATTGCGAGTTGCCTAAGCTCTAATGAGTCAGTTGTTTGTTGTATCATAAAGTATCCGCTAATTTTTTTAGAATAATATAATGTAAGGGCATAAGACGGTTTGCAATTCTTGTGGTTAAGTTCCAAATTAGGAATGTGTAAAGCACTAGCGTGTCCATTGGGCGATGCGAGATAGGCTGTCCAACAATAGAAAACCTACTGCGGAAAAGCCCTTTTGGCCAGTTTTCCCGATCATTTGAGGCGAATAGTTGTGCTCTTTAACGAAAATGATCGGGAAATCTGGCCAAAAGCGTTTTTCTCACAGCAGGTTTTCTATTCTTGGACAGCCTCCTAGTGCTTATGCTATTTAATGCCTGTTCCTTTCCTTATTGCCGTTTGAATCGTTTGTAAAGCAACAGGATCAAGCCTGGCAGTACGCTGATGATCCTGACATAAAGCCCCTCTAAAGCCTAAATAATCAGCCTGTAAAGGGAGCAGGGTACTAATATCCGTCTTATTCAAAGAGCCAGCAAGACCACAAATTAATTGATGTATTTTTGATTTTTGCACAAAAAACTGAATATCCACGTAGGGCATGATTTGAGTAAGCGAGCCTTTCGATTTATCCATCGTATCCAGCATGACACCGGAAAAACCAGCTTGAGAAAATGCCTCTATCATCTTAAAGTCAAGCCGTTGGTCAGCAAATAAAACCGCAATTAATTTTATTGATTGCTGTGTCAGTGCCTGCAATTTCAAAATGACTTCGTGCCAGTTTCGACCTGGGAAGAAGCCAATTTTAATATAATCGACACCGGTATCAGCCATGTCTTTAACGGCATTAAAGATTAAATCAGCCTGCATTGGCAGATCACCCACAGTAGCGCTAATGGGTTTATGATGTCCAAGTTCTGTGACAATTGATTTTACCTGATGCGTTTCCAGAGCACCTAGCGCACCCGATGCAGGCTGTTTTAAATCAATTATATCGACATGAGCCAATAGCGCAATACGTGCTTCTTCTAGGTTTGTAACACTGGCTAGCATACCACTCATAAGGCTGGCTGCTCTCTTAGTTTTTGCTCAATGGCTTGTGTTACCCAGCCCCATGCTTCTCTTTCGCGTGGCCCGGCCGTTTTATTAAAACCAATATGTAAATAATCCAGCTCAGAGTTTATTTTTGCAGGTGATAAACGGGATGCTCGACTAAGTAAAATAGCGGCTTCAAGTATGGAAAATTGAGCACGATTAAAGCCTTTAAAAGCACTATGGTTTGCCTGATAAACAGCTTGGCAAAATAATTTAGGGCGAACCGGGTCGTCGTCTACATGGGTGAGTTTTACTTCGCAATGGGCTAGTGCGTCCTGTAAAACAAACCCTTCGATTTCTTTTGCTTTTTTTAATGGCCAGTCATACCGGTGGGTCAGGCAGCCAGCAAAAATTCTGACATCATCAGTGTAATTGATAATGGCTGTTTTTGTGCGCAAAATATTGTCTAAGGTAGTGGATGGTTTGAACGGAAGAATGATAAATTCATCTCCTGCTGCATGAATGCCCATGGGAGCAATATGGGTTTCACCATCGGGGTTTTGCGTTGTGACGATTGTTTCTAGAATCATGTTTATTTAAAGGTTGTTCCAGCGGGTTTAAAGGTATGTAAATCCACTGTTTGTTCAGTTGTTTTGGCCGCACATCCCCAGCGCAATGCTTCGTCCTGATTAAAGCGTTTACCGAGTTGCCAGGCCGTTTCTGCGCGCGCGAGCTCTACGCCTAAATAGAATGCATGTCCGGCATCATCAGCTACTTGCAATTTAGGATATAAATCAAAGGGGTCAATGGCTGTGTGTATGCCATCGCGATTATAAATATGTACGCCCTCGGAACTAATTTGTATACGAAAACTAGGGTCTCTTACTTGTGATGCAAATTCTTCAATTTCATCAAATTGGTAAGGAAAGGGGGATGTTTCATGTAAGGCCATTAAATCTGAATTAATATGTTTAGGCAGGGTATTATTTTCTTTTGCAGCAAACATAATGCGCCTGGCTATATCCGCTTCTTTAATAGCTCTAGTTGCATGTTGGCTGACTTCAGTCGCCAGTATAGCGTTTATATTGAGTTCTGAACATACGCCCATTAGTATAGCATTCATACCCGCTGTATCAGCATGGGTAAGTTCGGTAATATTGCCGACACCCAACATCATTTCTATGTCAGGGTGCTGTTGGCGCATAGTATGATATCGTACCAGCGATTCAGTAAATCCAAAGTGTATCGGGTCAAGGATGGGGTCTACGATAAAGGGCTTGTTTTTTTTCTGTAACACGGCGATTGCCCTATCTAAAGAACGAGTATCGGTATGTTTTTCGGGGATAATAATAGGGATTGCATCGACTTCATCAGCAAGCCATAAAGTATTTTCGTGCAAACTCAGCATATAATCAGCACCGGCTTGCGCGCCGCGCAATAAATCATCCGTTTCTAATGAGTCAATGCTGACTTGAAAACCTTCTTGTTTTAAGCCTTTAATAATCTCTTCCATATGCTCAAACGGAGTATCCGGCAAGCAGCCAATATCAATCACATTGGCTCCGTTACTTTGATAGTAATAGGCGCGCTTAATGGCCTCATCGACTGTGAGCTTTGGGGCATCTGTTATTTCAGCAAAAATTTTAACTTGATAATGACTTAAATCAATGTGCAGTGCCTGCTTGCCAAAATACTGTGGTAAATCTTTTAACTCTTCAGGGCCACGTTCAACAGGTATTCCGAATGTTTTAGTGAGAGCATCCAGATCCCCTCGGCAACGTCCAGGCAGCATAATGCGATCAGCATTAAAGGTCTCTTTTAAACGCCGGGCAATCATATCAGCGGTCATTAAGGCAGCAACTTTTACGCCCAGCTGATGGACCGTATAAGTAAATTCAGGCTGCATCCTGACTAAAATCTGATTTAACTGTTTCTCGGCCAGTTTGCCCGTTAAAAACAGAATATGTTCACTCATGATAGTGAAGCCAGGCGGCGGTGTAGTGCTATTTTAAGTTCATCAACACTTTCGACGACTGTTGTGTATTCAAAACTGCGTATTTTATCAGTCGCTTCCAGATCGATTTTTCTTGGGTACACCATGACTTCACCACCAGGTGCCGTGGTTTTCATTTCGGGCGCAATATCACAGGGGTAAACAATATTGGGTATCCGGCATTTACCAGCCTGAGAATATAAATTTGTCACTAATGAATCAGCAATCCCTAAGACACATTTAGCAATCGTATTTGACGTAGTCGGTGCAAGAACCAGTGTATGATAATAACCTTTATAAAATAAACCAACGGGTGGAGCAGAGGCTGCTTTGTCGCGATAAATACGTACTCTATCACGTAAGTCGTTGATATGGATGCCATACATTTTAAGTACTTCTTCACCTGCCTGACTGAGGTAGACATCGACATTATCCAATGTGAGTATTAACTCAATACATTCTTCAATATAATGCCCTGAACCGGTAACGGCCCAGGCAATGCGGGGGGAACTCATGATTTATAGTAAGCTATACTGAAAAGGAAAAGTGCGTTTAATCTCATTACCCAAAGTAGTTATGTTAAGTTAACAGCTTATTATACTTCACGTGATCACGGAAGCGGAATTAATAGTAGGTTGATTTTAACGAGTACAAAGCTTGCCTCTTACTCAATACCGGGTGCCGAAACTGGCTTATGGCAACTCGCAATCAATAACCCACCCATCTTGCTTGTCTTTTTGTCCGTCTTCTTATTGATAGAAATAGTTACGTAGCCTGCTATGCGCCTATTTCTACTAATGGAAGACAAACAAAAAATCTGCGCAATATGGGGTGTTATTTTTTGCGTGTTACCTATCACTAGTAACCTAGGAATGGGAATTGAATAAGTTGTGCATTATGACGCAGTATTTTTGTTTGCCT
>CAYZUM010000289.1:0-3978 GCA_964481455.1 uncultured Methylomonas sp. | reverse complement strand
AACCTATTGTTTTATTTATAAGCACGATCTGATTTTTGGCGAAGGTATTGTAGTATATCGTTATATTTCAAAACAAAAAAATTAAGATTGCCAGTCTTCTAATCGCAACCCAGTAATCCGTGAAAATTCTTTGGTATTATGAGTGACTAAAATAGTATCATGCGCTCTGGCAATAGCCGCGATCATTAGGTCATTTGGTCCTATTATTTTTCCTTGCGCGCTTAAAACGGCACGTATTAATCCATATTCTTCTGCGCAGCTGTCATCAAATGGGAGGCTGGTTAAGGGTGAAAAAAAATGATTAAGTAACGGTATATTAGCTTCTACTTTTGTGCTATGCCGGGTACCATATAGTCATTCAGCTTTAACAATACTACATAAAGCAATGTAAGAGGGAGAGGCGTTACGGAAATGATGCTCTATTTGTGAGTGGCGATTATTTAACTAATAAAGACAGGCATTGGAATCAAGGAATACATTAGTCTAATGTTTCCCTTTGCTCAATAGTATCTTGACTCGGTCGTTGCAAAGTTTCTCCCGTAGTTTGTCGAGGTAGTCTTCTGGCCATTGATCTGAGCAGTCTATATGTTCTAAATCTTCTGAATTGCCTTCAACGCAGTTACCATTTTGTAAATTCTTAAGTTTATTCAATTTTTTTATTTTTTGGCTAGAATGGTGGTGACTTTTCTTATCAATCTAAAGCCTGTCATATTCAGCGGGTTCTACATTAGGCACAGCTTGCATGACTTTATCAAAATCTGCTCGGCTAGAGTTTTTTGCTTCTTCTTCCAGATAGTCTTTAGTTAACAAAGCAGACATTTTTTCTGCAGCAGCTGAGGCTAAAAACTGATTGATTGATATGCCATCTCGTTTAGCAAGTTCTTTTATTTTTAAAGGTGTCGATTCGGGAAGTCTTAGTGTTAATGTCGCCATAATTTACCTTTCTTAAATTAATTGAAGAAAATCTGTTGGTTTGATCGCCTGAACTCCGAGTGATTCAATATTCTTAAAGTCTTTTATATTGTAAGTGATAATATATTCACATTTTGAAGCAAAAGCCAATTCGAGTACCATGTCATCTTTTGGGGCCTTTAACCAAGGGCGCCACAGAAAAAAATATCTTTTCTGTGCGATATACTTGCTAAATATCGGCAATAAGCCAGAAGATCTTCTTTAGTACTGGTTCCTGTCATATTTTTTTCTCGGGTTAAAACATCTTGGTATTCAGTATAGAGAGGGACTGACAGAGTCATATCGAACTTTGTAGAAGGAAGCAATGCCATCAGAGAATAAGATGCGCCTCTATTTGACTTGAGAGCTGATAATATAACGTTTGTATCTATAACGACTTTTAGCATATAGTGTTATATATACAACTATAATATTAGTGAGTCAATGGTTTTTTTGTTCATCAGTGAATAGAGGTCATTCGTGGGCCATGTGCGTTAGTTTGTACGAACCCCTGCGCAATAGACAAGACCAGCGTATAATCAAAATATTCCATATTGAAACGGTTATACTAATGAAATTACTGATACGCAACCTGACTCGTAATACTACAGAGGCGGAACTTAAAGCACTGTTCGATCCATTTGGGACAGTGCAATCCTGTACTCTGGTATTAGATAAAGATACGGGTATTTCCAAAGGCTTTGGCTTTGTTGAAATGCCTAAGATAGGTGAGGCGAAGGCAGCAATGCAGAATCTTAATGGTAAAGAGGTGGGCAGTAGTAAGATTCGGGTGAAAAAGGCGGAGCAAAAAGAAGTCAAAAGTGATACAGCGGAATCAAATGGATAAGGAACGTGCCCAGGATCCATTGCATGGGTTAACGTTGAAGGTTATTGTCACTCAATTAGTTGAGGAATATGGTTGGCCGGAGCTAGGAAATCGTATTGCAATTAAGTGTTTTACTCATGATCCCAGTATTTCTTCGAGTCTTAAATTTTTGCGTAAAACACCTTGGGCGCGGGTAAAGGTTGAGGCTTTGTATTTGAATACTCAGTGGTCTGGGGATGTTAGTCGCGAATTAGAGTAATGCAGTTTTATTTCGCGGCTGAAGACCTAAGTCATCATTGTCCAAAACGCTAGACACAGAAAAAAGGGGGAAGAAAAATGAAATTATCTCGGTTATTGATTATATCTACGTGTTTAGTATCTTCATTATTAACAACGACAGCCAGCGTAGGTTTTAGCTGCCAAACAGATTCATTCGGTAATAAAACCTGTCAGGGTAGCAATGGACAATCCTGGTTTGGCAGAAAAGACCTTTCGGGTAATATGCTTTGGACGGACCCGCAGGGGAATACTATTAGAGAAGAAAAAGATTCTTTTGGTAATACCACTTACAGGGATAGTAAAGGGGTACTGCGAGGAAATAAGGATTCATTCGGAAATGAATCCTGGCAAGATAAAAATGGTAATACGATTAAAGGGAGAACGGATTCTTTTGGTAATACAAACTATAGGGGAAAATCAGGGAATCTTGTGAATTGTTATAAGGATTCATTGGGAAATGAAACCTGTGGTAAGTAGTGTAAAGGTAGTATTCACCTCTCCTAACCCCTCATTGTTAAGGAGGGGGGCTGGCACATACGTGTAAAGTTCACGGAGAATAAGGATAAGCAATGGGTTTTTCGTGTCTATCATTCGTATAATACGCGTTGCGGTGTCTCTTAGTTTGGCTTGATGGGCACGCTGCGCTTTGCCCCTCCTACGATGATGTTATTGCTGTTGTAGGTGCGGTCTTCAGCCGCGAGATAGATATAAAGCCTGTTTTAATTCGCGGCTGAAGACCGCTCCTACGAGAGGTATCAATCATGATCACGGGATAGTTTGATAGCTGAAACAATGGCATTATCAGCGTATTTTTGCTTGATAGATCGAGCGATTTCTATAGCATCTTCTTTAGAAGATAAAATATCAATCACCAGTTTAAAATGATTTTTCGCAGGCGTTTCGCTATTTATCGGAGATAAATGGCTATCAGAGTTTAATTCAACTTCCTCAATTTTCGTTAGCTCACTAATGGCTTTTTCAGCTTTTACTCGAGCATTTTCTTCGTTCTGCAAGGCAATACGCTTATCGATTGTTAATTCTAGTTCCTGTTTGCTGAGAGCGAGTAATGAGGCGCGGTCTTGAAAGAGCATTTGATCTTGGCTGGATAATGCGTTAATTGCTTGTGCATTATGGTTTACTTCTGCGGCCTTTAGTGATATTTCCTGTTGAATATCTAAGCATAAATTGTCGATGGCTACTTCAATTACCCGGATACCTGCCTTACCTTTTACGACTGTTTCAAAGCGCCTGAAATCGACAAAATGAGTATGACTGATGAATTGAAAATCTGAATTTTGTTGCCTGATCGCTTCGTGTATACGTTCAATGCCAGAAGTGATCAATCCTTCTTTTATTTCTTGTTTACGAGCTTTAATCTGCCGTTCTAAGACGAGTCTGGCGTCCCTGGTCTCAGTAGAGACTTCATCAATCGCTGCAAATAACTTTTGAATATCCGCTGCTTGATTGATGGCGGATTGTTTGGCTTGTTTAAGTGAATTTTCTGCTGTCTTAAATAATTTTACATGCCTTGCAGCATCGACGAAATCATCATCAGTCACCAATTGACTATTGGTCGCCTGGATTTGTTGAATCAAATCTCTTTTCCATTCCACAAAGTTTGAGCTTTGAATTTCTCCCGATAATTGAATAGTGATTTGAGTCATAAATAGTATCCCTTAATTAGAAATCATGAAAATGTTGGAATGTAATTTTATCAATGAATGTTGTAAAAGTGTGATCGAATATCTTGTTTCAGAGATTCTAGGCAGTATTCGATGATTTAACTATACTTTTCTAACATACAAATTGACTAAGAAGAAAACCACATATCTTCTGTTCAAATAGAGTATGCTGAGTTAAACAGCAACCAGGCGCGCCATGCTACTTCGTGAAATTCAGGGGCTCCTGTCACCTTCATTCAC